>JBBFME010000124.1:0-6241 GCA_037478695.1 Pseudothermotoga sp.
GTACTCTGGTTTGATCCTAATGCCGAGGAAATTGTAGAAGTCTTCGATAAGTCTTTTGAACGATATATAGTGTGCGTTTTTCACCTTCAAGATATATGTTGTTGGTTTTTCAAAGAGCTCCTTAGAGGTTGTCAGTTCAACAAATGCCCTCCTTGGTTTTATGACGCAGTTGACAACGGCTGGCAAATTCATAACGAGAAATCTGAAAAGGGCGGGCAGTGGGCATGAAATCACCAAGCAATTGCCGCGCTTGGTTTGGAAAGGTCCCACCACCCTCAGTGTGCCGTCTGGTGAGTTCAGAATGAACTCGCTGGCGGCTTTGTCAGCCCTTTCTATGATTTCGATCACGTATTGCCATTTTTCTTCATCGCTGTTGAAGAATCGGTCTGTGTATAGAGGAAATCTGCCTATCATTGGACCACCTTGAATGTGAACCAACCAAACGGGCTAATTGGTATAGCGTCTTGTGTTAAGGACCTTCTTGAAAGCGGTGCGATATCGTTACCGTGGTATCTTATGGTGTTTCTCACCTGTTTTCTGAGTTGCTCATCCAAGAGAATAAACAAACTGCAAGCTTTTAAACCTCCACCATAGCCGATGTGTAGTTTGTCAGGTTCGCCTTTGAGCTCTTGCAGTAGCTCTCCGTACTTGGCTTTTTCTTGTGTCAGATCTCTTAATTCATCTTCTATGACGTCTTGGTACATTTCTCGAACACAATTGAGTACTTCCTTTATTGAAGAGGGAACATAAGAATATCTCTGTGAAAGTTTCTCTTGCATCAATTCCATTTGGTCTTTGTCGAAGGTTATCTCTGTTTCGAACTCGATCTTTGGTCCTATGAATTCCATCAAGAATTTTGCCTTTCGAGTATCAAGTTCTAATTTCCCTGACTTGATCTTGAAGATACCAACTTGAGCCAAACAGATTGGTATTTTGAGCAAATTAGTATCACTCACGAGCAAGAACCTTGCAAGATCTGTTCGAAGATCTTGGCCTGGCAATCTGAGGGCTCTGTCAAGTTTCCTTGTTACCTCTGCAAAATTCGGTCTCCTTCCAGGTTGTGCCTCCTTCAAAGCATCTAAGACAAGTTTCTGAAAATGGTCTTTGTTCTTCTTCATAATGCAGTATTGTATGGCTGTTCTGATGGCTCCTTTTATGGAGCTGCCTGGTATATAGACAGCACCTGAAGGGTGCTTGAGCAGCTGCAGGATTTCTCCTTCGATTGTACCAACGTAGTTTTTGAGTTCGTAGGAAAGATCGTCTTTTGTGATTATTCTTTCGAGATTCTGAACTGTCTGGTTTGCTATTTTTTTCATTGAGTCTCCTGTTGACAATTTTGGATAATCGTGCAGCAGCTTGAAAAAGGATCTTTCTCTGAGTCGATAGTACGAAGAGTCTTTTTTCACCAATTCACAAGCAGTGTACTTTTCACCGCTACCAATGAAAACAGGAGTAACAGTGGTTAGTTTCACTTTGACAGTTTCTTTCATGGTTCATCACCACCTATGGCGATAGTCACTGGTGATGTCTGAACGAAGTAATCTTCTATCTTGACTGCCCCACGACCCTGAATCTCAAAGGGAAAGGTGCTCCCCTCGACAAGATAGTGTAGATCAACCTTTGCCATCGGATAATCTTTGTGATAACCTCGTTTGGTTATGATTTTGTAATATCCCTCATTCAATCTTGGTATTTCATCGATATTGGGTATGCACAAAGACAACGATGTGTAGAGAGAACCTTTTCTTCGAAATTCATTTGGAAGATCGATGATTTGAAAATCAAACAGTCCAAAACCATAGGTGCTGTCTCCCCCGATACCACTGTCGCCCAGAGCTTTCAGACAACTGACCAACATAGATTCGTATTTGTCTTCACATTCTACGATTATGCATGGTGTGAAATCTGGCCTTATATACACAGCTTCAACAAAATAGAGTGATGCGGCGTTGGTGTTTCTATCGAGTGCGTTTCGTGCTATCTTTGCCAGTTGTGTTGGTTGTTTTTCGAGTACAGATTGTTCTGGCTCTTTAAGACTGAGTTTCGACAGAAATACATAATCAGCCTTCTTCAGACTCTTTGGATCTTTAACCTCTAAGGTGTCGAAGATCAAAGGTTTCGGTATGGCGTAATTGTCCAGGTGCTTGAAAAACAGCGAAGATGTCTTCAACGATCTCGCGAAGGCTTCTGCTTCTTGTTGATACAGTTTGAATGCCCAGTAGACTATGGCACCATAGATTGTGTCAGAGTGAATCGTAGGGAGGGTAGAGTCTGACTCATCCCCCCTTCCAACCCTGAAACCTCCTTTGAAATCAAGGAGGACAAGTTTTTTCACACAGATCACCCTCTCAGCTTTACCAACTCTTCTTTGATTTGTGACAATGCCTTGCCAGAAACTTTGGCTTCCTTGACTTGAGCTCCTTTGCCGGTGTAATAGTCCTCAGATTTGAAAAGTAATTGTTCAATCTTGAATTCCACTTTTCCATAGCCGCGAGAACCACTTGAGCCTATGTAGTCATCTTCAATCAGTTCGAGTGCCTTGATGATATTCTCAAGATCTTCGTTAATGTGATTTTCATCTTCTGCCGTGTAGATGAGTTCAAACTCGAATTCTGTACCTGCTGGAACTCTTTCTGCGCTTCTCGGAGATGCGTGGCATGTCACTCTGTCCAAACTGTTTTCTGATTTCCATTCTGCGTATGGTACATCGGTTTCCATCGTTTCGAGCATTTGTTTAGATTCCATGGTCAGGTGAGCGTCTCTGACTATCAATCGCGATGGAATGTTTGCTCTGTCACCTTCATTTCTCGGTGAAGATCCAAAGAGCCTACAGATCTTGCAATCTTTGCTGGTGCATTCATGGCGCTTAACTGCGTTTCTTCCCGTACCATATGCTTGAAGAGGCATTTTGTAAAGTCTTTCGAGTAAAGATCTCATCTTTCCTTTCAAGGAACTGCCTGGTACGTAAGGTTCACCGTTCAGTGGATTTCGAATTATTGGATTGTCAATGCCACCTATTGATATGCCGAGGTCTGAGCCACCAACCCTTGTACCTGTTTTCAAGAAGATCTTTCCTTTGATGATGTACTTACCAAGAATCGGCCTGATCTGAATATCATTCATCTCCTATTACCTCCTTTCGATGGTTCAGAAGAATAGAATTTGTGATAAGCGAGAATTGAATCGTAGAATTTCTTAAAAGTCTCAAAATCTTTCTGATCTTGGATTTTGTCGATAGCAGCACTGAGAACATCTTTGAGATCTCTTATCTTTCCTTCTCTACCTGCTTGGTAGGCCAAGTAAGCCTTCACGAAAAAGATCTCGTCCCTTATTTCTCTTTTGAATGCATCAAGGTTGTTCAGATAAGAAGATTTGTTCATTGAATACTTGCTCCAGATCTTGGTTATATGCCCATGGAACTTTCTCAGTTGCGTCGGATTGATGCCACCTGTGAACTGAGCGGCAACGTTTTCTGAATACTTCATCATGTCGGTCATTTCCCAGTCTGACAATTTTTTTAGACCTGTGATCTTGCTCGTATCAGCCACGGTCACCCCTCCTTGCCTTTAAATCGATCAGTTGAATAACGGCATTCAGCGCCGGTATTTCCTGAGTTCTAACAGATTCTGCAAACTCTTTGTCTTCGGCATTTTCACGAGCTTGAATGTAAGCCAGAAAGGCTTTGTTCATCGGTGAGTCTTCTAAGGAAAGTTCCAAAACCTTTCGAATAACACTCCTATCGACACTGGTTGCGATCTTGGAAAGCGTTTCATAGAGCTTGTATGTTTTTTCCATGAAATCATTCCAAGAAACGATCTGAACTCTTTCGAGTTGTACTCTGCCGTCTTTTCGAGTCCTCTGCATACCGTGTGAGAGAACTAAGCAATTTTTGCCTTTCTGTTTACCCTTCTTTTCCGCGCTCTCTGCTGCTTCTTTTACAGAGCTAATACTTTCTTTCTCATCGCAAAGAACAAAGGCTGCGGTGTATGTTAGATCGTTGTTTCCCCCTGTGAAAGAACGAAACTCTTTTTGCATTTGGTGAGTGAAGTCTAAAACATCTTCCCAGCCACCGATTATGAATAGGTCATCTCCACCTGAATAGATCACCGCGATATTCTTGCCTTTGACAAGCTTTCTAATCTTGTGTTTGAAAAAGAAGGTTAAGAGCCTCGAGAGGGTGCTGATTCTCGAGAGTGTTCTGATCTCGAGCCCCGTGGAGAAAATCTTGCCAAGGCTGTCGAGGTCTGCTTGAAGGCAAGCAAGTTTTTTACCAGAAGATTCTGCAGCCAAATCTGCAAGTTCTTGGTACTTCGCGTAATTCACCACGTCGATGAAGATTAGGTCAGACGATGGAGACTGATTTACCTTGGTCAAGCCGAGCACGTAGTTTCTGCCTTTCAATGGTCTGTCTGTAAATGAATAGCGTCTGCCGAGAATCTCGATGCTTCCTTGAGGATCTTCAGAAAAGTACTTCGATTCGAGAATCTCTTTGCCAATTTCGTACATCTGTTTGCAGAACTCACAAGCTATGAGATCTTGATCTTCTCTGAGTGGATAGATCTTTGGTGTTCTTTTTCCGCACACTTTGCAGGTTTCAAGACCATGAACGGTTTTGATGTTCACAAGATCAAAGATCTGGTGTAATTCGTCTTCTGAGTACATTCTCAGTTTTGCCAACCTCATCTTTTTGTTGAGATTTTTGAAAACCTTTTCTGGGTCTTTTATGTCTTTGAGTGTCATAGGAGTGTGTTCTATAATGAGTTTCAGATCTGTCGATTTGTCTAACAACCACTGGTTGACTTGAGTTTTCACCTGGTTGATCTTTTCGATGTTCTCTTTCGTGTTCGATATGACTAAGTAGAAATGCCCACCACCTACAAAGTGCACGTTTGTTCTGTAAAATTGAGTCTCGTCGAGAATTTTGTCTACGACAATCTCCTGAAGCAGATCTATAAACAGACTGCGACCTCTGAAAGATCTGAGTGCTCCTCTTGAAGAAACTCTTGTGATGAACCTCTGGATGCCCGAAACATCGCCTTCGACGAGTAAGAGAGTTTCTTTGTCTTCGAGTTTTTTCAAATCTTCGTACTTTCCAATTGATATTTTGCATTTTTGGACATAATCGTACAATGAGAGTGCGATCATCGCTGTGACTTTCAGATGGTCGTACAAAGAGATGTCCATTACACCGCTTTTGTGAGTTGACTGTGGCACAAAGGACAAATACTTGTACAGCAAGAATCTCAGTGTCTCTACGCTGAATGGATAGTCCTTCAAATCCCTGACCAAGTTTTCGTAGAGTTTCTTAAAGTCATTCTGATGGGCCAAAGGTTCGCTTGTTGGATTTTCGAGCTCGTCCAGAGACAATGGCTTGAAGTAAGAGTTGTTCTCTTTGTCGTCGTGCCATACTCTTGCCAGTATGTTTTCAATTGCTCTTTTCTCTTCAAAACCTTCGTCTTCGCTGACCTGTCTTTCAGAACTTGCGATGTTGTCTGCATAACAAACAAACCAAACAAGGGGGTTCTGTGTCTGGTTTAGATCGGCTTCGTGATGGTAATAGATGAAGTCTTGAAATTGTGCGAAAACTCTTTTACCGTTCACTTGAACATTTTCGATGAACAGACTGCCCGCAAGTGTGTGTTTGTCTGTTTTTCCTCTTAGACCTGCTCTTCTGACAAGCTTTCCTATGTCGTGTATGAGTGCCCCGATTGTTATAACTTCTCTTTCGTTGCTCACAAATTCACCTCCTTTCTTCGATGATTTTTTCTATTCTCTTTCTGACGCACTCGAGAAACTTTTGATTTTGAACTGTGGTTTGTATAACAAAGAAACCTGTGCCTGCTTTGCTACTCAAAGACAATCTAAGGTGATCTCCTTCTATCCATACTTTGTATTGGTTACCACTTTCTATTTCAGAGCTTCCAGTGGTAGCGACAGAAATCACTTGTGGCAGTTTTGCTATATCTTCGATGATCTTCCAATTTTCCTCTCTAAATTTGATGGCGTGCCCACCAGAACCTCTGATCTTTTCTTCGAAGGACTTTTCTGTTTTGTATGCTGGGTCATCAATGGTTGAGCAATCCCAATCGACACCTTCTAGATATATCTGGCCAAGTGGATTCAAGGCAACAAATCGTTTTGAATCAACGATAGCTCTTTCAAGAAGGATCTTTAGCTCTTCGGGTACCTTTGCCCAACTTTGATAATCAAATCTTTTCAAAAGTTCTTCTTCTTCAACCAC
>JBBFME010000125.1:0-2855 GCA_037478695.1 Pseudothermotoga sp.
GTACCACCTTTGTCGGCGTAGGTTCTGCTGTCAGTATCTGAGCATCCTCTGGGACAACTACTACGATTTCAGAATCGCCGACGGAGTAGATCGTGATGTCTTTGAGAGATGTATCAACTACACCATTTTCTACAGAGGCTGCGTTGGAAAGTCTTGCAATCTCAAGTACTTCAAGAATCCCAGATCTTTCGGTAATCGTCGAGTTCATCGATATCACATCTATCTGTCTACCAATCTTCTTGCTGACATCGTCGAAATAGCCCTTGAAGGTCGACAACGACGCTTGTTGATACTGATTTATGTACTGCTGCTGCTTGGACTTATCTTTGAAAAAAAGGCCAGCCGTCGCTGTGAAGGTTGCCTGGCCTGTGTAATCGTATTCCATTCTGCTTCTATAGTACGCTATCTCAAAAGGCGGTCTCTGTGTAAGTGTCGTAACAAGTTGTGTCACGATGAAAAAGACTATGAATGCAATGAGTATGTAGAAAAGTGTTTTCTGATTCACACATCCTCCTCCCTTCTGCTCTCTATAGTACCACAGGAAGAATTGTCAGTCGATCTGTACTACCTCCTTCGTACCGTTCTTGATTTCCTTCAGAAAGACGAACTTCAACCTCATCGAACCGCCTTTCTCAGTGAATCACAGAGTTGCCCCAAGCCTTCTGGAGATCTCGCGTGCAGTTTTGAGAACTTCATTCGCGACGACGGCTGTGAGCTGTTCGCTGAAGGAACCAGCTGCTGCCGTGACACTAATGCCGCCAATCACGTTTCCAGTGTAATCGAAAACAGGCGCACCAATGCACTTCACTCCGGCTTCATTTTCTTCGTCATCGATAGCATAACCTCTTTGTTTTGTTCGAGAGAGTTCCTCAAATAAACGGTTTACATCTGTGATGGTTTTTGGAGTCTGCTTCTCCAATTTCACATTCGAAGTATATTTTTTGAGTTCTTCGGTAGAAAGAAATGCTAGAATGGCTTTTCCAAAAGCAGTTGAATAGAGTCTCATTCTCATACCTATTCTGGAAATAGTCGGTATCGTTCGAGCGCTTTCGATCTTGTCAACATAGACACCTTCAAAACCGTCTACTATGGCAAAATGGACAGTCATACCTGTTCTTTCCATGAGATCAACCAAGAAAGGATGCGCTATTTCTCTGGCTTGAACATTTCTCAAGATAATGCTTCCGAGTTCGACAACTTTGTAAGACGGCATGTATCTATGACTGTAAGGCTCTTTGCACAGATATCCAGACCTTACCAAGGTCTCAAGGTGCTTATAGACTGCCGGTGGAGACATCTTCATATACTGTGCGATATCCTGAATTCTTGAACCGGTCTTTTTTGTTATCACGAACTCCAAGATCTTCAAAGCTTTTTCAACAGATCCTATCGCCATTTATCTCACCACTCGCCCCGAGCCTTCTCCTTTTGCAACTTTCTTGACTTCTTCCAAAGTGACTTGGTTGAAGTCACCAATTATAGTATGTTTCAAGCAAGAAGCCGCAACTGCAAAATCCAAAGTTTCCTGTGGCTTCATTCCCATAATCGTGCCGTAGATCACACCAGCTGCAAATGAATCACCTGCGCCAACTCTATCAACTATGTGAACGGTGTATTGTCTGCTGTGGTAGAAATCATCATCATCGAGTAAGACAGCAGACCAACCGTTCAAATTCGCCACAATACTTTCTCTAAGACTGATCGCCACTTTCTTAAAACCAAATCTCTCCCTCAGTCTGCGACAAACTTGTTCATAACCAGCCAAGCTGAGTTTACCTTCTACGATGTTTGAATCATCTGCATGTATTCCAAAAACCTTCTCTGTGTCTTCTTCGTTGGCAAAGAGCACATCGACATACTGGACAAGTTCACTCATCACACCTCGTGCCTTTTCCTCGCTCCACAGTTTTGCGCGGTAGTTGAGATCACAGGAAACTGTTATGTTTTTCTCCTTAGCTTTGTTTAAAGCATTCCTGCAAGATTCTACAAGATTGTCTCCAAGAGCGGGGGTAATACCAGTAAAATGAAGCCAAGTCGCGTCTTTAAGAATTTCATCCCAGTTGAAATCTTGCGGTTTGGAGAGTGCAAAGACTGAGTTGGCTCTGTCGTATATCACCTTTGATGGTCTTTGAGAAAAACCTGTTTCCAGAAAGTACAGTCCAAGGCGGCCCTCTCCAAAACAGATGTGAGATAGATCAACACCATACTGCCTGAGAGTTCTCAAGACAGCCTGACCCAATTCGTTGCTCGGTAGTTTTGTCACAAAGCTGACATCAATACCGAAGTTCGCAAGTGATACTGCCACATTTGCCTCTGCTCCGGCATACGTGACTTCAAACTGATTGGCTTGAACCAACCGCAAGTACCCTGGTGTTGCAAGTCTCATCATTATCTCTCCAAAGGTAACCACCTTTGCCATATTTCCACCTCCATTTTCCATTAGGAAATCTACTGTCTCATAGATTAAATACTGCTGTGAAATTATATCATACCCATTTGAACAAGAAAGCTGTTGACATAGATGAACAACGGTGGTAGACTTTACCAAGAATCCTTTAATTTGCCCCAGTGAGGGCAGGAAGGAGGAAAGAGAATGGAAACACAGATTTCCCTGGTTCAGCAACGTGTGACTGGCTGGCGTCATTTTGTTCTTTCCCTTCAACACTTCATCGCAATGTTTGGTGCAACGGTTTTGGTTCCTCTTTTAACAGGACTTGATCCACTTGTTGCTCTATTCACAGCCGGTGCAGGGACGCTTTTGTTTCATGCGACCACTTCAGGTATTGTACCAGTCTTTCTCGGTTCGAGCTTCGCCTTTATCGCGCCAGTTCTGTTGGTCAAGGAAAAGTTCAACG
>JBBFME010000125.1:2865-6120 GCA_037478695.1 Pseudothermotoga sp.
TGCACTTGTCGTGTGGGCTCTTGGCGTTGAAAAGGTAAACAAGCTCTTTCCACCGGTTGTAACAGGTCCCATGATCATCGTTATAGGTCTCACTCTGAGTCCCGTGGCGATCCAGATGGCGAGTACCAACTGGTCAATCGCAATCGCAGTGATCATAACGGTCATATTGGTCTCGGCCTTCCTGAAAGGCTTCTGGAGTTTGATACCCGTCTTAACCGGAGTGGTGGTTGGATACATAATCGCACTGATCTCAGGACAAGTTGACATCTCTCCATTACAACAGACAGCTTGGTTGAGCTTGCCGAAGTTCATATTGCCAAAGTTTGACTGGGCGGCTGTCACAATAATTGCACCGGTCTCAATTGCGACTTTCATGGAACACATAGGTGATATAACAACTAATGGAGCAGTCGTCGGGAAGAATTTCTTCAAGCACCCTGGGCTTCACAGAACACTAATAGGTGATGGTTTGGCAACGTCCTTGGCTGGTCTTCTGGGCGGACCAGCAAATACCACTTACAGTGAAAACACGGGTGTTTTGGCGTTGACTAAAGTTTACGATCCAAGAGTTCTCAGGGGAGCCGCATTTCTTGCTATGGTTGTGGCATTTGTTTCGAAGTTTGGTGCTTTGCTCAGAACTATTCCAAGTTGTGTCATAGGCGGTATCAGCTTGATACTTTTTGGTATGATCGCTTCCGTTGGAATCAGAACACTGGTAAACGCCAAAGTTGATTTCTCAAAAGCCAAAAACCTCTTGGTAGCATCTCTCATATTGACCATAGGTATCGGGGGTGCATCACTAAAAATCGGTCCCGTTGAGCTGAAAGGTCTCAGCCTTGCGGCGATAGTAGGTATCCTTGCCAATTTGTTGATCGTTGAGAGAAAAGAAGAATAGTTCAGATCTGATCTTAGATGTCAAGGTGACCTTTTGATGAGGTCACCTTTTCTGTTAGAATAATCATCAAAGGAGAGTGACCCTTTGAATATACACAGAGCGCTTATAAGTGTTTGGGATAAGACAGGTATTGTGGATTTTGCCTTGCAGTTGAAGAATCGAGATATTTCGATACTGGCAACCCATGGGACATCGTTGTTCCTAAAAGAACACGGTATAGATGTTGTTGAGATCGATCAATTCACGGGTTTTCCTCAATTGCTCGATGGAAGGGTAAAAACGATGCACCCAAAGATCTTCGCAGCTGTGCTTGCAAGAATCTCAGATCAAAACCATCTTAAACAACTTTCTCAGCTCGGAATTGAACCCATCGACATGGTAGTTGTTAATCTCAGGCCAATTCCAAAGGTGTCAGATGAAAAAAGTTTGCTCGAATCAATCGATATAGGTGGAGTCGCTTTGCTCAGAGCCGCGGCGAAGAATTACAGAGATGTTGTACCTATTTGTGATCAAAAGGATTATGCGTTTGTAATCGATTCGATAGATCAATGTGGAGATATAGTCCTTCAAGAGAGAAGAAGGTTGTGCGCCAAGGCGTTTTTCGTCTGTGGTGAATACGATTTAGCAATTTACAAAGTGCTCAGTGACCTCTTTGCGATCGAGTCATAAAGGTGGTAGAATTCAATTTGAAAGTCGATTCATCGATCCAACATTTAATACTCGAAGGTGCAAAGACTTTGAAGATTTTAGATTTGCTTTTTCCAAACAGATGTTCGCTATGTGGATGTACGATAAAGATGACTGAGCTCATCTGTGAAAAATGCATGGCAGAGTTATCAAACGGACCTATAACCTTGCGCGAGAAAGATGAGTTCTTTGAAGCATACTTCTACGGAAGGTATGAATCCAAACTCAGAGAGTTGATTCTCCTTTACAAGAATGCCCACCATTGGAGACTACATGAAATTCTCGCCCTTTTTATTGTGAAGACTATCGAGCGATATCCTTCCGTTGCCCAGAGCATAACGTGGGTCCCTTCCAGTTTGTTTTCACTTGAAGAACGTGGTTTTGATACAATGCTGTTGATAGCACAAGCAGTCTCAAGGAAGATTCATATCCCCATCAAGTCAGTCTTGCAATCCTCTTCTCGATCCAACAAAAGAGGTATGACACGCCAAGAGAGACGGAATTCTGTCAAGGGATCTTTTCTCGCCTTCAGAGGAGTAAACGAGGACATCGCGCTCATCGACGATGTTTTCACCACTGGATCTACCGTCAAGGAATGTGCTAAGGTATTGAAGGAAGCCGGTGCAAGATCTATCACAGTCTATTGCATCGCAAGGGCTTAAGGGAGGTGTATCTGGTGTCTGTGCGTTCAAAGATCGTTCTTCTGGTTGTTGTCTTTGTGGTTCTGGCAGTGGTGGTGGTGACCTTTCTAAATATTGTAACAATCAGAGGCAGGTTAACTAGTTTTGCCATCAGTGCGATGGAACAAAAGGCTGAAAAAGAATCGATGACTATCGATCACTGGTTCTCACAAAGGTTTTCCGAGATGAACAGTATTGCTTCGAACTTCGAAAGTTATCTGATGATCTTCGAAAAATCGATGATTGTCTTGGCATTGAAATCTCATTCTGACACACTCGGGAAATTCGGTTTCGAAGATTATCTGTTGGCAAAGACAAATGGCAAGGCTTTCACATACAAGGAACAGGAAATAGAAATCTCGAACTATGAATTCTTTCGTGCTATAGTATCTGAAGGTAAAGAGAATTCTGTTCAAGATAACGTCGAATGGCAAGGAGTTAAATCGGTAGTTCTCGCATCCAGAATAGTCGGATACGATGGGAGTACTTCAGGTGTTTTCGCCGCAGTGATATCTCAAGAGAAATTCTGGGAGATGTTGAAATCTGTCACATATGGCAAATCTGGATACAGCTTTCTGACGAACTCACAGGGAACTGTCCTGGCACATCCGAAGAAAGAATATGTTTCGAAGACTTTGAGCCAGATCAGTGAGTCTCTAAGAGTGCTCGAAGATCAAATTCGCAAAGGAATGGTTGGTTCTGTGATATACGACTTTGATGGTGAAAGAAAGATTGCAGCGATCTCAAACCTTTCGTCAACAAGGTGGGCTTTCGTTTTGACGATGCCCTACAAAGAAATAGAGGAAATATTCGTTGAAACACTCTGGAAGACCTTGATCGCTTCGAGTGTTGTCGTACTGACCAGTATAATCGTAGGGATGTTCTTCGGTAGGAGAATCACCAAACCATTACGAATGTTAGTCATAGAAGCTGAGCGTGTTGCCCAAGGTGATCTGACGAAAAGCGCAATGAATCTGACCGAGCGAAATGACG
>JBBFME010000126.1:0-6080 GCA_037478695.1 Pseudothermotoga sp.
GACTGTAATAACCAAGTTCTCTAACAGTCCTCGCAATCAGTTGAGTGTACTGCGAGCCGTAATCAACGACAACTACCCTCATTTCTCTACTCTCCTCAATCCGAGTATTTCCCTGGCTTCTTCGGGTTTTGCAATCTCTCTCTGAAGTTCTTTGGCGATTCTGACAACCTTTTCAACCAATTCGGCATTTGATTTCGCGAGAACCCCCTTAGATATGTATATGTTGTCCTCCATACCCACTCTCACATGACCACCCATGGCTATTGCCATAGCAGCCATGGGAAATTCATTCTTGCCGATTCCCGCAACTGACCACGTAGCACCATGTGGCAGTGAATCAGCCATCGCCACGAGATTTCGTGCGTTTGCAGCGATTCCCCCAGGAACACCCATCACAAAATCAAAGTGTAAGTGCCCATCAACTAAACCCTTTTTCACAAGATAGAGCGCGTTGTTTATGTGCCCCAAGTCGAAACATTCAAACTCAGGCATTATCTGCCTTTTTTTCATTTCGCTGGCAAATCTCTCAATCATTGGCATGCTGTTCATGAAAACATCGTTACCGAAATTCACCGTACCAGTTGTGAGTGTAGCCATGTCTGGCTGAGCCTGCAAAGACTGCAATCTCTCTTCTGGGCTCATCCACACAGCCCCACCTGTGGAAACTTGAACGATCATATCAGGACATCTTTCTCGTATCATTTTCACAACCTTTTTAAAAACACCAGCATCCTGGGTAGGTCTTCCTTGTTCGTCTCTCACATGCAGATGAACGATACTCGCACCTGCGAGATATGACTCATAAGTTTGTTGCACTATCTCTTCGGGTGTCAATGGAATATAAGGAGTGTCGTTCTTCGTTACTTCGGCTCCACAAACAGCAACTGTTATGATGAGTTTATCCATCTTTATTCACCTTCCTCTGCCTTTCTTTCAAGACCACACATGTACCGCTTGCCTTTGCAACCAAAAGTGGTGGATCTAAGACTTCACATGCCGATTCATGTCCAGGTATGTTTGCGTTAGTTATCACTTTGTAGACCTCAAATTTCATCTTTCTCGATGTATTTCCAACCTCAACGATCTCTCCATAGACTTCGAGATAATCTCCTGCATAGACAGGCTTTATAAACTCAACTGAGTCATATGCCCTGAAAAGTCCCTCATCGCCGTCGTGTCGTATTAAAAGCTCGGTAGCAACATCGCCTATGAGCTGCAGTATTCTCGCGCCATCCACAAGACCACCTGCATAGTGCGCATCGTGTTGACTCATTCTAATTCTCAGAAAGGCTTTCATTTCCTTTCCCCCTTTCCTCTCTGTTGAAAAGCCATAGTCCCAAGAGTACCAATATCCCACCAAGCACTGTGTAAAGATTTGGCAGATTCTTCAAAAGAAGTGCTTCAGCAACACTCGTGACGACAGGTATGAAATAGATCGTGTTCGTTGTGTAACGTGCACCAACGCGCATGATTCCCAAATTCCAAAAGACATATGCCAATCCAGAACAGATTATTCCGAGGTATAGAAGTGATATAACAACGGGGAAGGTAACGGTGATTTGGTGCTTTTCTTCAAACACCGCAAAGGGAATGAGTGTCAGAACACCCCAAACAGTTATGCTCATAACACCCATAAGGGAATCAGGTTCAGGCATCTTTTCAACGTGATAAGTGTAAAAGACCCATGCAAAGGCTGCACCTAAAAGCATTAGGTCGCCTTTCAAACTCATCTTCAAAACAAACCTGCCGTTCAAAATAACGATTGCAACTCCAAAAAATGCTATGATCGAGGCAATGTATTCCATCACAGTCGTTCTCTTCTTTTGAACCACATGGGAAAAAAGCGTGTACAAAATAGGTGCACTTGAGACTATCAACGAGGCGTTTGTAGGGTATGTGTAAACCAAACCTGAGTTTTCGAAGAAAAAGTACATCGTTACACCCCAAAAACCAGCAAAAAAACTGTGCCAGTTCTTCAGTTTTGGAAACTTTCTTATGATCAACATCAATGCGATGGAGGCGATCAAAAACCTAATCAAAGCAGCCGTTATAGGTGGAATCGACAATACGACAACTCTCGTTGCAACGAAAGAAACGCCCCAGAACAAAACGACCAACCAGATCAAGGTCTTGTACAAAACTTTCCCTCCTGATAGTCCATTACGCGAATATTTTACCTCATCTTTGTGCCAGAGGCAAACAACGAGAGACCTTGATCTTTCCGACGGATATAATATATATATAAGGATAGGGGGAGGTTATGAAGGTACTGAGGGCAAATTCCGTAGAGGAACTTCTCTCCATC
Source organism: Pseudothermotoga sp. (assembly GCA_037478695.1). Lineage (GTDB taxonomy): Bacteria > Thermotogota > Thermotogae > Thermotogales > DSM-5069 > Pseudothermotoga_B. The sequence goes on from JBBFME010000126.1 coordinate 2,306, forward strand.
TTAGAAAAACAGTATGGGCCTGATTGGTACAACAAGATAACCGTTCGTATATCTGAAATTGCTGACCAAGTAGAAGCCACCGTTGAACCCGTACAGAGTACCGACACCTCCAAAGCTTTAGAGAGCATTGCTTCGATAAAAGTCAAGTCTGTTTCACTACCAGAGCTAAGCGATCTGGAAGCTCAGCATGCAGAACCCTTTATCAGTGTCAACATATCAGAAGACAAAATGGCTGCGAGTATTCTTGTAATCCCTGGTTTTCAAAGAATTCTGCCCACAGTCGAAGAGATCAAACAAGCCTTAGCAGAGGCAAAGGTAGTCTATGGAATAGATGAAGATGCTATCGAACAGATCATAAGAGAACAGAAGATCTTCTTGGAAGTACCTGTTGCCTTCGGAAAAAAACCACTTTTGCCTACAGATGCATCTGTTGAGTTTCTGTTCCCAGCCAGCGGCTTTGTCATCGAAGAGCCAGGGGAAAATGAAATGGTCGATCCAGCGTCCTTTTACAAAATCTTCACCTGTAAGAGTGGTGATGTGCTCGCAGTCAAAAAGGAGGCAGTGAGTGGTCAGGATGGAGTAACTGTCACAGGTGAGGTAATAAAGGTTGAAAGACCCAAAGACTTGAATTTGGCAGCCTTCGTCGGTGAAAACGTCACTTTATCGACAGATGGTACTAAGATCATTGCCAGTTGTGATGGTCAACCTTATCTGAAAGACTCCAAGGTGAATGTGAGGAATGTGCTTGTCATTGACAAAGATCTTGGTTACGACACAGGAAATATCGATTTCAACGCGAGTGTCATAATAAGGGGCAACGCAGAGGGGCCATTCAAGATCAAGGCGAAGGGCGATGTCCTGATAATGGGTGTTCTCGGTGAAGTACATGTGAGCTGTACAGGCTCACTTAGAGTTCAGGGCGGTGTTTTCGGGAGAGGAAAGGGTGTCATAGAAGTTGGTAAGGAATTCACTACAAAATTCTTGAACGAAGCGCAGGTGTTCTGTGATGGTGATCTTTTGGTAGAAGACTACATCATGAACAGTACTGTGGTGTGCAACGGGAATGTGAAGGTGTTTGGAAAGGGAGTGGTAATCGGTGGTGTAGTGAAGGCTGCTGGAAAAATCGAATTGAGTGAAGCTGGAAGTGTTGCTGCTGTTCGCACCGAACTTTCGGCGGGAATAGACTACGATTATGAAGCAAGGTATATCAAATTACAGCAGAGTTTGTTGGAGATTTTGAATCAACTCAGCAAACTCTCGGCTGCCGAAAACTCTCTCAGAGCACAATTGATTCAAACAAAGGATCCGGTGAAGAGAGAATCGATCAGAACGATCATGCAAAAGATTCAGACCGTTAAACACACTTTCGAGAAACAGCTCTACAAAGTTCGTAATGCACTCAAGATTCTCAGAGTGAATGTTAGTAGCGAGAAATTAAGACTCAATGCAACCATCAAAGTCAGAAGGATTTGCCATCCAAATGTCCGCATAGGCATTGGACTGTCATCAAAACTCAACACCGACAGAGTTGGTCCATGCGAGTTTTTCTTGAACAAAGCCACGGGAAATATAGAATGCAGATGATCTTTCTATCTTGTCTTTTGTAGATATCTCTCTTCGATCATCAAGATGAATTCCTTAGCCAAATCTGGGTCAAACTGTGTGCCACCGCAACGCTGTATTTCGACAACTGCTTCTGCAAAAGACATGCCTTTTTTGTAAGGTCTGGATGTGGTCATAGCATCAAAGGCATCTGAAAGTGAAAGTATTCTCGATTCAAAAGGTATCTGTTTGCCAGATAAACCGTCAGGATAACCTTTACCATCGTAACGTTCATGATGATGTCTGACAATATGGGCTATGTCATCCAGTCCAACCTCGCTCAGCAATTCATAACTTTTCACCGGATGAACTTTGACATACTCATATTCTTCGGTACTCAGAAAACCATTCTTGTTGAGTATCTGTTGTGAGACAAAGATCTTTCCAACGTCGTGCACTAATCCTGCCCAGTAGAGTCTTCGCACAGTTTCTTTGTCCAGATTGAGTTTCTCTGCGAAGGCAGCCGCGTAATTCGCCACGTTTTCTGAATGACCCCTTGTGTAGTAGTCGTAGTATTCCAAAGCCTTCACCATCACGAGCAAAAGTTTTTTGTGCAAGAGACCTTGTTCTCTCACGTAACTTCTTATGGAAAGAAATGCAGCGATCAAATCTGCGAGCCTTTTCAGATCGCTTTCAGATACTGATGAGTCAAAATCGTAAAACAAAAGACCATAGATTGAACTCAATACCCTAATTTCCTGAAACCGGCAGTTTTCACGCGATGTCGAACTACCGCACAACTGTGAGGCAATCTTCAGAACAAATTCGCGTGAAGATGGATTTTGAAAGTCTACAGCCTCATCGATTCTTTGGGAGATTATTCTGTCATCATGGCAAATTACGAAAAATGTCTTGCCTTGTTCACTCGATCTCAACGCCACACCTATTTTTCCCAGATCAGATGCATATTCTTTGAATGTCTTGAGCAAGCTAAACAGGAAATCTTTCTCTTGAATCGTTTCATATGTCATCTTCGATGAAATATCCAAGAGTCTGATGAATGCATTTTGAAAGGCAAGAACTTTTTGTGTTTGCGTTTCAAGGTTTTTGTTCGTTTCGTTGAGTTCTTCGTTCATTGCCTCTAACTCTTGAAATGAAGCTCTCAGTTCTTGGTTCATCGCATCGAGTTCTTCATTGGCCGATGTGAGTTCTTCATTTTTCTTCTTCAATTCCAAGGTCTTCCTTTCAACTAACCTCGCCAGATAACGATTTATGAAGATCAAAAGGAAAAACACAGCCAAGAAGACGCCAGTACCTGCTGCTAAGAGATACCAAACCCATACGGGGATCAACAGAGTCGGTCTGACGAACGGACCCAACAACTGCTGAAGTTCCTTCCTACTGATCTTGGACAAGCCATCATTCACGATTTTGGCAATCTCAGGTTTGTTGGATGGAAAAGCAAAGTATATCTGTTGGATAGATATGGGTGGCAATGCAGAGAATTGGTGGAATATATCATGTTTTATCATAAAATACTCTGCTGGGAGGTTATCCATCACAAAGGCGTCTATTTCACCCTTTTTCGCCGCACTCATAAGTTCTTCACTGTTTTTGAAATATTTGAAAGTGACAGAGGGATTTTTCTCTTTTAACAAATCTGCACTCGCGTCTGATTCGACAACACCTATTAGGTATGGCGTGAGATCGGTGACAGTTTTTATCTTCAACGTCTTTTTGCAATACACCTTGGTCTCTAAGTTCATCACGGGGTCTGAAAAGAGGAAAATCTTTTCTCGTTCTGGTGTCTTGAAGATGAAGTTGATGACGTCCGCCTTGCCTTCTTCCAATCTTCTGAGTGCCTCTGAGAATGGCATCAGTTCTATCTGAAAGTCAACATCAATCTTTTTCTCGATCAATTCCAAAATCTGCACAGTTATGCCCGCTATGTTGCCATTTTCGTCTTTCCATATAAAGGGTGGATAATAATCTCCGCTGACGAATGTCAGAGTTTGCTGAGCAGCCACTGACGAAAGTGACGAGAAAACAAGTAATAATGACAATAAACCAATGTGATATACTTTCATCAATTTGCGGCTGTGGTGACATGTGACTGGAGACATGTGACTTTAGTCGTCTGAGGAAACAGCCGCTTCCCTCCTTTCAAATATCTTTTGAATAAAGCGGGGATTCGTCCCCGCTTGCTGTAAGCCTCCTTACGGAGTTAGGTGCT
>JBBFME010000127.1:0-6045 GCA_037478695.1 Pseudothermotoga sp.
CAAAAGAGGCCTGTGCAACCTTCTCAACAGAGCTGCCCGATCTGTTGAGAAGGTTGCACAGGCCTCTTTTGAGTTTCGGCTGAAACTATCACCCATTCATCTGTCAACGGATTGTATCTGAGTTCGAGCAAGTTGATCACCCTTCACTGTAGAAATTGAAAGATCTCCCATCTTCACGAATCTTAACCTTTTTCACAAGGCGAACATTCAACTCAGGCTCATCTTCGAGTAACTGATCAGCTACGACCATTCTTCTGCACACGTTGTTCTTGCCAAGATAAGATATCTCATGGACAGTATCGGAGATTTTGTGTATCGAATGAGATATTGCATAATCAACCTTTGCCGTTTTGTTTTCAAAGATCACGCCTATCTTTAAAGCACCGCATAGTTTTAGAATCTTCTCATCAAAATCACGCAACTTCACATAAGGGCACACAACTCGATTGAGCAGAGCAAGATCTATTAACTCTGTGAACTGAAGTGGTTTTTGAAATATCAAACCGTCTACCAAACCAACACCACTCAGAATCGAGAGTCCTTCTGCGATGAAAAAGGAATCTTTCAAAACCATCCTGATCTGTTCCGCAACACCTCTGCAATCTCTCTCAAAAGAGATAACGAAAAACTTGAAACCCATTTCTTGAAGTCTCTGAATTTCCCGTATATCTTGTGAAACCTTAATGCCTGGTATGAAGCCTTTCTCGCGGCATATTCTCAGAAACTCTTCTTCTTCTTTTTCTTGATCTCTCAAGATCAGGACTAAGGAGTTTTCTTCACTTACTTGCGTAGAGATACTCTTTGCTTGTTTCAAATCTACGCATTGTGCCGAAAACGGCGTGGAACGAATCTTTACCATATTTTCTGCGGCTATCAAATTCAAATGCTGTTCGATCAGAAATTGTTCACTTTGACCTTCCAAAATGACAAAAGAATCAAGATCGGCACAAGTTGAACGTTTCTCGTATGGCTGAACATACCCAATGTATTCATCTTCTTCTCTTTCAATGGTGATCTTCCCGTGCTTCTGTGACAGAAAACCAAGAAGAACATTGCTTCCGACAAGACACAGATCGGCAAAAATCTTCATGCCCTTCGACTTGATTCTAAAAGCTTCTATTTTCCCACCAGAACCGCAGAATCTGGCGTTCACTTTTTTGCCGAAATCCAATTCCTGAATAAAAAAGAAAAGTTCATAAGATTCCCTTTTCTCAAAAATCATTCCATCAGAAAGATTTACGCCATAAAATTGCACTCTCTATCGCCTCTTCAACCAAAGAATTTACACGAACAATATATCAAAAGCTTTTAAAGCGTGTTTCAATAGACCTCAAATTCTGCTGATAGGTATTTCTCATCGACATCGAGGAGTGTACATATCACTTGATATTTTCCCGGTTCAAATACCTGATCGATCTGAACGAGTACAGCTGGATAGGTTATCGCCTGCGTTACTGGTGTCGTAGGAGATGGAGAGACAAGATGTGCTCTGATCTGAAGAACTTTACCGAGCAGACTCACTGAGTCCACTACAACTTGATAACCACCAGTCTTTTTCATACCGGCAGAGATCCTTAGAAAAACTTTCTCTCCAACTTTGAAAGCAGTTGTCGGCACACCATTCTCATTCAGCAAGATCAGTGAGACGGACTCATCGCCTCGCGTAGTCTTAACTGTGTAAGCTGGATCTGCCAAAGTGATCGCATACCCACCTACTGAGATCTCAGTCGTTTCCTTAGGAAGAATCAAGAGATGTTGAACCATGCGAGTGTAGATTCCGCTTTTCTTCGAAGGTATCTCGATCTCACAATCCATATCAGGACCTAAGATTTTCACCTTGAAAGCTTGATCTTCACCCATCTGAACCGGCGAGAACAGCCAACCTTTCAACAGCAAGACTATCTGTGGTGATTTCGAAAGAACAAGGTACTGAAAATTCGCAGACTTAGAACCCACTGCTTGATAGAGATTCTCAGGAAAGGAGAACTCAACCGGTGTGAAGTAAATCATGCCAGCCAAGACGCTCACTCCAACAAGGAGCAACAACAATACAAATGTGCGCATTTGTCTCGCCTCACAGTTCAACCGTCTCTCCAGGTTTCATGATCTGACATTTGATTTGTAGTTTTTCGACTTCTGCTTTGAACCTATCTGGATCTGACCTTATCACTTCCCAGGTGTTGAAGTGTATAGGCACAACGACCTTTGGCTTGATCATTTTAACAGCCTCTACGGCATCCCATAGGTCCATGACGAAGTTACCACCTATTGGTATGAAGGCGATATCGATATTCTCTTTTTGGAGTAACTCCATATCTTTTGTCAGACCTGTGTCCCCTGCGTGGTATATCTTTTTGCCCTCAGCTTCAATCAAAAAACCACAAGGATTTCCCGCGTAAACTGGCAGATCTTTTTCTATCAAACTCGATCCATGCAATGCCGGTGTTAACTTCACTGACCCAAATTCAAAGAGATACCTTCCTCCAACGTGCATTGGGTGAGTTTTGATTCCATGCCTCGATACATAACTGCAGAGTTCGTAGTTCGCTATAACAGTGGCGTTATCACTCTTTGCTATCTTCACGGTGTCTCCAAGATGGTCTGCATGTCCGTGTGTGACTAAGATGTAGTGTATTCTTGGTAAATCTTCCAATTTGATAGGACAACATGGATTCTCACTTATGAACGGATCGATTATCAGATTTTTATTCTGCAATTGAATCAAGACAGCGGCGTGACCAAGATAACGTACTTTCATAGACACACCTCCTGATTGTATTTTACAACAGAGCACAACTTTATTGAACTGCACGATGACATTGTTATATCGAGTAACCTTAGAATTCGTGATGCACAAAATTCGTTGACAGAACTTATCACTTGGGGTATACTTGACACGGAATATGAATACGCGTTATCTTTGCCGGTATGGTGGGAGAATAGGAGAAAGCCATATCTCAAATTGGGATATGGCTTTTTTGATTTTAAATCTCGTGAGGAGGTGTGTCCATGTCAAAGGGTATTGGTTGGGTAATTCTTTCCTTAGTCGTCATCCTCATCGGCGCCCTCATCGCATTCGTGGTGCAGACTGACTTCGGAAGAGTCGCGGTCAAAGAGCTGAGATTTGCAAGTAGTGATGGTAAGATTCTCAGTGCCTTGCTCTTCATTCCAAAAGGCGTTAGTGCAGAAAAACCTGCACCTGCCGTTCTGACGATGCACGGCTATATCAATTCAAGAGAAACTCAGAGTGGTTTCAACATCGAATTTGCAAGACGTGGCTACGTGGTTATGGCGATGGACATGGCTGGCCACGGATATTCTGAACAGGTAAAAGGTGGCCTTGCAAACCCAGCTCGTGGCGCAGACAGCGGCTTACTGTATCTGGCAAGTCTTCCATTCGTTGACAAGAACAACATAGCCGTTGAGGGACATTCAATGGGTGGATGGTCTGTTCTCAGTGCGGCTGGTAAGTATCCAGATCTCGTTAAAACAGTGATCTTGGAAGGTTCTTCATCTGAAACCTATGGTTCTCCAAAGGTCACTGCTGAGACTCCTTTCAATTTTGCTGTTGTCTTCAGCAAGTACGACGAATTCAGTAGATTGATGTGGGGTGTGGAAATTCCATCGGACATCGTCAAAACTCAGAAGCTGAAGACCGCCTTTGGCACAGATGAAGATGTGGTCCCCAAGAAACTCTATGGCTCCTTTGAAAACGAAACAGCACGAAAACTCTACATACCCAACTGTACACACCCTGGAGATCATCTATCAAGAGAAGCAATCGGATATGCTATCGAGTTCTTACAAGATTCGATAACTCCTCCAAAGTTCATAGATCCGAACAATCAAATCTGGCAGTGGAAAGAATTTGGAACTCTCTTGGCACTCATAGGTGGTATCATGTTCGTATTCAGTTATGGATATTGTCTACTCAACAGCGGCTACTTCTCCAGCTTGAGAGGAAAACCAGTTGGTTTTGAAAAAACAACCAAGCCTTTGAGTATCATCGTATGGCTGATTGGCTTTGCATTGGTAACTGCGATTCCAGCCTTCACCTTCTCCAAATTCCAGCAACCAGGAGGAAAGACTCCTGTACCAAATGCTTTCTGGCCACAAAGTTTGACGATAGGTTTTGCAAGATGGGCAACCTTTAACTCACTCATAGCAATTGGTCTGTTCATCGTATGGCATTTTGTGTACCACCGCAGAATTGGGGCAAATTTGGTTACCTATGGACTTGCTACAAATCCAGAAAAACCGAGATTCTCCCTGAAACAACTTTGGAAGGCATTTGCACTTGCAGTTTGTGTGGTATTTGCAACTCATATTGTTCTTTCAACAGTTCAGTGGGCTTTCAAAGTAGACTTCAGATGGTGGGTTTTGGCACTCAAGCCCATGGATGTGGCAAGATTTTGGATATTCATAAAATTCTTGCCTCCATTTGCCTTGTTTGCATTTGTCAACGCACTCGTGCTCAATGGCCAGCTAAAAGCGATGAAGTTGAAGAATGAGGTTCAAACAACTGCAGTGTGGATGATCAGCTCAGCTCTTGCAAACTGTCTTGGCATAGCAATACTCGTGACACTTCAAGTTGGAACACTCTTATCGACTCAGAAGTTGTTCTTCCCAACACAGTCATTACTCGGCATAGTTGCGTACCAATTTGTTTTTCTGACTGCCGTTGCGGGAGCTATCTCATCGTTCTTCTATCGCAGAACTGGTAGCATATATGTTGGAGCCTTTGTCAACGCACTGCTCGTAACCTGGTACATCGTAGCGGGTCAAGCAATACAGTTTGCTGCATAAGGAGGTATTGAAGGTGGCTGAGAAGTATCTTCTTGCACTCGATCAAGGGACGACCAGTTCAAGGGCTATAATCTTCGATCGCAATGGCAAGGCAGTCTACATGGTAAATCAGGAATTTGCCCAAATATACCCAAGACCGGGATGGGTAGAGCATGACCCAATGGATATCCTCGAATCACAGATAAGCGTTGCGAGAAAGGCTTTGAGAAATGCAGGGATAGAGCCAGAGCAGATCGCCGCGATAGGAGTAACCAATCAGAGAGAGACAACTATACTGTGGGACAGAAAAACAGGTAAACCTGTTCACAACGCAATAGTCTGGCAGTGCAGAAGAACCGCAAATATCTGTGATGAACTAAAGAGTAAAGGCTATGCCCAAAAGATAAAAGAAAAAACTGGCCTCGTCATCGACGCTTACTTCTCAGCCACCAAGTTGAAATGGCTTTTGGACAATGTGCAAGGAGCAAGAGAAAAAGCAAGAAAGGGAGAATTACTCTTTGGAACCGTTGATACATGGCTCATATGGAATTTGACGGGTGGAAAGGTCCACGTGACAGATTACTCAAATGCGTCAAGAACAATGCTTTTCAACATACACACGCTGTGTTGGGACGAAGAACTGCTTCAACTACTTGACATACCAAAGTCTGTACTCCCCGAAGTCATGCCGTCGAGTTTTGTCTACGGTCATACAACCGAAGAAATCTTTGGAAGAAAGATACCCATCTCTGGCGATGCGGGTGATCAACAAGCCGCACTCTTTGGACAGGTGTGCTGTGAACCAGGTATGGTGAAGAACACCTATGGCACAGGTTGTTTCATACTCATGAACACCGGAGAAAAACCTATAGATTCTCGATCAGGTCTTTTGACGACTATTGCCTGGGGTTTGGAGGAAAAAAAGGTCTGTTACGCACTCGAAGGCAGTGTCTTCGTTGCGGGTGCAGCTATTCAATGGCTCAGAGATGGTATAAAACTCATCGAGAAAGCCTCCGATACAGAATATCTTGCCTCAAGCGTATCAGACAGTAACGGTGTCTATTTTGTACCTGCCTTTGTAGGCCTCGGCGCACCTTACTGGGATATGTACGCGCGTGGAACGATCGTTGGCATAACAAGGGGTACTTTGAAAGAGCACATAGTGAGGGCAACCCTTGAAGCCATAGCCTACCAGACCAGAGATGTGATAGAAGTCATGTCAAGTGAGTCAAAGATAAAACTCCGTTCACTCAGAGTCGA
>JBBFME010000128.1:0-5898 GCA_037478695.1 Pseudothermotoga sp.
CTGTATACAATAAGGTGAGGGGGAGTTCGCATGAAGAAAATTCTCGTTTTCTTCTTGTTACTGGCATTAACAGTGATCTTGCTTGGAGCGGAAATCAGAGCCATAGTGCCATCCTTCGAAAAAGGCAAGGTGAGTTTCAGAATTGAAACTGACGCCGCCTTAGACAAGAATAACCTCTTTGTTGAAAAAAACGCCGCCGGCTCTTTGATATCAGTTCACCTGAAAGATGTGGGCCTAACGAATTCTCCACTCTTTTTGCCCGTTGCTTATGGACCAGTCGATTCAATAAGGGCTATAGGAACCTATCAAGGATCGTTGATCATCTTCCAACTTTTGATACCAACACAACCAGAAATAGAGGTGGCGGGTAAGGTACTTAAGATAACCTTCAAGAGTTCTGAAAAACTCATTGATCTTGTTCTAACAGACGTAAGCGATCTGGAAACTGCCGTAAAGTTCCTCGCAGAGGAACTGAAGATGAACGTGGTTGTATCAGATTCTGTGAAAGCGATCAAGATGTCTTTGAAATTATCACAGATAACCCCTGAAGAGGCATTGAGAAACATACTCTTAACGGTTAAGATTGGAACAGAACCACTTGCTTACAGTTACATGCCAGATGGTACGTTACACATCGGCACTAAGAGTGAAATCTCTTCAAGATTTGCACAGTTTTGGGGAATATACGATGTGAAAGACCAAGACTTAGTCGAAAGGCTGCAAAAGGTTCTTTCTCCAACAACAGTCATGACATATCTGCCAAACAAGGCGGTACTATTTGTCTATGGCGATATATACGAACAAGAGTTGATATCGAGAATACTATCGATAGCCCCACCGTCTGTTACAAAAGAGATCACTGTTTCAGCACCAACTGAAGACGTCACAAAGTTGCTCGAGTCACTCAAGAAAGTTTATAATTTTGATTTCAACCTTCTCGAAGGCTTGAACAAGTACATCATCGTTGGCGATTCAAAGACAGTCCAGACGGTGATCAGCTATGTTGCTCAACTGGAAGAACGACTCAGAAAAATGCAAACTGAAGAGATTAGTCAAACGAAAGACTTTCAACAACAACCACAGATTTCCTCAAAACAGTTTACGGTGATATATCCAGATGAAGCCGTCGAAATCTTGAAAACTCTCGGGCTTAATGTTGCAAAATTACCTTTTGGAGTAATAGAAATAACAGGTTCAGAACTGCAATTACAAACTGCAGAAGCAGTGCTACAAGACTTTGGCTTCTTCGAAAAGGCAGAAACTGACTTGCTGAGAGTTCCAAAGGAACTACGAGACAAATTGACCAAATTGCTCGCCGATTTGTTCGGAATAACACAATCTCGTTTTGTAGACACCGAAGACGGTCTTTTGATAATCGCCCCATCTACAGTAAGAGAGAATGTGAAAGCTACTACGGCTCAGTTGGTTCAGTACATGTACACCATCAAACATTCGGAAATCTTTTTCCTCAAAGATGAAGAGACAGCATCGCAAGTTTCACAAATCATAACCCAGATATACGGTATTGAGAGTACCTCGGTGCAAAATGTCTTGAAGGTGACCGGTACAGAAGAAGAACTTAACAAAGCCAAAACCTTTCTGAGGACCTTTATAAAGGACAAATTCATAAAGACTGTGAAAGCCAATCTAAATGATGAAGTCTATTCAGAGATCAAAACACTAATCGAAAGTAGATTCGCCGTGAGAGTAGAAGCAAATTTGAAATCCTTGGGCATAGTTATAGTGAGCTCGTACACACAAACAGACCTTGAACAATGCGCTCAAGAAATCGAAAGGCTTAACAGCATGATCGCATCAAAGCAGTTTGTGAAACTTGTGCCCACAATTGCGAATCTCCCATTTGAGGATACAAAATCTGTGCTTGAAAAGATGTTTGGAACATTTATGGAAAAAACAGAACTGTTCTATATACTCTCTGGCGAGAAAGAAAAAGTCGTCGAAGCTGAAAGATTTCTTGAAACTACAATCAAACCGCTGATCAAAGACGAAGCCTATTCATTAGTTTTGATTCCAGAATATCTCGACGTAGCAAACCTGTCGAACGTTGTTTCAACTCTGACCAACGTGAAAGTTCACACAATAGATCGCTTGATGATCTTGCAAGGAAACAGTGAAGCAATCAGCAGAGCTCAAGCTCTGATTGAACAAATTCAACAAAAGGCTCCACAAATCAAAGATGAGGCCTACCTTATGGTCCTGATTCCTGAACACATTGACATGGCAAACCTGTCGAACATTGTCTCAACTCTGACCAACGTGAAAATTCACACAATAGATCGCTTGATGATCTTGCATGGAACTAAAGAGACAGTAGATAGAGCTCAAGATTTCATAGAACAGATTCAGGAGAGAGTTAAAGAGCCGACAATACCAACTCTAACCACACAAATACTCCAATACAAAGAGGAAGTTCCGGTTGACCAGCTACAGAATTTTCTCGATTCTATTGGGATTGCTGTAAAAGTCATTGCGTACGAAAAGCTCGGAGTGGTTGTCTTCTCTGGTACACCCGAAGATGTAGAAAAGGCAGTTTCGAAATACGAAGAGTTTTCAGAGAAACTGAGACGAGAAATGGAATTGTCAATGCTGCAAGCTCAACCGATCAAGATAGAGAAAAACCAAGATGGTACAATCTCTATCAAATGCAGCGATGCACCACTTATGGAAGTCATCTCGATCGCTGCCGAAAACTTAGGCGTGTCACTCGTTTTTGTGAGCTACGCGACCGAGACCACAACGATGAACGTTACTTCAATAAATTGGAACCAATTCAAAAAGCTCGTTGAAGAACAATATGGTTACTCATTTATAGAAGCAGAAAATGTCACGGCGTTTGTGAAACCAAAGCCCGTTCCTGACACTACAATGCAAGAGAAATTTGTCTATACGATACCGCATAATCTTGACAATGTGAAGTCACTGGTTGAATTCTACGGTGGAAAGGTCCATTTGGACAACATAAAGAATCTCATGATAGTAACTGGTTTGACCAAAGAGGCACGTGAAGAACTTGAAAAACTCATGCAAGAGGTCTCTAAGCCACTCGAGCAAGTTGAAATTGAGGCGAGGTTGGTCGATAGATCTTTAATCGATGAGCTGGAAAGGTCGTTGGGTTTTAGCATTGATTTACCAGGTCCTGCTAATTCTGAGGTAAGTCTGACGAGTTCGGATAAAGGAGCTGGGCTCAACATTAATACAAGCGTGATAAACCTCTTTGATTACCAAAGACTTCTATCGTTTTTGCCAAGTGCCGCGATCACAATCTCAGCAACAACAACTGACTCAAATAACTTAAACAATTTACTCGCCAGTCCAAGGATTGTCACAAGCAGTGGTAGAGAAGCCAGAATACTCATCGGAGACAGAATACCTTACCAGACTGTAGATGCCGAAGGGAATGTAGTGGTGAATTTCTTGGATACAGGTATTGAACTGAAGATAACGCCTTTTGTGTCCTCTGATAACACCATTGAACTTTTCGTTTACACAAAGGTGAGTAAACCAACGTACTATCCCAACATAGATATTCCCGGTGAAAGTACACGTGAAGCGAACACTCACGTGATAATAAAGGATGGAGATACATTGGTCATAGGTGGTCTGATCAGAGAAACTAAAGAACAAACTTTGTCGAAAGTACCAATACTCGGAGATCTCCCATTCATCGGCGAGTTGTTCAGAACAAAGACTGAGAAGGCAGACAAACGCGAATTGGTGATATTCATAACCGCACGGGTGATCAGACGATGAAGAGATCACCAATCGTTGCCGGATCATTTTATCCAAGTTCTGCTTGGCGATTGAAAGACGCTATAGAAATGTCTTTCAAATCTTCACTTGGTCCTGGATATGTACCAAATAGACCTACTGAGAAACTTCAGAAAGACTTAGCCATAATCGTACCACACGCAGGATACATCTACAGTGGTCCAGTTGCAGCTCATGCATATGCCGAGGCTGCCAAATTCGGAAAGCCAGAGCTCGTCGTTCTCGTCGGGCCAAACCACACAGGTTTTGGATCACAGATCAGCCTTTGGGCACAAGGCGAATGGGAAACACCTCTTGGCAGTGCAGAGATCGACAAAGAGGCTGGTGAGATCTTCCTGAGCAACTGTGATGAAGCAGCCGTGGACTACGAAGCACACATCAATGAACATTCACTTGAAGTTCAATTGCCGTTTTTACAGCATATGTTTGGTGAAATCAAGATACTACCAATTTCTATCTTCCCAGTTCTGATCAAGACGTGTGAAAAGATAGCCAAAGGCCTTGATGCCATTGCTTCGAATCGCAGCTCTGTTTTGTTCGTTTTTTCAACAGATCTGAACCACTATGAGAGTGAAGAGATCACAAAGAGAAAAGATCAAATGGCTATAGAAAAGATCATTGCAAAAGATCCTGTGGGACTTTACACAGTCGTGGCAAAAGAAAAGATCACGATGTGCGGCCTATCAACAATCGCAACCTTGCTTTTCATGAAACATTTTGGCAAACCAAGACTTTTGTTTCATGCAACGAGCGCAGATGTGACAAAGGACAAAACACAAGCTGTTGGGTATGCAAGTTTTATCTGCGAACCAACTTGAGAATTTCACCGATTTCCGGTATTTTGAAAATTTTACAGGCTAAGGCGTAGACGAATATTCCAATTAGAACGAGTGCTATTGTAAAAAAGCGCGAATCACTGAAAAGAGAAAGAAGAGATATAACAGCTATCATAACAATCGATGCACCAATCACCTTCGAAAGGTGCATCGGGTCAAATCTTGGTTTTGCTTTGAAGACCAAGTAGGTCATACCTGCAAAGCCTGCTATTGAGGTCGCCAAGGCTATACCTGAAACGTTGAATGTCAATCCGAGAGCAAAGTCAAGAACGGCGTTCACCACAAAAGCGATAAGAGTTGCTTTAAAAGGTGTTTTCATGTCCTTTTTTGCGTGAAATCCTCTTGAAAGTACAGCCATTATTGAATAGAGAGGAAGACCAAGTGAGTAGTAGAACAACACCTTACTCGTTATAATTGCATCTTGATGCGTGAAGGCTCCGTGTTGGTAAACCAAGATTATTAGTCTCCTGCTCAAAGCCATGAGTCCAAACATCGAAGGAATTGTTAGAAACAAAGACAGCCTGATCGACTCAAAAAGATGAGCTTGCGATTGATCTGATTCGTTCACCATCATGGGCAACACCACGGTTGCCATCGCTACACCGAATACCCCAAAAGGCAATTGATAAAACCTGTTGGCATACTGCATTGCTGAAACACTTCCCGGTCCCAGCATCGATGCCACATTCACATCTATCAGAACGTTGAACTCAGAAACAGTCATCGCTAATAATGCTGGAAAAAAAAGCTTGAGGAACTCTTCTACGCCGTTGAAAGAAGGCCTGTAGCTGAATCCGACCTTTCTCGATCCAGGTATCAGACTTACAAACATCAGCAGTCCACCTATTGTGAACCCAAGAGTGGGACCCACAATCGGTGGGTTAAAAACTCTCGCAAGGAGCGTTCCAGCTATCACACCTATGTTCATTAAAGTTGGTGAAACTGCCGGTAGAAAAAACTTGTTGTGTGAGTTTTGAATGGCGTAAAGCACAGCCCACAAGAATATGAACACGATAAAAGGCATGCCTATCCTCGAGAGCATCGCCGTCAAATCCTGTGTCTCTTTGTCAGCGCCACTTGAGAGAAGAGCAGGCACTATCTTTGGAAAGATTTCGATCAAAACTGTGAGTGAGACAGTCACAATACCAAGCGTCGTTATCACGGCTGAAGCGAATTCGTTGCTCTTGTTTTTTTCGTTGTACAGAGGGACAAACGCAGAGGTCATTGCCCCTTCTGCAAAAGCACGTCGAAGCAAGAAAGGGAAAGAAATCGC
>JBBFME010000129.1:0-5873 GCA_037478695.1 Pseudothermotoga sp.
GGCTCCGCGATTGTCCATTTTGTCAGTGTATGTCCTACTCTGTGGGACAGTTACTTTGATGGGATATTCAACATAGAGTGGCTTGTGTTTCTCTTTTCCGAGTTGTTGTCTCATTTTGACATACTTTTCGACGTCGTTCTCTATGCCCAGTTCGCTTAGAGCCTTTTCGAGTTGTTCTTTTGTGAGTGCCTTCCCATGATAGGAGACATCGTTCTCCATAAAAGAAACACCCTTACCCATGACCGTGTGTGCGATGATCGCGACCGGGTTTATCTTGTCCTGTACAGCTTCATTCAAGGCATTCAAGAGTTGCTCTATATCATGGCCGTCCACTTGTAGCACTCTCCATCCATCTGCTTCATAATTGGCCTTAATGTTTACCGGCATAATATCTTGTGCGCGTCCAGATATCTGAGCGTCGTTGTAATCTATGACTACAGTCAAATTGCTCAAGCCATACTTCTTAGCCACTCTGCGAGCTTCGGCAACCTGTCCTTTTGCTTGTTCTGCATCACTCATAGCCACAAAGACATGATAGTCTTGCTCCTTTATCTTCGCGGCGAGTGCAAATCCAACACCGGCAGAGAGGCCTTGGCCCAAGTTGCCCGTGGTCCATTCAACACCTGGAATACCACGTGTCACATGACCCTCAAAGATACTCGCATGATGTCTGAAGCCTGCTATGACTTCGTCTGTGTTCACAAACCCAAGTCTACCGAGTACTGAATAAACACCTGGTGATGTGTGCCCGTGGCTTACGACAATCCTATCTCGCAATGGGTCGAATGGATTTTTCGGATCGATCTTTGCAAAAGAAAACAAGCTCAAAAAGATTTCTAATGAAGACATAGAACCACCTGGATGACCAGAGTTGGCGACATAGGTCATCTTTAAAATATCCCCCCGACAGAGTCGAGCTATTTCTTTGAGCTGCCTAATCTTTTCTCTGTTGAAGATCTTCATTCGTTTCAACCTCCCTCACTTTCCCAGTTTTGAGATGATCAAAAAGATCAGTGTAAGAATACCACTTATGAGTAGACTGGTAGCTATTGGAAAATAGAAAACAAATCTTTCCCTTCTTATCACTATGTCTCCGGGTAGACGTCCAAGTGGTGTGAAACGTCCTACCAAGTAGGTGATCACTCCGACGATCGTGATGATCAGTCCTAAGACAATGAGCACCTTACTCAGTTGGAGCACCTTTATCACCTCTGAAGTACGAAAATGGTATGTTCACCATCTCACCTTCTTCGGAGACCACTAAGACATTCTTTTTGAAAACGTCGATCGATTGAACTTTGTAGCTCTTCTGATCGTAAAGGACCGTTTCACCTTCTTCGGGAATGCCACGCAGTTCTTGCTCATAGAAGTCGTACTCATACATCAAACAGCACAGAAGTCTTCTGCACGCGCCAGAAATCTTTGCGGTGTTGATCATAAGCTGTTGGCACTTTGCGTGTTTGAGAGTGATGCTCTCGAAATCACGAAGAAAGGTACTGCAACATGTGGGTAGTCCACACAAGCCAAGACCACCTAAGAACTTGAGCTCATCACGAACTCCGACTTGTCTCAGTTCTATACGCGTTTTGAAGATTCTGGCAAGATCTTTTACGAGCTCTCTGAAGTCCACTCTTGTTTCTGAACTGAAGAAGAAGACTAATCTCGATCTGTCGAACATGTATCTTGCATGGAGCAGTTTCATGGGTAGATTGTGTTCTCTTATCTTTTCATGACATATCTGCATTGCTTCTTGTGCATCCTTGAGGTTTTGTTCATGAACCTGAAGGTCTTCTTTGGTCAGTTTCTTGATGATCGGTCTCAACTCAGTTCCAATCTCTTCTATTCCCATCTCTCTTGGACCTCTTATCACTCTGCCTACATCTGGACCGAACTCAGTCATCACAAGAACAAGATCGTTGGGCTTTATGTCTTCTCCATTTTCTGCATAGTAGTTGAGTTTACCCTTTGGCAAAACTTCTATCGCATAAACAACAGCAGTCATCTCCAAAGTAATCACCTCTTCCGAGATCTCTTGATAAGTATCAACAGATTCAACAATGTCAGAGAACCGTTGAAATTCACCAGCCTGTTTGCTACTATCGAATCAAGCCATTTGAAGACTGAAAGATCTCTGCAGCCTTTCAGTTCCAAGATCATCTGAAATGCCTTGCACATAAAAACTATCATACCGTTTAGGTCTATCTTATTAGATTTTTCCATTAAGTTCATGTACAGTTGTACAAGCTCCTTTTCTGAAAGATTCAGAAGCCTCCTATAGAGTTCTTCGAGCATTAATACGGCTTTGATCTTTTTTGCAGCCGAAAGATCATTTTCGGAAAAAAATTGCACGAACTCTGTTTCATCGAAATTGGTAGATTCAAAAGATTCAGTGCTCTCATTCAGATGGATGAGTATATCGAAATCATTCTTGCACAGTTCGAAGATTAAATCAGCATCTGGACAAGTGGATATCTTTTTCCACACCGAGTCATAGATCTCCCTGTTCACGGAAACATTCATAGTCTTTACTCTACTTCTGATCGTTGGAAGAAGGTCGCTGAATCTTGTCGTAGTGAGTACGATGGCTGAGTAAGAAGGTGGTTCTTCCAAGATCTTGAGCATTGAGTTTGCCGCTTCTTGCAAAAGTCGGTCGGCTTTCTGGATGAAGACCAATTTGTAGCCATCATCGGCAGCAGTGTACAGAAAATCTGTGAAATAACGTATCTCATCGATGCCTGGTTCGCTCAAAATGAGATATTCTTTTGTGATCTGTCGAGCTACTTGTGAGCACACCCATTGCAGCAGAGAGTTATCTCTTGAAACCAGGCAGATCGATGAGCCGATATTCTGGACGATGAATCTCTGCACTCTACTGGTTATCTCCTCCATACTGTTCACCTGTATAGGTCCATCAAGAGGCCATATATTTCTTGTACTCTCGCAGCTAACAAGATCGCACCCTTTTCTGCTTCTATCAACTCTTTTGCTATCTGTTCAAGTCTTTGATCTATCTGATCTGCCACAACGTGCAAATCTATACTCGATGAAACCTGCTTACCCACTTTGTAAAGTCTTTTTTCCACAATCTTGAGAAACTCTTTCACGCTCTCACGATAACTTTTGAAATTCTCCTGTGTGGGAGAACGAACTAAGTCGTTGCCAGCTCTGACAACGCGTTTTATAAGAGCCTCCAGAATCTCTTCAAGTTTTTCTTCTTCGGCGTCTTCGAGGACTTCAAAGAAGCCTGACTTTGAGCTTTCACTTACAGCTTTTGACCTTGCGGCTTTCTTCCTCTTCACCTCAGAACTCTTGAAATTCCCATCTTCTAAGGGATTTATTCTCACATCTTGCCCTCCGATGAAAACAATCTTGCGATACTCTCATCGTATGGCGGCCTAAGGATGCCTTTTTCGGTGATAATTGCGCTGACCAGTTCGTGTTCTGTGACATCGAAGGCAGGATTGTAAACCTTGACACCTTCAGCAGCTACCCTCACACCGTTCAAGTGTGTCACCTCTGTGTGAGATCGCTCTTCGATGGGAATCTGCTTACCATCTTTGATTCTTATGTCTATTGTCGATGTTGGAGCAGCTACATAAAAAGGAACTTTATTTCTATGTGCGAGGACTGCCACTGAATAGGTTCCTATTTTGTTAGCCACATCCCCATTGGCTGCTATTCTATCTGCACCGACTATCACTGCGTTTATCCTGCCCTGCTTCATGACCCATCCAGCCATGTTGTCGGTTATCAGAATGGTTTCAACACCGAGCTGCACCAGTTCCCAAGCGGTGAGACGAGCTCCTTGAAGATATGGCCTTGTTTCATCGACGTATGCTCTTATCTTCTTGCCGTTCTCAACGGCTGCTCTGATCACACCAAGGGCTGTACCGTAATCGACTGTTGCAAGTGCACCAGCATTGCAGTGTGTCAATACCGTATCTTGGTCTTTCAACAATTCTTGACCGTACATGCCTATGGCTCTGTTGATCTGTATATCTTCTGTTGCTATTCTCATAGCTTCTTCTTCCAAAGATTTCAACAGTTCGTCGAGGCTGTCGCTGTTATTGAGTTTCTTGTTCATTCTTTCGAGCGCCCAGAACAAGTTCACCGCTGTTGGTCTGGTTGAGGCAAGGGTGTTGTGAACAAGATTCATGGAATTCAGAAATTTTTCTTTACTCAGTTTCGAAAATTCTTTTGCACCTAAAACAAAGCCAAAGGCTGCCACGGCACCTATGGCAGGTGCGCCACGGACGATCATGTCTTTGATCGCCCGGGCGACTTCTTGATATGTTCTGCACTCAACATGTTCAACTATGTGAGGTAACTTTCTTTGATCTACGAGTATCAATGATTCTCCTGTCCAATGCAATGTTATGGTCTTCAAGTTCATTTACTCGCTTCACCCTCTTCGGTCAAGAGGTATATCTTTATATCGCTGGAATTCTTGAAAGGAATGAACTGCTGAGTGATCCAATCTTGCCAAAGCTCTTGTGATTTTAGCTGAGTTAGATATTGATAGATATCGCTTGCAACGTCTTCAAAGGCTTCGTAGCCTTTTGGTCTCTTGTCGAGTATTCGGTAGATTTCCCAGCCACCTGAGGTTTGAAGTGGTCCAAGCATTGCGCCCTTTGGACTGGCGAAGATCTTTTCTTCCACATCGGCTGCTATTAAGCCGCTGTTTCGCTCGACCCATCCCAAATCTCCTGCTTTGCCCTTTGTCAAAGGATCGATTGAGACATCGCTTGCAACCTGTGAGAAATCTTCTCCAGATCTTATGCGGTCGAGTACCTGGTTTGCCTTGTCTTTGCTATCGACGATTATGCGCAGAAGTTTTACACCTTCTTGTATGGCAAAGTACTCTTTGTTCTGTTCATAGAAATCTTTTGCTTCTTGCTCGGTGACTGTTGCAGAGGAAGTCACTTGTTGCTGGATCAACGAAACTGCTTGCTGAACAGAGAATATCCACCTGAGTCTGTCTTTGAAAGATTCTAAATCGCCAAGTCCAGATTGTTTGAGATACCAATCTAAGTCGCTTTCGGTCATACTATACTGAGTTAATGTTTTGTTGAGCTCGTCGGACACCATCTTCTCTACAGTTTCTTTCGAGACAACTATGTTCATCTTCTCAGCCATCTGGATGATCAGAACTTGGTCTATCAAGTTGTTCAGGACCTCTCTTTTATAGCGAAGTAAAAGATTCATGCCTTCGGCAGTACCTGTGAGAACTTCGTAAAACTTTTCATCGATCGATTGAATTTGAACGAGTAACCTGTTCAGGTTTGCTTCTCTGTCAAGTTCACCCATGGTTATTGCTACACCGTTGACCTCTGCAACTACAGCAGTTGCTGGTTGAGTCTCCTGAGCGATTGAAACGACTGCCAAAAGAACTGCGATAAACACCAAGAACTTTTTCATCTCACTTCTCCTCCTTTCGCTTCTTCCCAAAGCTTGTCGAGATTTTCAAGGGACATCTTTTTCATATCCAGTCCTCTTGAATGGGCAAATTCTTCAACGACCTGAAATCGCCTGATGAATTTCTCAGTTGCTTTCCTCAGAGCGATCTCTGGATCCAGATCTAAAAATCGTGCAACGTTCACTACGGCAAAGAGTAGATCACCTAATTCGTCTTCGAGTTTCTTCTTTTCTCCCTCTCGCATGGCTTCCCTTAATTCCTGGACTTCCTCATCAACTTTCTCGATTGCGCCAGAAACATTAGGCCAGTCAAAACCTACCGCTGCGGCGTTTTCTTGAATTCTTCGAGCAAGACTCAGTGCGGGTAATGCATGGTTGATCTTACCGATGGCCGATACCTTTTCTTCTCCTTTCTCTTGAGATTTGATCCTTTCCCATTGTTCGTACGAATATCCTGG
>JBBFME010000130.1:0-5774 GCA_037478695.1 Pseudothermotoga sp.
CCAAGTATCCCGCCATCAAGTTCATTACGCCACAACAAATAATCTCTTTTAGAGAGAACCTCCTTTAGGACCCCTACTGTATGTATTATACTATATCATAAATTAAGCGTTATATATGTCTACAACTCCTAACCTATGAATAACAACATTTGACGCAAACTAACAAGTTGGCTAACTTTTGACTTAAGTTGCCATTTAATCGTGAATCAGGACCTGTTGGCTGATTTTCCAATTTGCACTTAGGTGCTTGTGAAATTAGTGCCATCTAATTAGAATCGTGTGACAGTTGGCTGCCAATTGATTTCGATCTTTGGTATTCAGGAGGTTCTTTATTTAATTGTCAAAGACCATGAGCGCTATGGCTATAATATTACAAAGTAAGGAACGTAGAGTTTCCATTCTTTTTTGTACAGTGCTACTTTGTCTGTGACGTATAGTGGGTATGGCAGCTTCAGATTTGTGTAGGGTGTTGGGTGATAGAGTCTTGTTGTTAGATATATTTCCTTTGCGAGCTGTTCGCTAGATATTGTGGTTTTGTTGAAAACTATGTTTATTTCTACAGCTTTTTGGAGGTTATATGTTTGTGGAAAGTAAGCATAGCGATTTGCTTCGAGTTGTATCAGAAATGATTTCAGGTTTGCCTCGGAGTTGATCTCGCTGTTTTTATTTATTTCGACTACTGCGTATTCTACGCCCAGCAGTTCAAGGTGGTTCTTGAGTAAATCTTTGTCTTTGAGGAATAGCCCATCACGCATTAACAAGATTCGTTTCGGGGCTTCTTTGTACTTCGTTTGGTATGCGTTTATGGATCTCACTATGTCTTGTTGCAAAGTTTGCAAGTCAATTCTTTCGTTAAGAGGCAGTTCCTGCACTTGGTTGAGGTATAAAATTTGCGATGCGCTGTCAATGGCAGAAAAGGCATAGTGCGACTGGCGTTTTTGGTGTTCGTGGCTCACATCAAATCCCATGTAGAGCGTACTTTTGGAAAGACCTACTAATTCATATGGCTGAGCGTCTTGTGAAAAATTGATTATTTTGTAGGCAAAGCTTTTGAGTATGTAGGCTTTATCGCTGGTAATCTTTGGTTTTAAAACAGGTAAGACGATGAGATTTTTCGGTGATTTTTTCAAAAGAGGTTCTAAGGTTTTCTGTCTTCCTTCTAAAAGCACTATGGCATAGACTTTGCCGGCAGATGCAAGAAAGTCCTTTTTTTCAAGATCGAAGGTGTTTTCATCGTAATAAAAAAGTGCTTTGTCGGTCTGGGGATCTCTGAGGTATTCTATCTGCGAAAAGCCAAGCCCAGATAAAGACCTCAAGAACTCTGAATTGCTCGATGCAAAAACTCTTCTTATAGGTTCATCTATGTGTTCCATTTTGTATTTCGAAGGGAATAAAAAGGTCATTTTCAAAGATTGCCCGTTCTTGAGTGGTTTGAGGTCGAATATCTTCTTCACCTCATCGGAGTTGCCGCCTGAAAACTTGTAAAATGCCACTACTCTTTCTGCGTCCTTTGGGTCTAATTCGTAGGCTTTGTCTAAGTTAGCTATTTTGCGAAGAAAACTCAAAGACGATTGGATTCTCGTGTACAGTGTACTGATCTTTTCGTTGTATATCTGATAAAGTTCTTTCGAAAATCCAAGCTCTTCTGCCTGACGAGTTGTGAAGTTGAAGTAATAGTTTTCGGGGTATTTGACCTCTTTGTCTGCTGTTTCACTGACTGAGATGACAAGTTTCCCATCATCTGCGCTGACAAATGGAAAGGATCTACCTGACTTTATGTTCAGCACAAAATTCGATCTGATTCTGGATTCAATGGCTGGTTTTGTTGAGAGAAAGGTAAATCTTGGATTTATTGAAAGATAGGTTTTTGAGTCTATCTTGTACACTTTTAATTTGTAGGTCTCATAGTATGAGATCTCTTGGTTCTTTTCTAAGAAGCTCTTTGAATTTGGATGCATGTAAAGATTGATGCCGGCATTTAGGAAACCGTTGTCTTTGAAAAGCTTGCCAATGTGCGTGTAAAGAGTTCTTATGAAAAGTTTTTCGTCATTCTCTATTATCTCTTCACCCTTCTTGTAGTTGTCGATTTCATGTGGTAGAAGCTCTGTTTCGATGGGTAGGAATTCAACCCAAACCAAGTCTGCCGATGAAATGAATCTGATGTTGTTGACACGAGAAAGATTAGACGCCATTATCTCTGGCTCAGTTTGTGGATTGTGATAGTAGATTCTTTTCACCTTAGGTGGAACTGTTATCTCAAATAAATTTAGTTTCACACTTATCACTCCTATATTATAAACACATTCTTTTCAAAGAAATGTCCTTTGTCCACTCCAATTGTGGTTATCTTGTCTACTAAGTTCTTAGCGATAGGGTATATTCTCACAGTGTCTTCTTCTTTTTTGATGCGTTTGTTGATACCTTTTATCAACTGGTTGTATAAAGAGTCACTCAGCTCCATTTCAAAGACACTGTATTGAACTCTTATTCCGTAGCTTTCAAGATAGTCTGAGAGCTCTTTTCTTCTTTTGTCATCAACCACGTCGTAACTGACGACAAATAGCATTACTCACTTCCCCTTTTAGTGAAGGGTATGTACTGTTCTTCTTCACCGAGCACAACTCTTGCGTAGTGTCTTGCTTGTTTTTGAAAGATCGTTCTTAGGTAGTTTTCTTCGCCGTCCAAGTGATACAAGGTCTTTGTGTTGAGCCTGTTTTCAAATTTCTCGATAAACTGCTTTAGCGAGGGTTTTGTGAAATGTATAACTTTTTCTTCTTTTTCCTCGAAATCTGATGGCTTTATCTCGTTTCTGTTTATGAGACTGAGAACGAAAGCATCAACCACAAAGGATCTGAATTCCTCTGTTAGGTCGAAAAGCAAAGATTTTTTGGATATATCTATTGTGTGTAGATTACCCAAGTACGGGTCTAAGCCTACTGCGTTAATGGCTGCCTCTATTTCGTTGTACAGCAAGCTGTATCCCAAGGAAAGCATCGCGTTCACAGGATCTTTCGGTGGATGGGCTATTCTCTGTTCGAATTTGAATTCGTCTGCTAAAAAGAGCTTTGCGAAACCTTGAAAGTAGTACTTTGAACCTATACCTTCGAGTCCCATGACTTGGTCGACGGAGTTCGTTTCAGGTACTTTTTCGATTACCTTCCGTATGGCTGCGGTTTCTCCACTGAGTCGCCCACGTGGAAGATTCTTGGCTTTTGAGATCAGGAAATCATAATAATTGTTGAGCTTACCAACAACTATGCTCTTTGCCATCCTCAGTTTGAAGGACTCGTCTTTGGCTCTTTCATACTGTTTCAACCTTAGAAGAACATTACGGTATTCATTTGTATACAACTTACCTCTGTACTTGCCGTACTGTGTCATGAAGACAACTTCTATGCCGTTGTCCAAAAAGTAGTTGAGTATGTGTGGTGTGAGAAAGATATTGCCCATGAGATTGACAACTTCAACGTTTTTCAAGGGCAGTTCTTTGATCGTCTTGCCGTCTTTGGATATTATCAACTTGCCGAGGTCTTTGGAAAGCACTGCACCTTGTTCGGTTACGTAAATCACCATTTTACCACCTAAATGATTATCTTGATTTCACCGTTGTCTTTCTTGACGATCACATTGTCAACGACGATTTCATCTTGTGTCATTTTTTCGGCCAATAGATTTTTCAAAGTCCTTATTTGATTTTCGAGTTCTGCTTTTTCTTTTGTTTTGTCCATTATCTTTCTGACTATATCCCTTACATTGAGCTTGGGCAACAACAAATATGGATAGTTTCCAACAAGACAAGCTGGTGTGTTGAAAGTTCCTTCAAATTTGCAGTTGCATTGATCTATGCTCAAAGATAGAGACTTGCTCAGTACCAGTCGTTTGATTTCTTCACAACTGATTGGTACTGTGCCGATTCTGTTCAAGAGGCTATACGGTCTCGGTGCGGAGTAGTTTATGGTCTTCTTCAAAAGGCCAGAGAGGTATTCTTTGCAACCTTCAAGAGCCACACAAGCTGCTGCCAAGATATATTCTTCATCTTCACTTATAAAGGCAAGTCTTTCTATCTTTTCGCGAATTTGCTTGAGAGGATAACAAGCGTTGATCATCGCGTCAAGGGTGCTGAACTTCTCGATGGGTTTTATCTGTTGTTTTATGAGCTTTTTGGTCGGTGCAGTGGGATTTTTATCTGCTGTTATTGTTTTGTCTGCAGTCAGTTGTGATGATTCTTGTTCTTCTGAATATTCTTTGTAGAGCCTTTCAAAAAGCTCTGCGTCGTTGGGTTGTATTGTCAAGAGATATTCAAATTGACTTGCGATCGGCTGGAAGTTTTCATCAACAAAGGGACAGCGATTTGATGTCTTTCTATGCACCCCCAAAGGTAGTTTTATCAAGTTTCCAAGCCCACCGCCTGTTTCTGATTGTTTGGGAAAGATTTCCACCGAGACGTTTTGAATTGTTTCGAGAGACTGCGAGATCTTTTTGAGTATGTACCTCACTTTGTACGCCTGTAACCATCTGTCGAAGAAGATCCATATGTGATAGCCACGATTGCCACTGAATTCAACGTGGTGGGAGATATTCTCGAGTTTCAGTCTATCAGAGAGATTTCTGACCATCGTCATACATTTTCCAAGTAATGCCGAGTAGCTTTCAGGAGCATCTGTGTTGAAATCTACATCAAAGGCTGCAAATTTGATACAGTTGTCTGATCTGAGGACATAGGCACCTAAGGTTTTCTCTCCACTGAGGTGCTCAAAGACATCTTTTCCCGTCATAGGCATTCTGATGGGACGATAGCCTTCATCGGTCTGAACGGCGAAGACATCTTCTCTGCCACTGAAAAGTTCGAGAAATTTCTTGATAACTTGATCTTCTATCTGTATCTGGCTCTTTTTCTGTTGTTTCAGTTCCTTCACTTTCTTGGTCTGTCCCAGTTGTTCGTAGACGGTTATGGCTTGCTCGTTCATTTGAAGCTCTTCGTATATCTGGGCTAATTTTTCCTGATATTCGGCTTTTGATGTTTCCTTCACCAACGTTTCGAAGATAGTTTTTGCCTTTTGGTATTCTTGAAATTCGAAAAGCAGATTGGCGTATCTTTGAAGCGAACCGTCCTCAATTGAAAGCTCATCAAGAGCTTTTTCAAAGTATTCAAGAGCTCTGGCAAAGTCGAATTCATCTTCGGCCTTTGCAGCAAGCTCTTTATAGTTCACAGTTCTTCCTCCTCCTCGTTCAGAGGAACTCTTCGCGTTTGGCCAAGTCCCATCGTTGTCTTGTAGCCAACTCCTGCGAAGAAGGCGAATTCTGAAAGTACATTGACAGCTTTGAGTAGTTCGGGGTCTTGTGGTATTTGAAAGATTACATCGCCAATGAAACCTTCGAGATAGAACTCTTTCATGGTGACTCTTCTTGATTTGGTCTTCTTTTCAAAGATGTGTACCTTATTGAATTTCTCTTCGATCTGTGGATCGAGTTTTTGTGGAGAATATTTGTTGAACTTTCTCAAGAGGCTTGAGAAGATCTTTTCTGGAATGGGGTATCTGCAGTGCTCATTTCTCGATCTAAAGAGTGTTGGGGTATAGAATCTGAGTTTCACTGTTGTTGAGTCAAAGTCTTTTTTGATTAGTTCTTCGACAGAAAGGTGGCCAGCCCATTTACTGAGTTGATTGTCGAGAATCACTTCGGTGATTTGAAAGTCTACATTGCCTATCTTCACAGGTTCTTTGAGAATGTTTTTCTCGAGAAAACCGTCCATCAAGGTTTCAAAGACTGCATCG
>JBBFME010000131.1:0-5757 GCA_037478695.1 Pseudothermotoga sp.
GGTGATCTGTTCGAATTCTTTGTTCGTCATAATCTTTTGTGGAACGTACATTCCAGACGAGATGATCTTTGCGTATTCCATCTTCTCCCTCCTCAAAGGTATTTTTTCGCCACATCTATGAAAAGATCAGGATTTTCAACAAATGCAGAGTGTCCAATGTTTTTCAATACTCTGAATTCGCCATTCAACAGCTGTGCCGTTCTTTCCATCTGTTTTCTACTCAACAGTGCGTCTAACTCTCCCCAAAGTACTAAGACTGGCACAGTGATCTGATTAGCCCTTTGGGTGATGTTGAATTTCCCCAGCTCAATCGCGTGTGGATAGACACTTTCAGGGTTCATCTTTAAGGCGTCATCGACTAACTGTTCTACAAGCTTTTTGTTTTTAAGAGTTCTCAGAAGTCCGATGATCGATCTTCTGAGCACAGATCTGTTTCTCTTGTAAAGCTCAAGGTATGGCATGTTTTCTGTCGGTGTTGCTAATCCATCTACTGGACAAGGGTCTACCAACACAAGAGATCTTGAAGACTCAGGATGATCGATCGCTAAAAGCATGCCTACAGCTCCACCGAGTGAATGTGCTATAACAGCTGGCTTTATCTTCATTTTCTCGATGAACTCGTAGACTGCTTTCGCATAAAACTGCAGCGAACTTTCAGCTCTTGAAGAGTCTCCAAAGTTCGGCAAGTCAACTGCTATCACTCTTTTATCTGTGAGTTTTTCCATCAGTGGTTTGAACCAATTGCACGAACCGAAATTTCCATGAATGCACAGCACAACTTCTTCGCCTTTTCCACTCTCGGTGTAGTGCATTTTACCAAATGAGAGCTGAAGGTCCTTTCCTTCTCTCGATTTCTTTCTTCTCTTGAGCAAAACTATTGGCAACTCTGCCCATCTCAGCCAGAAATTGTAAAAGTAATAGCCGATTCCACGAGGCATGAAGAGGACCACCAATACGAGAATTGAGCCGAAGATTATCGATGTTGAAAAACCGATTCTGCTGAAAAAGAAAGGCAAGATCGTGTAGAGGGCCGAACCGAAGATGGGTCCTATGGTTATTCCCATACCACCTATCACGACAATAGCCAAGAGTTCCAAAGATCTGCCCAGCCCGAAGTTGTGTGGTGCGATGTAGCCGATCGTGTGTGCGTAAATGGAACCGGCAAGTCCAGCGTAAGCAGAACCTATGACAAATGCCAAGACTTTGAAGTACGTAATGTTCACACCGAAGGTCGCTGCAACCATTGGATTTTCCCTGATTGCTTTCAAGGCTCTACCAGTTCTGTGAGAGGTTATGACCTGAAAGACATAGACGCAGACCAACAAGATGGCAACTATGATGTAATAACTCTGAAGCTCGTTGCCAAGTTTTGGTATATTTCTCATTCCTATGTGTCCTCCTGTGACCTGTTCCCACGCACCAATCAGTTGTTCAACAGCTACTGCAAATCCCATTGTTGTTATAGCCAAATAAAAGCCAATGAGCCTTAAAGCAGGAAAGCCCAAGGCGACTCCAAAGACACCACCGAGCACCATACCAACGAGTAGGCCAAAAGGAATCGGCATCGAAAATCTTTGAACTAAGATTGCAGAACTGTAGGCGCCTATACTCATGAAGGCGGCATGGCCTATCGAAACCTGTCCTGTGTAACCCATTATGAGATTCAAACCCATAGCTGCCAAGGTGTATATCATCGTCAAGTTTATTATGGTGAGTATGAAAGTGCTCATCTTGAAAAAGAAAGGCACCAAGATTAAGATCAAGAACAAGAAAAACCAACGCATCCTCACACTCTCCTGATCTCACGGCTCCCAAACAATCCTTGGGGTTTTATCAACAGAACGACGATTATCAAGATCAAAGAGAAGCTCGTCTTCAGCTCATTGCTTATGTAACCTCCAATGAGATTTTCTACAACACCGAGTGCCAAACCACCAACCACAGCACCTGCAAAACTGTCAAAGCCTCCCAAGACTGCCGCGGTAAAACCCTGAATCTGGTAGAACAACATCATCGTTGGAGAGATGTAAGTCTTCGGGGCACCGAGTATCGCAACGGTAGTGCCCAACATGGTCCCCATCATCAAAGACCAACTGAAGACCTTCCCGGGGTTTATTCCCATCAGTTGCGATGTTCTTTCATCCTCAGAGACAGCCTTGATCGCTGTCCCTATCTTTGTGTATTTCATGAGTAAGGCAATCAACGTTGAGACAACTCCTAAGATCACAAAGACCAACAGATCCTGTCTGCGAATGACGAGTAAGGTTGAAAAGCCCCTGATGATGAATGGTCTTCCTGTTATGAGTTCTGGAAAGCCCTTGTACTGTGTGCCCCATATCTGGGTTGAAAGACCCTCCAGAATCATCAAGATGCCGAGCGTGATTATGAGCATAGAGCTGTGTGACAGGTGCCTGACCGGCCTTAGAGTATATCTTTCAACAACGAATCCAAAGAGTGCAGCTAAGGGCAGTACCAAAAACAGTGCAACAACTGGGCCAAATCCAAGGGTCAAAAAAGTGTACGCAACATAAGCCATGAACATGGCCATATTCCCAAAGGCGAAGTTCATGACATTTGTTATCTTGTATATCACGACGATTCCCAAAGCTGTGAGCGAGTAAAAAGCCCCCGTGGAAAGACCGAGAATCAATCTGTTCAGAAGCATCGTTATCCTCCTAAGTATCCCTCTATTATTCTCTTGTCCTTCAAAAGATCTTCTGATCTTCCTTGTAGAACGATCTTCCCTGTTTGAATCACGTAGCCAAAGTCAGAGATTTTTAAAGCAGAGTAGGCATTCTGTTCTACCAAGAGAACCGTCACGCCTCTATCTCTAATCGCTTGAATTACCTTCATGATTTCTTTCACAAGATTTGGTGCAAGTCCCATTGAAGGTTCATCGAGCATCAAAAACCTTGGTTTTGACATCAAGGCTCTTGCGATGGCAAGCATCTGTCTCTCACCACCTGAGAGAGTACCAGCCAGTTGCTTCGCCCTTTCTTTGAGTCTTGGAAAGAGTTTGAAAATCTCTTCCAAATCCTCTTTGATATCGTCTTTTCTTGTGTAAGCACCTGCCTTCAAATTTTCTAAAACCGTCATTTTGTGAAAGATCAATTTGCTATCGGGGCATAGGGTTAAACCTCGCTTGACGATCTCGTATGCAGCGAGGGTGTCTATTCTCTCACCATCGAGCAAAATTTCACCAGATGAGATTCTATTCAACCCCGCAATCGCCAAGAGCGTTGAAGTCTTTCCTGAGCCATTCGCACCTAACAGAACGGTGATACTTTTTTCTTCCACTTTCAACGACAAATTCTTCACGGCGATCACGGGTCCATAGCTGACCGTGATGTCTTTTACTTCAAGCATCTTCATTCTCTCCTAAGTAGGCCTTGATGACCTCTTTGTCGTTCTTAACGATCTCTGGTTTGCCTTCACTGATCTTTTTACCAAAATCCATTACAGTTACAGTGTCTGATAGATTCATCACAACTTCCATGTCGTGTTCAACAAGTAAGACGGTGATCTTCATTTTCTCTTTTATGTGTTTTATGATTTCCTTCATCTGTTCTGTTTCGGTATCGGTCAAACCTGCCGCAGGCTCATCGAGAAGCACGATCTTTGGCCCGCTCATCAGAGCTCTGCCGATTTCTACCAGTTTTTGTGCCATGTACGGTATAGATCCCGCATAGCTCAAAAGCCTGCTCTTCAAGCCAAGAAAATCGGCAATTTGTAAAGCTTTGAGATACATTTCCCAAGTGACTGCCTTTCTCTTTTTTGGTAAGAACTCCTCGAAAAGATTGAGTTCGGCAGCTCTGTGGTATCCAATGTACAAGTTCTCGAGAACGGTGAGGTATTTGAAAACAACCACGCTTTGGAAGGTTCTACTCACACCAAATTCGATTATTCTGTGAGATTTCACGCGCGTTAAATCTACTCCGTTGAGCGAGATGCTCCCTGAGTGAGGCTTTACAAGACCGGTAATGGCATTGAAGACCGTTGTTTTTCCGGCACCGTTTGGTCCAATGAGTGAATGTATTGTGCCTTCACTTACGGTCATATCAAGGTTGTCAACAGCGGTAAGTCCACCAAATTTCACAGTGAGATTCTTTATTTCAAGCAAAGCCAACTGTAATTCCTCCATCAACAGAGGGGGCAAAGCCCCCTCTGGTTGTCAATTAGCGCAAGATCAATTCTCCAATGTTATGAGATCAGTCACAGCGGTAAAGATACCTTTGTCAATCTTCATGAAGTACATGCTCGATTTACCGCGTCTGAGATTTGGCCCCCAAGTGATGTCTTTTGTCAGTATTCCGTTCCAGTTTTTGAAACTTTCAAGAGCTCGAACAAGTCCTTCACGTGTTAGATCTGGACCTGCTTGAATCAAGCCTTGGGTGAATACCTCGGCTGCGATGAAACCAGCCACGGCATAAGAGGATGGAACTTGCTTAGGGTAGGTTTCTTGGAAGATCGCCACAGCCCTTTCGTAGTCTCTCAAGAACTCTGGTCGATCTGGTGTTGCAAGTGGAACCCAGCCTGTCAGGTAGACTCCTTCGACTTGTTTGCCACCCAAAGTGATGAAACTCGGGTCTGCATTGGCATAGGTGGTTACTACAGGAGCAGTTATTCCGTAATCTCTCAGTGTCTTTATCCAGCGTATTGTGTCGACGATGAAACCGTAGATCACTATGGAATCGGGATTTGCATTCAAAACATTGATAGCAAGTGCACTGTAATCTGTTTCAGCGGGGTTGTAAGCAACTTCGAGAGCGGGTTTGAGGTTGTACTTTTCAAGTCTCATTTTCACAGCCGCTTGTCCTTCTTTACCAACGTCGTTGGCCATGTATATGACTGCGACTCTCTTCTTGCCGAGATTTTCAACGAGAAACTTTGCGATCAGTTGTCCTTCGAGTGTGTAGTCAGGTTGAACTCCAAAGATGTACTTCTTCGGTGGAACAACGAGTAAGCTTGTCCCAGCTCCTTGATAGACAAATGGGACACCGTTTTTCTCCAAGTAGTCCATCACTGCGAGACAACCGTAAGATCCAAGCCCACCAACGAGTGCAAAGACTTTGTCTGACTCGACAAGTCTTTTGACTTCGACAACTGTTTTGGAAGGATCTAACTGGTCATCTGCGATGATCAATTCGATCTTTCTGCCGTAGACACCGCCGTTCTTGTTGACCCAGTTGAAATAAGCATTCAGCCCTTTTGACATCTCTTGCCCTATCACCGCGTAAGGTCCCGAAAGAGCTTGAAAGGTTCCAACAACCACCTTATCTTTGTAAACTCCTACCTCTGCCATTGCCAAGATACAGACCAAAACAAATAGCATAACGACAAATTTCTTCATACCAACTCCCCCTTTCAGAGTTGTAGACCTCCATCAACGCCGATTACCTGCCCCGTTACGAAGGAGGATTCATCACTCGCGAGGAATAGATAGACATTCGCAACCTCTTCAGGTTCGCCCATTCTCGCCAAGGCAGTTCGAGTTGTAACAGCTTCGATGATCTTTTCAGGCACTTTTTGTGTCATTGGTGTTTTGATGAAACCTGGTGCGACTGCGTTGACTCTTATTTGAGCGCCTTTGCGTGCCAGTTCTTTTGCCCAGGTCTTGGTCATGGCTATAACACCACCTTTTGTGGCAGCGTAGTTTGTCTGACCAACATTTCCGTATATGCCGACGACAGAAGAGGTGTTTATGATGGAGCCCTTTTGCGCTTTGATCATGTATGGTGCCACCGCCTGAGTCATGTT
>JBBFME010000132.1:0-5679 GCA_037478695.1 Pseudothermotoga sp.
AATCACTCAATGTCAAAGAGCCCCCGCTGCTCACAGTCGCTCCTTCGGGTATCAATCTTTCGACCAATTCTTTCGCTTGTTGGCCATTCTCAACTATGTAGACCTGAAAAGACTTTTTCTCAAGAATTGGTTTAAGCCTTTCACACAACGCTTTATACTTGAATTTGTAGAGTTCTTCTCTCAAACTGATCACCTCTATTTATATTATCTCATGCAATGTCAGAGTTGAAAGGCAGGCATTTGTTAAATCGAGGTCAAAAACGGCCGTTTTCAGAAGAAAACTCACAAAAAACTGAAATAACACCGAGTAGAGACCAAAATCCTTTTCGCTGCTTCATACAAATTCTTGTATCTCTGCCAATAAACTATTGTATTGGAATACAAATTTTTGTATGATAGAGGAGGGTTGATACTGTGAAAAAGATTAATCCCATTTTGAAAGCCTTCATACCTGTCACTCGCGGACTTGGGCAAATGCTTGGACCTGACTACGAAATAGTCCTTCACGACATATCCGATCCAGAGCACTCAGTCGTAGCTATCGAGAATGGTCACGTAACTGGTAGGACGATTGGAGCACCTTTGACGGATTTGGGATTGTACATCCTGAGATCAGAAAAGTTCAAAGACGTCGACGTCGTGCCAAATTACATGACAACTACCTCTGATGGTAGGATACTGCGTTCGACGACGATCTTCATTCGCGATGAAAACGGAAAGATTATAGGTTTCCTGTGCATCAACTTTGACACCACAAAAGTTTCCATTTTCAAACAGGTGATAGAGCAACATTTGACCTTTCAAAGCCTTGAAGACATCGCTGGAACCAATCACGAAAAATTTGTGAGCAGAGTTGAAGAACTCCTCAACGAAGCAGTTCAGAGTGTGAAGTCTTTGACTGGCAAACCTCTCAGATATGCCACCAAGGAGGAGAAAATAAGTGTTCTGAAAAAACTGGACGAAAAAGGCTTTTTCCTACTCAAGGGCGCTGTAGATTTTCTCGCGAAGGAAATGGGAAATTCGAAATTTACCGTTTATGCATATCTAAGAGAAGCAAGAGGTAGATCAGCCAATATCGTGTAGAAGGAGGTATCTTAATGAAGATCATCACCACAGATGAAGCACCAAAAGCCATAGGCCCTTATTCACAGGCGGTGGAAGCAAATGGTTTTGTATTCCTCTCGGGGCAGATACCATTAGATCCCCACACGGGTGATTTGGTAAACGGCGATATCAAGAAACAGGCATCAAGAGTCTTCGAGAACATTAAGGCAATACTCAAAGCCAGTGGCTGTAGTTTGAAGAACGTTGTGAAAGCAACTGTCTTTGTCACCGACCTAAAAAACTTTGCTGCTATCAACGAAGTTTACAGTCAGTACTTTGGAGATCACAAGCCGGCAAGATCCTTCGTTGAAGTTTCTGCACTTCCAAAAGGTGCACAAGTTGAGATTGAAGTGATAGCCGTCAAGGAGGAATAGTGATGATAGACCCATATGCCGCTGGAATGGTCAAGAACGATCCATATGTGAAAAAGACCACCGTTGTGGGAAGAGTAGTAGCAATCTTACGTGGAAAAGCGGATAACAGAAATCTTTCCTTGATCTCACCATGGTCAAGGGCATTGAGAAATGGTGAAATTCACGAACTGATCCTCACCAATGAAAGTGAAGCGATGCCTGGTAAGAATGTCAATAAAATATCCTACTTAGCTTTTATCGAAATCGTGAACCCTGGTGTAGTTGTTTTTAAAGACAAGGTGAAACTCTCAAGCGGTAAATGTTTAGGAACATTAGTGGGCTTTGATGAGACGCATATGCCTAATCACCAAAATATTGTGATTTTGACAGATCAACTCATCACTGGCGAAGAAATGGGTCTGAATCTGAATGATCTGATTTATTTTACAAGAGACTGAAAGGGAGGGATTTTTATGTTCAAGAGTAAGTATCACCTTTACAAACATTTGAAACAATCAATGCCAAAGATCTTTGACGAGGCAAAGAAGGCAGCTGACGAAATAGGCATTCCACAAGAATGGCGTGGAAAATTCGGTCTGACCGGCGCAATATCTGGTTGTCACGGGCTCATCACGAAAGAAGTAGATGAAGCCATCAGCAAGGTTTCGAGAGAGGTCATACCCAACAAGATTTTTGCAGATGAAATACGAGATATTGTCAAGGACTATTACGGAGATGACTACGATGCACTGCTTGTGAGTACATGCGAAGCCGCTCTTTGGTTGAGTTTTGATGTCCTCGTCTCACCACCCTTTACAGGAAGAGGTGACAAGTACAGAAGCAGGTACATCATACCATATGAAAGACATCTTCACCACCACGGCGGTTACGGAAGGCCAATTCCACCTCACTACAAGGATATCTTTGCGGACAGAGGTTGCACTGCAGGCGAACTCGGCTTCTATGGAAAGAGACTTGAAAATGTCGATGTGGTAATCGTTCCCATGGCTGGTGGCCGCTATCCAGTTCACGGTATTAAATATCACCCAGTTATCTTGCTCAGCGAAGTTGATGCCAAAGGTACTGCAGCCAAGATCAAAGAATATGCCGAAAGATATGCGGACACGTTGGCTGGATTCTCCTCACTCGGATACGACACAGTTGGATATGGTTATGGAGAAAAAGATGAAGATGGTACCCCTGTACTTCAAAAGAAAATTGGTGAACTCGCCCAGCACTACAACGTACCGTACATCGTTGACAACGCTTGGGGTGTGCCGTTCATAGGAACAGACCCAAGGAAGACAGGTGCTTGGGTCATGACATACAGTATGGACAAAGCAGCTGGTGCACCTACCTGTGGTTTGATAATAGGCCGCGAAGATGTGATGGTTCCAATCAGACGTGCCATGGGAACACACGGCGATAGAAGCGGGACATGGTCTTCTTATGGCAAGGCAGCTTATGTGACCTTTGATCCTGGTAAAGAATCTCTTGCCGGGGCAATAGCCGCGTTGAAAGCACTCAGGCAGAAGGCTGACAAATTCAAAGCAAGTATTGATAGACTATATGAAATAACTGTTGAAGAGTTCTCTAAGCTCAATTCCAAGATAAAACATATATTCAAGATCTCCAAGAGTTATAACTCAGGTGCCGTTGAGATAAACTACGACGACTGTTGGGAGAAAGGAGTTCCATTCCCAATCTTCTCAATTGAAGACATGTACGCCGGAACAAACATTCTCCAATCTGGAACAGATGTCATGGGAATCATTCAAACGGTTGCATACGATGCGAATATATTTGTCTCACCCGGTCTTGGCACGACCGATGAAAATGGTGACATAATTGAAGACAAAGCAAGACTCGCAGTGAGAGGTTTGGTAAGACTCATCGAGATCGTTGCAAAGTACTCAGGTTTGATTTAATGCCACAGATTGGGGGAGTCCAGTATGCGAAATGGTTATGACTGCATCGTGATCGGTGGGGGTATAATAGGTCTTTCGTGTGCCTATCAGCTTGCAAAGGCAGGAAAGACCGTATTGGTTCTTGAACGCGGAGACATTGGTTGTGGTACATCCGGTGCGTGTGATCACATGATATTACTTCAGTCGAAGGCACCTGGACTCCCTCTGAAACTCGCCATGGCAAGTCTTGAGATGTATCGCGAATGGCAAAGTGAGTTGCGAGCAGACATAGAATTTGCAACACGCGGTGGAATGATTTTGATCGATAAGCCAGAGCACCTACAAGTTATGGAAGATTTCGTCAAGAAACAGAGGTCAATAGGGTTGAAGGTAGAAATACTCGACAAAAGAGAGTTGAAGAAAAAACAGCCTTGGGTGAGTGATCATGTAATTGCTTCAACGTACTCAGCAGAAGATTCTCAAGTAAATCCATTCAGAGTCTTGTTTGCTTTGTATCAAGCGAGTTCCAAAATCGGTGTCAGATTAATCAGATATGCCACTGTTGTCGAGATCAACCGGAAATCAGAATGTTGGGAGGTGAAAACGAGTACAGGAGAAATCTATTTTTCCCAAGTTATCGTGAACGCCGCTGGGGTGTGGTCACGTGAAGTGGCATCGTGCGTGGGTCTGAACCTACCAATACGTCCAAAGAGAGGCCAGATAATCGTGACAGAGCCAATACAAGAAATAGGTGAAACGGACGCTTGGGATGCGAATTACATTATTTCAAAGCACCTGTCTGATTTCGAAAGAGATGAAGTTTCCAAGAGACTTGGACTCGGTTTTGCAATGTCAAGAACTCACAGCGGCAACTATCTCATAGGAAGCACAAGGGAATACGTAGGTTTTAACAGAAACACAACCTTTGAGGCATTGCAAGCTATAACCAAAAGGGCTGTTGAGTTGTTCCCGATATTCAGCAAGGTGAGAATCATAAGATCATTCGCCGGACTCAGGCCAGCTTGCGATGATGGAAAGTATGTCATAGGAGAAGATCCTGCTAATCCTGGTTTTTTCATTGCGACAGGTCACGAAGGCGATGGTATAGCTCTTGCACCAATCACGGGGAAATTGATCTCACAAATGGTCTGTGGTGAAAAAACTGTTTTTGACATTGATGCAATCAGTCCTGCTCGTTTTCGCGTTGTCTCTGAAGTTGCTCAAAATTGATAACTACTACTTCATACAAGGAGGGGTTCAGGATGAAAAAGCTGTGTGTTGTCTTTGGTATTTTGTTGAGTTTGTTATTCAGCACTTTAACTTTCGGGGCTGAACTCAAGCCAGTTACTCTGACATGGGTCGCTGGTGGAGTTGGTGGAGGCTGGTATTCTCAAGCCGGTGCTATCGCCGCACTGATCAACCAAAAAGAGCCAAAGATCTCGATAAAAGTCATACCAGGTGGAGGTGTTGTCAACCCAGTACAAGTGTCTTCTGGAGACGCAGACCTTGGTTGGGGAATCACATTTGTCGACAAGATGGCTCTGATGGGTGTTCCACCACTCTATGAGAAACCAAATCCAAAGGTCAGGGCAATAGGTGGATATTTTGGTTATTATCAGATCCATTTCGTCGCCGCTACAGAAACAGGTATCAAGACAGTTAAAGAATTAGCGGACTTGGTCAAAGCAGGAAAACCTGTCAGAATAGCTGTACCGATGAAAGGTACATCTGATCTACCAATTGTCGAAAGAATCTTAGCGTATCACGGTATCACACTCGAAGACATCAAGAAAGCAGGTGGTGAGTATTTCCACGCTGTTTATGCAGATATGATCAGTTTGTACAAGGATAGACATATCGACTTTGTAGTCACGCACCTGTCGATACCCGCTGCAGCGGTGTCGGAAATGTTCATATCGAGAAAATCAACGCTCCTCTCGGTCTCAAATGATTGTATAGATGCTATGTCAAGAGAACTCGGTACCGTTGCACGCGAGACAGGACTGTGTGTTATTCCATCTGGTACATATCAGGGACAAGACTATGATGTACCAGCAGTCACGACTGCGGGTGAGCTTCTTGTGAATGCCGATGTCCCAGAAATAGTTGTTTACACGATAACGAAAATACTCTGTGAAAATGTGCAAGAGCTCTGGACAGTCCATCCAGCCAACAAGACTTTTGATCCGAAGTTCGGGGCGCGCAATGTCGCTGTTCCCCTCCATCCCGGTGCTGAAAGGTATTACAGAGAAGCAGGGTACCTGAAATGATCAGAGGGTTGATGCCCGAATGAGAGAGCTCAAAGGATGGCAGAG
>JBBFME010000133.1:0-5632 GCA_037478695.1 Pseudothermotoga sp.
CTGGGATATTACCCGCGCTGCCAAACTTTTTGCTCATTGCGCTGACCACAAAGGGCGGAAGTTGTTCGTAGGTTCTCACCCCATCTCCACTGATCGCGTAATCGTTGATATCTGTCCCAAGATGAGGATCATCGATTCTCACATACTTTGCACTGCCAGAGATCGTCACACCTGGTGTCAAACCAGGCCTGGTCTTGAAGGTTAAAAAAACCGTTGCGGTGGTCATGCCAACCACGAACTTGTTCACAACAGGCATTTTTGTGAAATCAAAGCTCAAGTTGAAGGTACAAGTCAAGCTGTCTTTTTTCCTTTCGGTTATCTGGCAGACCTGAGAAAATGGGAAGACCTCTGTGTATTCTGCCTGAACCTTTCTACCTGTTTGCTCTTCGAGTATCTGAACAACCTCTCTCAGATCTATTTTTCCAACTAACTCTATGTAATCCGAATGGTCGATCAAGGCAACTTCAAAGTTTTTCACATCCAACGTCTTTTTCTCTGAAGCACCCATCAACGTTCTGACTCTCGTCACAACGAAATTGATCTTGTAAGTCCCCGTGAAATCAAAAGGCGGATCGTAGGGGAAAAGTTTCAAGGCATAGATCGGCTTTCCATCACTCTTGTAGTTGAGGACAGACTCATCCGAGATCTTTATCGTGTAGCTTCCGGCAGGCAGAACAACATTGGGGTTGAAAAAGATCACACCGTTTTCTTTATCTAAATCAGCCGCAAAGTATGGCCCAAAGGTTTTCAAGGTTCTATCGACTATCACGATACTGGTCTCTGGAAAATCTTTCGGGTAATCTATCAAATCTATCGCGACAGCCTCAACAAAACAGGATTCGTTCAGAGTGAACTCGATGGGTTTGCGTTGGCTGGCTCCCGGTTGCTGTGAAGGAATCGTTTGCGCAGTCGCCTTTTCCAAAATTTTCGGTTCACCTTGAACTAATGGAGATTTAGATTGAAATTGTTCTGCCTCAACTTCGTTCGAAGCTTCGTAGTCATAACCAGTCAAGAGCACCACAGGTTCAGAACTCAGAAGGTCTCTCTCCAAACTCTGTGGGTTTGAAAATTTCAAGGTATAACTACCCTTTTTCAGCACCAGCTCACCTGGTGGTGAATAGACGAAGTGATCTTCTTCGACCGATTGTGGTTGAGTCATTTCAACAGATCTACCCTTTGAATCCACTATGAAAACCTTTTGATTTTGTGCAGAACTGCAGATGATGTGAACCGATTTGAGAACAACATCAGAAGAAAGAGTAAAGGGAACACTGTCTTTGACAGGCTGATCTTGCTTGATGATCGTTCTTAAAAGCTCAGTCGCTCCCTCATAGCTAACGATCAAAAGTTGCCTGCCCTCTACTTCTTCTTGACTAACAGTCCAACTTCCAGTCTTGAAGATGACCTTTTCGTAAGCCTTTCCAGCAAAGATCATCGTGGCTATTATCAAAAGAATCACAGTTAAGTTTCTCAAGATCTCACCCCTCAAAGATTACCCAAATAGTACCAACTGAAAAGAACAACGACACCGAAGATAGTCGCCAAAAAGACTGAGAGTGCAATCTTTCCATTGCTGAGCTGACGAATCGTTCCCATCAGAGTGCCCATAGACCAAACCACACCAGAAGTGCCAAAGACTACAGAAGTTCTCCAGTTCAGAAACACTGAAAAGATAATTCCAAAAAGTGTATAGACGAGCAGACTACTGTAAGACAGGCACATCGCACTTATAGTCTCTTTGAAAGAAGCCTTGCTCCGAGCGATCTTGAGAAATATCCAAAGAAGAACACCCAGAAGAGGTATGAACAACGCACCATAAACAACGCCTGCAGCAGTTATTGTATAGACGAAATTCATAGATTTTTGTCCTGTCTTGAAAAGATCCAAGCCAGTCTGCATGAAGAACAAGCCAAAACCAAGGGCTGAAACTAATAATGAGAACAACACACTCATGTCTCTTAGACGACTTTCTATGAAAGCACCTGGGTTGAACATCATCGGTAAGATGGAACTGAATGTTGCACGATTCTTCATTCACATCACCTACTTGAGCAAGGGTACTTTACACCTCTTGCAAAAATCATCGTGAATATCGTTAAAGGTGAGACAAGCTATGCACAAAATCTTTGAGTCTTTTGATTTGTCGAACTTCTCGTAGTAGGGAAAACCTTTGTGGTGTCTGACCCTTTCGCCAACTTGGTAATAATCGTAGATAGAACTGTTATCTCGCCATTTGTGTGTGAAAGTCTTTCCATCGTCCCTCATAACTTTGAGCGTGTAAAGCATATAGTCTCTTTGCCTAATCCTATTTCCCGATCGCACGTTCTCTACTCTCCGTTCATCCTTCTTGTCCAGCACAACGCCATCCCAAGTGGTGTCCTTTTTCCTTTTGAGATTCTGAAAAAAAGCGATGAGCACGAACATTCCACCGATAACAAGACCGTACAGAAAACCTTGTGGCAGAGTTATCTCTTTAGTACTTTGAGCGTAAATGGGAAAGGCTATGATGGCAATGGCTGCGAGTATGAGTGAAAACAGATAAGCCCACTTGGCTGAAGCCTTTTTGTACTTCTCATAAGCCGGGTCGTTGATCTTCTCTGAAAATCCGACCATACTTTTCCCCCCTAAGAATGGATCTGGACGAACCTTTCGCCAAAGACCTGCCTGAGGATCTCGATTGCTCTGTGCGCAGTTCTCGTTGTTCTGAAAATTCCAAAGATCACTCTGTTGTTGGTGCGTATCTCAACCTCTCTGGGTGGCTTACCATAAACGAAGACATTTCTTATCTGATCTAAGGGTATGGAAAAACTCTGACCCTCTTGCTCAAGACATTTGAAGTAGATCTCACCGTTTCTCACATTCACCTGGTAACGTTGATTCTTGAAGAAACTCAATCGCAGTGACACCCTGAAACATTTTCGAGTTATTGACAAGCGACCACCCTCTTGCCAATACTTTAAAGCATTTGCCAGAAGTATTTCTTGTGAAAAACATTTTGTCATTGACAAAATATGTCACGATGTCGTGAAAAGGCAAGTCTTTCTTGAATCACTTCTCGGGTGAGAACACAAATTGTTCTGCAATATTGCCAACAAGTGGTGACAGATAAAGATATGTGCACTGCGTTGAAATCAATTTCAAATTCCTATTCTTGGCAAAACAGATCATCCAATGTGAATGAACCAATTCTTAGTTCAAAGGAAAAGACAAACTCTCCACACTCTTCGTAGGCGAAAATGTGATCAAGAGAAACAGCCAAGCTTCATTTCTAAAGATTATCGAGCTATATCAAATATTGAATTATGTATGATACTATAATTATGTATACAGCAGAGCCGTGGGGGGAAGGCGGAAATGAATGTGAAAGTTGGCTCTATCGTCCGTTTTCGCAAGAGAGATTGGGTTGTAGTAGCTGAGAATATTCCACACAGAGTGTGTAAGTATACTTTTGACCAAACCGCCAAGACTGAGCCAAGAAAATCAGAACATCCCACTTACCGTGCTGAACGGTGTAGCTCTCGTTGGCATCTATTCAGAGCTGTGTACGATCACGTAGTTGAAATGAACTTTGCTTTGATGGTTTTCCTTTAGACATAAATGAATGAAATGATGACCGCCTATAGAACAAAGGGAAAAGACTTAATTTTACAATGTGAACACAACTGTGAAACTTGGTGAAGCGAGGTGCATCTCACAGTGGCACGAAAAAAAGAAAGCAACAGCGAGTAATCAACAAGATGATGTAGAAGATTTCCGCCACGCTGAAGCGCGGCGACACAATAATCCACCGGCCGGTATAGCGCCGACTTACGAAGTGCGCGAGCGCGAAACAACCAAGTATGAGTATGATCCTCACTTAGACCCACAACTCGTTTGGGCAGGCAAAGCCGAACACACCTCTTTTGAAGTTGATGTGGTGTCGCTCCATATCCATGAACGCATCTCTACGAAGGCAATCCTGCGAGCTGTCCGCCGTCCCCAAGCCATCCAAACCGAACTTTTCGGTGAGACACCACTTCCTGCCGACCAGCAGATCGAATTCTATAAGCACGAGGTCGGCTGGGCGAACCGCTTGATTTTGGGTGACTCGCTGTTGGTCATGAACTCGCTCCTGGTCAAAGAGGGCATGGCAGGCAAGGTGCAGATGATCTACATGGACCCACCTTATGGTATCAAGTATGCCAGCAATTTTCAACCGCGCATTGATCGGCGAGATGTCAAGGACACAGACGAAAACCTCACCCATGAACCAGAACAAATCAAAGCTTACAGAGACACGTGGAAGTTGGGAATCCACTCTTATCTCACTTACTTACGAGATCGTCTACTTTTATGTCGAGAACTTCTGCATGAGTCTGGTTCTTTCTTCGTGCAGATCAACGATGAGAACTTGCACTTGGTGCGGTGCCTGTTGGATGAAGTATTCGGAAGAGAGAATTTCATAAGTGTAATTGCATTCAATAAGAGCGTGCCTCTAGGGGCGACCTACTTACCGGGTGTTTGTGACTACCTTGTCTGGTACGGTAAAAATAAGGCTCAAACGAAATTCCGGAGGTTGTTCGTCGAAAAAGTTGTGGGAGGTGAGGGTGCGTATAACTACCTAGAACTGCCCGATGGAACAAGGCGGCCAATGACAAGAATTGAAAGGGAGCAACCTTCTCTAATTCCAAAAGGTACCAAGCCTTTCTTCTCCCTAACGATGCTCTCTGCTGGTAGAACCGAGAGCTGCGTCTTTACCACAACCTTTGAGGGGAAGGAGTATTACCCAGGTGGCGGGCGTAGTTGGAAGACAAACAAGGAAGGAATGAGGAAACTTGTTTTAGCTGATCGGCTTTATGCCACGGAAAATACTCTCCGCTACGTGTTGTACCATGGTGATTATCCTGTTGCAGAATTAACCAACATTTGGAGTGATACAAGTGGTGCGAGGGAGAAAGTATATGCTGTGCAAACATCAGACACGGTCCTAGAGCGCTGCATTCTCATGACCACCGATCCTGGTGATCTTGTCTTCGACCCGACCTGTGGCTCTGGAACAACAGCTTATTGCGCAGAGAAGTGGGGGCGGCGTTGGATAACGTGCGATACCTCTCGTGTAGCGATCGCCATCGCTCGCCAGAGGCTCATGACCGCCAAGTTTGACTACTACGAACTCAAAGACTCAGAGCGCGGTCCCGCCGGTGGATTCATCTACGAGACTGTACCCCACATCACTTTGGAGAGCATCGCTAAGAACACCGAAATTGATAACATTGCCGAAGAATATAATCCACAGATTGAACAGGCATTGGCAGAACTCAACAAGGCATTGGGCACGAACTAGAAAGAGTGGGAGGTCTCTCGTGAAGTGCCGCACCCTGTTTGGTCTGAAAGGGCAAAAGAAGCATATTGGCATTTGTGGCAGGTTCGCGCCAGCCTCGTGCCCGAAGAACAGAAAGAGGCCGAACAGTTGTTGGAGATTATCTATCAGGAGACAGGCCACCGATGGAAGTTAAACGAAGTGCCTGATCCTATGCCTCCCGAAGATTGGCCAGAGGAAGCGAGAGCAGCATTTCGTCATTTCTGGGAACTGAAGCGCGAAAAGCGGCAGAAGATTGACGAGAGTATAAATCGTAACGCACCTCAAGAAGTT
>JBBFME010000134.1:0-5576 GCA_037478695.1 Pseudothermotoga sp.
GTTCGGGATGATACTGTATGCCTATGAAAAACGGATGATCTTCCAATTCGACAGCCTCAACAAAGTTCGAACGAGCACTGATGACGAGTTTGTAGCCATCTTCTCCTGGGAGCTTGAAAAGATCTGCGTATTCTTCATGGTTGATTTCATAGCGATGTCTATGCCTTTCTGAAACCTCTTCGATTTCACCATAAATCTGCCACAGCTTTGTGTTTCTCAAAAGTCGCATCGGTTGTGCTCCGAGTCTCATCGTTCCTCCGAGTTGCAGGATTTTCTTCTGTTCTTCCATCAAAGTTATTACAGGATGAGGTGTAGTCGGATCGAATTCTGTTGAGTTTGCCTCTTTGTATCCAGCGACATTTCTGGCAAATTCTATTACCATCAGTTGGAGTCCCAGGCAAATG
Source organism: Pseudothermotoga sp. (assembly GCA_037478695.1). Classification (GTDB taxonomy): domain Bacteria; phylum Thermotogota; class Thermotogae; order Thermotogales; family DSM-5069; genus Pseudothermotoga_B. The sequence goes on from JBBFME010000134.1 coordinate 405, forward strand.
CCTAAGATAGGCTTTTTGTGTTCCCTTGCGTAGCGAATAGCCCTTATCTTGCCTTCTATACCCCTCTTGCCAAAGCCGCCTGGTATGATGAAGCCATCGTATTCTGATAAAAGTTCACACACTTGTTGCCAACTCATCTCTTCAAGTGCTTGGGCATCGACGATCGATGGTTTTGTACAACCCGATAGAAAAACAGATTCATTAATACTTTTATAGGCATCATCGGTGCCGAGATACTTGGCTACCAATGCAATCTTGTACTGTTTGAAGATCTTCGGATAATCCCAACGAAACTGAGATTCATCGAGTGTGATCTTCAATCTCTGAGCCACCTTTTTGTGCACCTCGTAGTTTTTGAGCACCTCGACCACAGAATAAACGTTGGGTACATCAGGAAGATTGATCACCATTTCCAATGGTACACCACCGAAAAGAGCCACCTTTTTGATGCTGTCGCCATTTATCGGACTTTCGCTTCTTACGACTATCATATCCGGATTTATTCCCGATCTTCTCAGTAGTTGTACAGACTGTTGTGTTGGTTTTGTTTTGAATTCATTTGATGCTTTCAGATATGGTACATAGGTTACGTGCACGAAGAGAAAGTCATCGGCTGGTTTTTCCAAAGCCAATTCTCTAACGCTCTCGAGGAAGACCTCACTTTCTATGTCTCCAACCGTACCACCTATCTCGATGACATTCACATCTCCCTCAAGCGACTCAATTCTCTTTTTGATCTCAGCCGTCACATGTGGAACTATCTGAACAGTCGAACCGAGGTATCCTCCTTCTCTTTCCCTTTGAACAACCGATGAATATACCTGTCCTGCCGTTATGTTGTTCTTCCTACTCATGTTTTCGCCTAAGAATCTCTCATAATGTCCAAGATCCAGATCTGCTTCGTAGCCATCTTCTGTTACGAAGACTTCTCCATGTTGATTTGGGTTCATCGTACCTGCATCGACATTCAGATAAGGATCGATCTTCAAGACGTTCACCTTTATGCCACATTCTTTGAGCAATCTTGCTAAAGAAGCCGAAAAGATACCCTTTCCAACTCCACTGAGCACGCCACCGGTCACAACGATGTATTTCTTCACAAGACCACCTTCTTACGAAAGCACCGAAATCAAGGTTTCCTCGCCGATTTCATGTAGAAAATTCACCAATTCTTCTCTTGTGGGACTTGAGCTCGATGTCCCTTGTTTTCTCACAGCGAGTGCAGACGCTGCAACTGCAACTTTTAAGACATCCCTTGCTGGGAGTTTTTTCAATTTCCCCATGATGAAGGCCGCGTTAAACACATCTCCAGCACCTGTAGTATCGACTACCTCCACAGGGTACGAATCGATGTGCAAAGAGGATTTCTCAGAGAAAAGGCTTGCTCCCTTTGCACCCAACTTAACTGCGACTTCTTCAACTCCCGCTGAAAGAAGTTTTTTCACCGCTTTTTCCAGTTCCACTTCCTTAGTAATCTTGTAGAGTTCCACTTCGTTGGGCGCAACGGTATCTGCATAGGCTATGATTTCCATAATGGATTCGTCCGCGAATCCCGCTGGATCGATGTATACATACTTACCGTTTCTCTTCGACATCAACACAATCTCACGCACGGTTTCAATTGGTATTCCAAATTGAATGAAAACCGCCGAACACTTTTCCATGAAGGTCCAGTCTATCATCTCTGGGGTGAGATAGCTATTGGCTCCCATGACGTGAAACATGGTATTTCTACCATTTGACTCTACTACAATGAAAGTCTTGCCCGTCTGAACATTACAACTCTTAACAAACGAAGTGTCAACACCGTACTTTTCTATCTTTTTGACAACACTCTGAGAGATCCCGTCGTTGCCTACACAAGCTATCAGATGACAATTGACACCAAGTTTTGCCAGAGCAATCGCGGTGTTTGCACCTTTTCCTCCGACATCAACCAAGGTCTTCTCGCACTGATGGTTTTCTCCAATGCGAAGTTGATCGATGTACAAGATAGTGTCGACGTTAACCTTCCCGAAGACTGCTACCTTCTCGTTCATTGTCCTTCTCTCCTTGATTCTTTGTACTCGTCCTTGTGTAGTATAAAACAAAGTCCCTCAGTTGAAAAGATCTGGAGCAGCAGAAAAACATTCTTGTGCAAAGGCAGAGAGATCTTTATGCATCTTCATATCGCATAAGTGATCTAAACCTGTTTCTCCTTTGTTCACTATGACGAGTTTGGCCCCAGCATACTTCGCGACCATTGGAATCTGCGCGGCAGGATAGACGACCAAGGAGCTCCCCAAGGCAATCATGAGATCACACTTAGATGCGTGTAAATAAGCCTCATTGATCGCTTTCTCGGGCAAAATCTCTTTGAAGAAGACTATGTTCGGTCGTATCAATCCCGAACAACTGCAGATTGGGATCTCTTTAGAATCGAGCATTTCTTTGATCTGCGAAGGTTCGAATTTCTTGAAACACCGAGTACAGTAGTACTCAAAAACAGTTCCGTGCAGCTCTATGACTTTCCTATTCCCTGCTTTCTGATGTAATCCATCTATGTTCTGTGTGATTACAGCTTTCAAAACACCTTTCTCTTCAAGTCTTGCCAACATGAAATGTGCAGGATTTGGCTCTGCTTTTGTCATTGGTATCAATGCTTCCTTGCAGAATTCGTAAAACCCCTTAGGGTCTTCAAAAAAGTAATCAATGTCGAAAATGTTCTCCGGATATTTAGAGTAAAGCCCCGTTGGACTTCTAAAATCTGGTATACCACTCGCTGTGCTTATGCCCGCACCTGTCAGAGCAACGACATATTTGGAAGATCTCAGAAGTTCAAGGAACTGATCGATCAATTCTGATCACCCTTCTTGAAGACAACCTTTGGAAAAACCATAGATGCCTGACCTGGTTGCCAGTATATTTCATTGAGTACTACTTTTGTCGGCGTCGGTTCCATGGACAGTATTTGAGCATCTTCTGGAACAACAACCACTATTTCAGAGTCTCCGACTGAATAGATCGTGATGTCCTTGAGAGAAGTATCGACTACACCATTTTCTACAGAGGCAACATTGGAAAGTCTGGCGATCTCAAGTACTTCAAGAATCCCAGATCTTTCGGTAACCGTTGAGTTCATCGATATCACATCTATCTGTCTGCCAACCTTCTTGCTGACATCGTCGAAATAACCTTTGAAGGTCGACAACGACGCCTGTTGATACTGATTTATGTACTGCTGCTGTTTGGACTTATCCTTGAAAAAAAGGCCAGCTGTTGCTGTGAAAGTTGCCTGGCCCGTGTAATCGTATTCCATTCTGCTTCTGTAGTATGCTATTTCAAAAGGCGGCCTCTGCGTAAGTGTTGTTACCAATTGCGTCACGATGAAAAAGACTATAAATGCGATGAGTATGTAGAAAAGTGTCTTTTGATTCACCAATCCTCCTCCCTTCCGTTCTCTATAGTACCACAGGAGGAGGATTCTCAGTCGACCTGTACTACCACCTTCGTGCCACTCTTAATTTCCTTCAAGAGATTGAGATTCTCCTTTATCTTCCCAAAAACGTTAACTGCACTGGCTGGCCTGATCTTGTCATCGCTGATCGGCGTTTTTCCAAAGAATAGGCAGATTGCCCTACCTGGTATCCAGAAAGCGACATCTCCTTCTTCAACAATCTCTTTGCTATTTTCATCTGTACTCAGCTTAACTGGGGTCTCAAAGTAGATCTCATCTCCCCATCTGCTGACGACACCCTTGATCGGTAAATGTTTCTTGATGGCTTCAACAGTCAGCGGAGCTTTTTCCTCATCGACTTCAGCAACGCATTCGACACTGCCAAAGATGAACTTCAACCTCATTAAACCACCTCCTTTAGACCATTCTCTCACCTATCGTACCTGAAGATTTGAGATCAATCTCCATGAGGTGTACCTTTCAATCATTCAGAGACTCGCCCCGAGTCTCTTGGAGATCTCACGCGCAGTCTTGAGAACTTCGTTTGCAACAACCGCTGTGAGTTGTTCGCTAAAGGAGCTGGCAGCCGCAGTAACACTGATGCCACCGATCACATTTCCAGTGTAATCGAAGACAGGTGCACCGATGCACTTCACTCCGGCTTCGTTCTCTTCGTCGTCGATAGCGTAGCCTCTTTGTCTGGTACGGGAAAGTTCTTCCAGTAAAGAATTCACATCTGTGATGGTTTTTGGGGTCTGTTTCTCCAATTTTACGTTTGAGATGTACTTTCTGAGCTCTTCGGCAGAAAGAAAAGCCAAAATGGCTTTTCCAAAACCAGTCGAATAGAGTCTCATCCTCATGCCTATTCTGGAAATGGTCGGTATCGTTCGAGCACTTTCGATCTTGTCAACGTAGACACCTTCAAAACCATCTACTATTGCAAAATGAACAGTCATACCCGTTCTTTCCATAAGATCGATCAAGAAGGGATGTGCTATTTCTCTGACCTGCACATTCCTCAAGATAATACTTCCGAGCTCAACGATCTTATAAGAAGGCATATACTTGTGACTGTAAGGTTCTTTACACAGATACCCAGATTTTACTAAGGTCTCAAGGTGTTTATAGACGGCCGGTGGAGACATGTCCATATACTGCGCAATATCCTGAATTCTCGAGCCAGTCTTCCTGATTATCACAAACTCTAATATCTTCAAAGCTTTTTCAACAGATCCTATAGCCATTCATCTCACCACTCGTCCTGAGCCTTCTCCTTTTGCAAGTTTCTTGACTTCTTCTAAAGTCACTTGGTTGAAATCACCAATTATGGCGTGCTTTAAGCACGAAGCAGCAACAGCAAAATTCAAAGCTTCTTGAGGAGTCATTCCCACAATTGTCCCGTAGATCAAGCCGGCTGCGAATGAATCACCAGCACCAACTCTATCGACTATGTGAACTGTGTACTGTTTGCTGTGGTAGAAATCATCGCCATCGAGTAAAACACCAGACCAACCGTTGAGATTCGCTACAACACTTTCTCTAAGACTTATCGCCACTTTCTTGAAACCAAATCTCTCTCTTAGCCTTCGACAGACTTGTTCGTAACCTGCCAAACTGAGTTTACCTTCCACGATGTTTGAATCGTCTGCACGTATTCCAAAGACTTTTTCCGTATCTTCTTCGTTGGCAAAGAGCACATCGACAAACTGGACAAGTTCACTCATCACACGTCGTGC
>JBBFME010000135.1:0-5573 GCA_037478695.1 Pseudothermotoga sp.
GATTCCACTTCGAAGATACTCGATCCAAGTGTCGTCGGATGGGAACACTACCAAGTTGCAAGAGGTGTACAGGAAGTTCTACAAAGATACAAAGATCTCCAAGACATAATAGCGATACTCGGAATGGAAGAACTCAGCGAGGAAGACAAGCTGATAGTCCAAAGAGCGAGAAAAATACAGCGTTTCTTGAGTCAGCCATGCTTTGTCGCGGAAAGATTTACTGGTGCTCCTGGTAAGTACGTTCCAATTCCAGAAACGGTTCGAGGTTTCAAGGAAATACTCGAAGGCAAACACGACTCACTACCAGAACAGGCGTTTTTCATGGTTGGTACTATAGAAGAGGCTGTGAAAAAGGCAGAGAGATTGAAAGGAAGTGTTGCATGATAGAGGTTGAGATCCTTTCGCCCTCGACTACTTGCTGGAGCGGTGAGGCAAAGTTGGTGAGCCTCAGGACAGTTGAGGGGGCCATGGGAATACTTCCAAAGAGAGCGCCCATCGTCGCTCAGTTGGCGATAGATTATGTTCGCATCGTTACAGAAGACGGAGAAAAAAACTTTGCAACTTATGGTGGCTACATGCACTGCGATGGTAAGAAGATCACGATAGTGGCGAGTATAGTTGTCCCAGCTGAGGAACTAGATCCTCACGTTTTTAAAGATGCACAGGAAAGGGCAAAAAGACTATTAGAGTTTCAAGATAGACTTTTCAAGAACACAAAGGTTGAAGCCAACATCAAGGCGGGAAGATAACGATGATTTACCTGCTTACGGTAGGAGGATTGGGTTTGTTGGTTGTTTCTCTTTTGGTTTTCAAAAAATCGCGCGAGATCTCTACGAGTTCTATTTTTGTGATCTTGCTGTGTGTTGTGCTCTTCTTTGCATCAGTTCTGGTATCATCTTTGTGAGGGGGGATATTTGTGGATAAATATTTTATGGCTTTTGTGAACGGCTCGAAGTTGCCATCGAGAGATTTTTCATCATATGCACTCATTTGCTTTTTTGTCTCGTGTGTTCTGGGACTGATCGCATCAATTATCTCGGTTGCTGCTAACTTCCTTGTAGCGTTAGCTTCATTCCGTTTTCTTGGTTTCACACAAGGCATTTGCCTTGTTTCGGGGCTTGCGCTTGTTTTTACATTAGTGAGATGGCGCTCGGTCATAAGACAATTGCATCGAAAAATGGCAGAAAAGTTCCCAAATTATGCTGCCATTGCCTTGAAGATGGATGAGACAATGGTGAACCTTGGTATTGCGATCGCAGCTGCTGGTCTCATAATCAACCTCTTTGTTGTATTTGGTTTTGTAGTGGTGGTAGTTGGACTTGCGTTGGCATACCATTTCTTTTTCAAATCAATGAAGGATTTCGAAGGTGAAGAGGCAAAGTTTCTTTCCTCGATTGTCAATAAGGAGATGAGATCTTTCAATTTTTCGTTGGACACAAACACACTTCTCTATATGATGATAACTCTATTTGGTTATGCGATACTGCATCAGGAAGATTGGTTCAACGCAGTTGAAGACTACGTCAACAAGAGAAGGGCTTTACTCGAGGAGGTGACGAAGTGAATTACAAATTCGTCACAAGAGGTTTTGATTCAACTCCAGCCATGGAGGAGTACCTTTCCAAGAGGCTTGAGAAAGTAGACAGGGTTCTTAAGGAAAACGATGTGATTTCAGCAGAGGTGAAGGCGGAAAAAGATGCCGTGAACTATGTTCTAAAAGCAAACGTGAATCTGAAAGGTAACATAGTCGTCGTTCAAGAAAAGGACCCAGACCTTTACACTGCGATCGACAAGATGTCGGATGCACTGGAAAAGAAAGTGAAGAAGATAAAATCGACGATACGTGAAAAACACAGAGTGGCAAGTGAAAAGGTCCCTCAGATCAATACATCATTACTTGAAGATGAGTCGGAGATATCTGAGACAAAGAGATTGACACTGTCGGTTATGCCTTTGGAAGAGGCTGTGCTTCAGTTCAAAACGATGAACAGACAGTTTTTTGTCTATCGGAACTCTGAAACCAACGAAATAAACTTGCTGTACCTTCGCAAAGACGGCAAAATAGGTTTGCTCGAATTCGTTGATTAGCTGGTGAAAATCCTGTGTCCGGTCAGCTTGTCATAAATGTACAAGAAAACAGAGTGAACGGAGCTATACTGACTGATGGGGTTCTACAAGAACTCTTCACGGAAGAGAACGAGTTCATATCTGGAAATATCTATGTTGGACGTGTTCAAAAGATCGTTTCAGGTCTCAATGCAGCATTTGTAGACATTGGGGAGAGCAAAAACGCCTTCTTGAAATTCGCAGACCTTCCCAAGAAGTATCTAAAAGAAATCGTTGGTGCAGAGAATATTAAAGAAGGAGACAAGGTTTTGGTTCAAGTAAAACACGATGCCATAGGCACTAAGGGGCCGCAGGTGACCGGGAAAATTTCGCTTGCCGGGAGGTTTTTGGTCTATTTTCCTCTCTCACGTGCGAGAGGAATCTCGAAGAAGGTACACGATTCAAAAGAGCGTGAGAGGCTGAAGAAACTCATCAAGGACCTTTTGAAGAACGAAGGGATAGTCGTCAGAACCGCAGCCGAGTTTGTTCCTGAAGAATTCATCGTTGAAGAGTTCAGAGAACTTCAAAAGGAATGGCATGAAATACTTACATCGTACAGAAGAGCAAAAAAGCCAAAACTCATACGTTGTGAGCCCACGGCTGCAGAGTATATCATAAGAGAACGCCTGAATAAAGAGATTGATGAGGTTTACGTGAATGACGAACTCCTCTATGAAAAGATAAAGGAAGCTTCCAAGAGACTCAACAAAAAACCTTTGATTCACTTGGACAAGGAAGATTTATTTGACAAACTCGGTGTCTACAATCAATTGGGTCAACTGCAAAACAGAATAATTGACTTACCCAGCGGAGGATACGTGGCGTTGGACACAACAGAGGCAATGACCGTTTTCGATGTGAATTCCGCGAGTTTTGTGGCTGAGAAGAGCCACGCCGAACTTGCTTTCAAGATAAATGTTGAAGCTGCTCGTGAAATCGCAAGACAACTGCGGCTGAGAAATATCGGTGGAATCATAGTGATCGACTTCATAGACATGCCATCAAAGGATTACTACGACAGACTCATGAGAGAACTTCAGAATGTGATGAAAAGTGATTCAGCTCACGTCGAGCTTATGGGATTCACGAAACTTGGTTTGCTCGAGATGACCAGAAAGAGAAAATCGCCATCTGTGGACCAATTGTTGTTCACTTCTTGTCCTGTGTGCAAAGGCACGGGGAAAGTGATCTCTCCACTTGTTGTTGTTAGGAGAGTTATAAATGAACTCTCAAAGATAGGGAATACCAACGAGTACACTTCTGTGAAAGTTGTGCTTCACCAGAGGTTGTCTGGTTACATAGAGAGAATAAAACAGTCTCTCCCTGCAACGCTGTTGAAAAAGGTCAACTTCACTTTTGAAGGCGCAAATCCAGGAGATTTCACCGTGATCCTGAGCAAGAAAACATCTTAAGAACTGCTCTTAGTTGATATGTTGGAAAGGTAAGTGCTTAAAGATTGCATCTTGGCGACAGCTTCTTCCATAGCCGAAAACTTTGCCCACAGAGTTTGTTCTTTTTTCTGAATTCTTTCCAACCAACCAGCCAGTTGTTGAGCTAAAACGCGTTTTTCTCTGTTCAAACTTCCACTTGAACCAGCAACTGAATCTATCTGCCCGCCGATCTTTGTTACTTCCCTGATGTATTGTTGAATCTGCTGCGCCAAACCTTGTGCACCTTCATCAGAATTACCAAAGAATGCCCAAACTGCCTCTGGATCTTGCTCGATTTTGGCTCTCAGTGTGTCTTCATCAATTTCGATCGTCCCTGAAATCATGTTTTGATAACCATAAGAACCGGTAGTTATACCGAGTTCCCATAGATACTTCACATCACCTGAAACGGCAGTTGTTATAAAGCCTCTCATTTTCTCAAACACTCTTCTGAGTAAAGAGTCGTTCTTGAGAACTCCTTGCATCATCTCTTCTTCTGTCATCTCACTTTCTTCTTTACCGGTTACCTTGCTTTCACTGAGTTTTGTGTGCATGTATTCCATCAATTCGTTCCACTGGTTTACAAACTCTTTGATCTGTTCAACGGTGGCGTCTATGTCATTTGTGATGTTCACAACCTGCGTTGAAGAAGAGACACCTTTAGCTGTTATTGTCAAGCCGCTATAGTTGAAAGTGTTTGACGAAGAATAAAGATCTGTCCAATTCACTAAATCGTTGCTCACTTGTATATGTGCGGAACTACCGACGTTGAAAACGCCAACATCAAGTCCAAGGAGTTGCGATAGACCTGTAGCGTTGTCTTCGATTGATATGGTGTTTGAGCCAGTTGAGGTGGAGGTAAAGATTATTTTGTCCGAGCTCTCGTCATAACGAGCCGTAACTCCCGCGCTGCTTTCGTTTATAGCATCTATTAGTTGTGAGAGCGTCGTTGTGGTAGAGAAAGATATACTCACGTCGTTAATCTCAATTTCTCCCGCGCTTAACGTTAAGCCACGATAGGATGCGATTTCAGACAATGTCTTTGACGAAGATATCGCACCAACATGTGCAGTGCTTTCGATGGAGTAGGTTGAGCCGCTCTGGGTTATCGGTGCATTAGATAAGTTGAACACTTGCATGAAGGTACCACTTGTCTGCCTGATGGCAAAAGCCTCGCTGCTTTCGATCTTCAGTTTCCCATTGGAGAAGGTCACATTGCCTGAGCCGAAGGCCAATTCAAGTTTTGAGATGATATCGTTTATGGTATCGCTGGTACTGATAGATACGGCGTATGTGCTTGAACCTTTTTGGATACTCAGTTCGGAGTTAGATGCTGCGTATCTATAGTTTAAACTGCCAAAGGTGGTAGAACCATCAATGTTGTCTGGACCAATTGTCCTACCACTGACAAAAGAACTGTATGTCGCCGTCGAAAGGACTTTGATGTAATAGGTTCCATTGGTTGAACTGGCATTTGCAGAGACATTCAAGATTTCCGAGGTGGTATCGACTTTTTTTGCAAGCAACGTGGATTGAAGCTTGAAATTACTCAAGAAACTCATAAAACTTTCTAATTTATCATCGAGTTGTTGGTAAGCCTTTTGCTTTAGATCGAGTTGCTTGTACTTTGTGTTCAAGGTTTCTGCTCTCTGTACGTCTGTGGATAGCAGGGCATCAATGATAGAAGACGTATCGAGACCCGAAAACATACCGCCGAACTGGATTTTACTCGAGGAACTTTGGTATTTGTAGTTTATAGTATTGGCTATTGAGGACAGATCCATTTGTATCACACCCTTTCGTCGAACAAAACACCTATGAGCTCTTGGAGATTTTTGGCTATCTTCACCGCAACCTCTGGTGGTATCTGTCTGATGATTTCTCCTGTGTCAACATTCTTGATTTTGATTATAATCATGTTCAACTCTCTGTCTATCGTGAATTGCGCCTCGGCTTTGAGAAAGGTTTTAACCTTCTCAAGAGATTTTTTTAGATCATCAAGAGTGTCTTCGATCTTGGTGTTATCGAAGTTTTTCT
>JBBFME010000136.1:0-5551 GCA_037478695.1 Pseudothermotoga sp.
TTCTGTTGCAGGGGCGGCTGAGTTCTCCGAACTCTCGCAATCTCTGATGAACTCCGTCGACAAAATTAAGGAAGTATTACTCGGTGTCTCTGGAGATGTTCAGGAAATGGCATCTTACTCAGACAAAGTTGTGAACGCGGTGAACGCGATGAGAGAGCAACTCGATACCATGGGAGCTCTTTCCAATGAGATTGCCAACACGGCGGTACAGATCAGCAACGATACTGAAAGAATCTCAAATGCGGTTACTTCAAATGTAGACACAATTACCTCTATAATTAATGAGCAGACACAAATAGTTAAGTCGCTCAACGAGGCCGTTTTGCTGATCGTCAATTCAGCGCAAAATGTGGAAAATTCAGCAGATGGTATCGTGAAGATGAGTGAAAGGTTTTCACGATTGGTCGAAGAAGGCAAGAGGCTTCAAGATCAGGCAAGCTTAATCATGCAGGTGGCATCGACTGTTTCGAGTATAGCAGAACAGACGAACTTACTCGCACTGAACGCGGCAATCGAAGCAGCCAGGAGTGGAGAAGCAGGACGTGGTTTTGCAGTTGTGGCGGACGAAATCAGAAAGCTTGCCGAAGAAAGCCGTACCTCAGCGGCGAAGATCTCTGAATTCCTTGGTTCGATTACGGCAGGCATAGACCAGCTTGGCAAAAGCATTCAAGCGGAATTCAACGAGATGAAAGAACAATCCAAGAGATTGCTTGAAAGTTCTGAGAGGAATAAACAGTCGAGTGATGTGATCTCGAAGATCTCTGACAAACTCTCGACATTGATTGAAACGCTCAACTCTCAGGCTACAAATCTCCAGAACATCACCAGTAGCATACAAAACTTGCTGGCAATCTCAGAAGAGAGTTCAGCAACGGCAGAAGAGATCAGTTCTTCGATCCAGAACTTCTTTGCACAGCTCAAAGTGGTGCTCGACAGTGTGAATGAGACTATAAGACTTTTGAATGTGATCAAAGAGAACTTTGAGGGCATAAAGATGTGATTCAAAAAAGGTGGGGAAGTCCCCACCTTTTCATTTGAAAACCTCAGTTGAATCAAAGGTTGTGGACCTCTGCAGAAGTTTTTGTTTGAAAAACTCAGTGATCAACTTATACCTCTTCAATCTGTGTTTATAGCTTCCCTGTACGCTGTGACCATGAGCACCTTTTTTGAAGATGGCTATATAAACCTCCTTGCCGAGGTCTTTCAAAACTGTGTAGTACATGAGCGATTGATCTAATGGACATCTGTAATCTTCCAGGCTGTGTAAGAGTAAAAGAGGTGTCTTGACATTCTTGGCATGAAAGATTGGGCTGAGCTTTCGGTAGTTTTCACAGCTCAAAGGATCTTCTCCGATCAGCGCCTTGTCAAACCAAAATCCAATGTCAGAGAAGGCATAGCTTGTAAACCAATAACTTATACCGTTTTCACTCACCGCAGCTTTGAAGAAATCAGTCTGTGTGATAGCCCAGTTTGTCATGAAACCACCATAGCTTATTCCGGTGATGCCCACATCAGTGACTGGTTCTTTCTTCATCAACCACTCAACACCTGCCATGATGTCTTTGAAGTCTTCTAAACCGACCCTACCTTTGACGACAGTCGCAAACTCTTCACTGTAATTGTCACTTCCACGAGGATTTGTGTAGAGAACATAAAAACCTTCTTGAGCGAGTAGCTGGCCGAGAAAGTAAAGGCACTCGCCATATGCACCTTTCGGACCACCGTGAACGAATACCACCATAGGTGCAGGTGTATTGTCAGGTTTTATGTACCAACCATCGATGGGCATCTTATCAAAGCTCTCATAGGTGAAATGTTCCAAAGGTCTAACCTTTAGTTGTGAGAGAACACTGTCGTTCAAAGACGTGATCTTCTGCAATTGTCCAGATCTCAACACATAGACCCCAGCAGGCGTGATTGAATCTACGTAGACGAAGGCAACATCGCCTTTCATGTTGACGTCGAAAGTCGTTATAACACCGCTTTTTGAAAGCAGAGTGCTGACTTGGCCTGAAAAATCTGCTTTCTGCAGCAGAATAGTTCCGTGAAAACCACTCTTGAAGTAAATGCCGTCTTCTGCGATCATAGGACTGCTTTCGCCTTCGGCCGTCCATATTTCAGTTCCAATGTGACCAGCGTTGTTCAAACCATATTTTTCAGTGATGGAATGCAATTGGCCATCGTACAGATAGACATATTCATGCTGGAAATGATCTTTGTTCTCTCTGCCAAGAAAGACTATCTTCCTATCTCTTGTTGCCGTTGGTATGAGACCCTTTTTCTCAAACAGGCTCTTTTTTTCACCACTTTTGTAAAGAAAGACATCGAACTTGGTAAAAGGTTCTTTCTGATCTGCCACAGCGTACAAAATCGAATCATTAAAGAAAAGCACGTTGACAAGGTTATTCTCTTCAAATTGATCGACCACTTGACTGCTCTCAACATCGATGATCTGTATCAAGTCTCTTGCACTGTCCAGAAAGCCCTTGCCATCAAACCAGACTGGCACTGTCTCTTCGAAGAAGAGTTCTTCATCTTTGCGTTTCTTAGGCTGCGCAAGAACAAGTTTTCTTGAATCTTCTGACCAAGCTAAGAAAGAAATACCTTCACAGGTCAATATCTCTTTTGTCGAAAAATGATCCAACTCGAGAAGACACAAACTCACCTTATCGTCTTGTTTTTTCAGAAAGGCCATCTTTTTACCATCCAAAGAGAATCTGGGTTTACTCGTGTTCTCAGGAAGATAGAATTTGCTTTCTGTCTCGATGTTTTCAACGACGATCTGCCTGACTGTTTTGTTCTGATCTGGGATAATTCTCTTGATCGTGTAGGCTATCCATTCACCGGTTGCGTTGATCTTGACCTCAACAGGAACGACGAACTTTGCAAAGGTTCCGATTTCCCATCTCAAAGAAAACCCCTCCTTGAGCTATATTCTAAGTGATTGAAAGATAGAAAACAAGTGTCTGTTCTAAAACAGTCTTCTGTGCACTTTCAGATTGTCGCAAAATGGAATGATCAATTTTAAGGCAGATGACCAGGTATAACACCGGTCAATGAACTGTGTTGAAAGATTCATCTTGGCATGAAACCTGCATAACCAAGCTTTTTTGAGATTTCATTAGCACAACTGATCACCGATATTGCGTATTTTCTAATCAATTTCATAGTGAGTTTGTTCTTCGAACCTGCAATGCTCACAGCGCCTATTGGTCTGCCTTCGTGATTCAAGATAGCACAACCTATGCACCTAACCCCATACTCGTTTTCCTCGTCATCAAGAGCGTAGCCTTTTTCTCTCACTTCTTTCAAGTGTTCGATCAACCTTTGTGGTTCAACGATCGTTTTATTAGTTTTTCTCACGAGCCGGACTCGTGAAAGGTACTTTTCGAGCTCTTCTTCAGTTAGATGGGCAAGTATTGCTTTGCCAAAGCTGGTGCTGTAGAGTGGCATCTGCATGCCGATGCGTGACATCAAAGGCATACTCTCAGCGCATTCTATCTTATCCACATAGATCGCCACGTCACCGTCACGCACAACGAGATTGACTGTTTGATGGGTCTTTGCCAATAGATCGAAGAGATGAGGCCTTGCTATCTCTCTCAGTCCTACCCTACGCAGTACTATGCTTCCAAAGTCGACAAACTTGAAACCCGGAACGTACTTTTTCTCTTGGTTCTTGACGACAAAACCGTATTCTTCCAGCAACTTCAAGTACTTGAAGGCATTCGAAATACTCATCGAGAAATTTCTCGCCACGTCTTTTGTGCTCACGCTCGCAGGGTTTCGAACAACGTATTCCATGATCTCAAGGAGTTTCTTTGGGCTTTCCAGAAACTTCCTTTCGTCTTTCAGTCTATTGACATGTGAGGACAACCTTCAACGCCTGCCTCTCTTCTACCAATCTGAGTGCTTCATTTGCCTTCTCTAAAGGAAGTCTGTGTGTAACGAGCTTCTCGAAGATTCTTTCGTGTCGGATCACCAACTCGACTGCCTGAACCAAATGTCTCGCATCGCTCACCCATATACCTTTCAGATCGATGTTTTTTAAGACCAGATCTCTGTAAACATCGACCGGTATAGCTTGTTGTGGTACGGCAACACCAGTTACCAGATATGTGCCTCCTCTTCTGAGTAACTTGAAACCTTCGATCAACGCGTTGCTGCTACCACTTGCCTCTATCACCACATCTGCCCCACGGCCGTGTGTGAGATCTTGCACTGCTGCAACCCTCTCCTCTAAGGAACTCTCATGACGGTTTAGAACTAACTCCGCTCCAGCTTCAATAGCTAATTCAAGCCTCTGTTTGGTGCCACTTATCATCACGACTGTGGAAGCGCCCAAAGATTTGGCCGCAACAACACAGAAGACACCCAAAGGTCCTGCACCTTGAACCACTACGGTTTTACCGATTAATGGTTCTGATAGCACATCAAAACCGTGCATTGCAGTTGCGCCGGAGCAACCAGCCAATACTAAATTAGCTGGATCGATTGATTTAGGAATTTTCAGTATCTCCGTTTCCTTGAACAGAACCATGTATTCAGCGTACGCACCGAGCAGATGTGGATAATCCCTGCACGAAAGGTTGATGCCGTAGATCTTCCTGTTTGGGCACAGATATGGCTGTCTTGCCACTTTACACCAGAAGCATCCATTGCAAACTATGCCTCGATTCCAGATGATCCAATCGCCTTCTTTGAGTTTTTCACCGTTCAAATCTCTCTTCTCACCATCTATCTGCACTATCTCTCCAACGCCTTCGTGCCCGAGTATTATCGGCAGTGGTGTTCGGGGGTCTTCACCCTTTGCCATGTGAAGATCGCTTCCGCAGACACCACTTGCAAGAATCTTGACCAACAGAGCACCTTCTGGCAATCTTGAGATTTCAAATTCTCTTTGAACGAGTGGCTGATTGAACTGTTCGAGCACCATTGCCTTTGCCTTCATCAATTTGCGGCTGTGGAGACATGCGACTTTAGTCGCGTCAGGAAACAGCCGCTTCCCTCCTTTCAAACATTAAAGTCTTACTCTTTTCTAAAAGCTTTAAGTCGCTGCACCTAACGCTGTCGCTTATTTTCTCGCCACTTAAAGTGGTTATTGAGAAATAACCACTGCTTCTCAACCCTGATATAATTCCTACTCTGTTTTTATACTCAACCTTATCAAACCGTCTGAATCCTCTCGCTTCTCTTATGGTATTTACTGGCCTTCTACCGCCTTTAATTGGATTAACTTTGTGCAACGACCTATTCTGCCTTCTGAAGAACTTGCCTAAGTACCTTTCTTTTGTTCTTTCTTGAACTGTTCCTCCAGCTATTACATATGCATCTGCTTTGTGTGTCTTTTCTAAACCGAATTCTCTTCTTTTCGCTTTGGTTATGCTACCATACGTCACTTGCACGTTATATGTTTTCTTCTGAATATCAAATGGTGCAACTTCGACTACCACTCTGTCTATTGGTATTATCTTGCTAAGCATCTTGACTATCCTAATATGTGCATCAACTTTCCATCTAAGACTTGGTGCAAGCCATTCTTCAGGTTTGC
>JBBFME010000137.1:0-5285 GCA_037478695.1 Pseudothermotoga sp.
ACCTGCAAATCATAACAGAGTCTTTGCCGGGAGATTTTGTACCACTCACGGCAGAGTTTGTCACTGTTTCTCATGAAGAAACAAAGCCTGAGCAGGAAATGAGCGAAGAAGAGGCAGTTTACTCAAGAAAGATCGATGAACTTGATCTGACCATAAGATCACTGAACTGTTTGAGAAGAGACAAAATCGAAACTATTGGAGATCTGATGAAACGAACTGAGCAAGATCTCCTGAAGATCAAGAATTTCGGTCCAAAGTCGCTTGAAGAAATAAAGCAGAAGCTTATGGAGAAATTTGGTCTCACGCTCAAAAAAGGAGGCTGAGTTATGAGACACAGAATGCTGAAGAACAAGATAGGAACATATGGCAGTCATACTCGCTCTCTTTTGAAAAACCAGATGAGAGAGTTGGTTGAACACAAGAGTATTGTGACTACCATCACCAAAGCAAAAGTAGTCCAAAGGGCTTTTGAGAAAATCATGACGAAGGCTGTTAAAGCATCGAAACTCGAAAAGAAAGATAGCGTTTCCCTCAGAAGGCAGATAGATTACTATCTCAGCGATAGAAGATTGACAAACAAACTTGTTGATGAAATAGCAAAACCTCTTGAGAAAACGAGTGGTTTCACGAGAATCGTACGCATTGGAAAGAGACGTGGCGATGCAGCCGAAATGGTCTTGCTTCAAATTGTAGAAAAACAGTGAGGAAGATCCCCCCACCGAGGGGGTTTCCTTTTTTCAAATCACTTGACTAAATGATGTTTATCTGGTAAATTCTATGTGTAACCTCTTTTGTTTGATATCCAGCCCTTTTGAATATCCAAATCTTCTTTTTGAACTGACGAAAGCATTTAGCATGGAGGTGTTTTTCCTTGGTAAACGGCAACGATCAAGAAAAAGGTGAGCATGTCACCGTTAAAATCGATGATCTCGAACGCATGACGATTAAAGAACTGTACGATCTAGCTAAGAAGTACGACATACCGAGGTATACAAGTCTGAGAAAACGAGATTTGATCTTTTCTATACTCGAAGCACAAGCAAAATCACATGGATTATTTTTCGGTACCGGGGTTCTGGAAATACTTCCAGACGGGTATGGCTTTCTTCGAAGCGGGGATAACCTACTGCCCAGTGCTAATGATATTTATATATCTCAGTCTCAGATCAGAAAATTCAATCTCAACACCGGTGATATCATATCGGGAATCATAAGGCCACCAAAAGAAAGCGAAAAATTCTTTGCAATGATAAAGATCGAAGCAGTCAACTTTAGGCCACCGGAAGCAACGAGTGAAAGAGTGAACTTCGAGAACCTCACTCCTGATTACCCGAAAGAGAGATTCGTGCTTGAGACTGCAAGAGATATTCTCTCGACAAGGTTGATAGACATCTTCGCACCTACAGGTAAGGGCCAACGCGCGATGATAGTCGCTCCTCCAAAAGCAGGTAAGACAACTCTGCTCAAGGAAATAGCCAATGGCATCGCAGCAAACCATCCAGAAACACACAGAATAGTCCTTCTGATAGACGAGCGGCCAGAAGAGGTCACAGATATAAGAGAGTCTGTTAACGCACAAGTCATCGCAGCACCATTTGATATGGCACCTGACAAACAGATAAAGGTTGCCGAGCTCACTCTTGAAATGTCAAAGAGACTGGTGGAGTATGGTCACGATGTTGTGATTTTGCTCGACAGTCTGACCAGGCTCGCAAGAGTATACAACATACAGGTACCGCCCAGTGGAAAGTTGCTCAGCGGTGGAGTGGATCCAGCCGCTCTATACCGACCAAAACATTTTTTTGGCGCGGCCAGAAACACTCGAGAAGGTGGGAGCCTAACCATCATCGCAACGGCCTTGATCGAAACGGGTTCAAAGATGGACGAAGTGATATTCGAAGAGTTCAAAGGCACTGGTAACATGGAACTGGTTCTCTCAAGACAGCTTGCTAACAGAAGGGTATTCCCCGCTATAAACCTTCAGCTTTCAGGTACTCGAAAAGAAGAATTGCTACTCAGTGAGGATGTTCTGAAAAAGGTGTGGATACTCAGAAGAGTTCTCAGTGGAATGACAGAAGAGGAAGGTCTGAATTTCATTTTAAGAAAACTTCAAGAAACAGAATCGAATGAGGATTTCCTTGCTTTGATTGACCAACAGAAGGTAAAATATTAGTCGGAGGTAGAGCGATTGAACGTCATTGGAATAGATCTTGGTGGGACTAATTTCGCGGTTGGTTTGGTAAACGAAACTGGAGAAATTCTCGCTCGCGTGGAAGGCAAAACAAAGGTTCAGGACGGACCTGAAGCTGTTGCGAGAAGATTGGCAGAAGCAGTGAACAAGGTACGTGGTTCAGAAGACGTCTTGGCTGTGGGTATAGGTTCCCCTGGAAGTGTAGACCACAAGAAAGGTGTCGTCAAGTTTTCTCCAAACTTCCCTGGTTGGCATGATTTCCCATTAGCTGATGAAATCAAGAGATACACCGACTTGGAAGTTTTCGTTGAAAACGACGCCAATGCGTATGCACTCGGTGAAAATACCTTCGGCATCGGTAAAGGTTATGAACATCTCGTCTGCTTGACACTCGGAACAGGTATTGGTGGTGGAGTGATAACCCACGGAGTTCTTCTGAGAGGGAGTACAGGTATTGGTGCCGAATTGGGACATATGAACGTACTTCCCAATGGTCCAAAGTGCGGTTGCGGTTCAAATGGTTGTCTTGAAGCACTTGCCTCTGCCACCGCAATGAAAAGATTTGTACTCGACGGCTACGAGAGGCACGCTGATTCATCGTTGTTCAAGGAGAAGAATCCAGATCAAGTTACACCGAAAGATATCTTCGAACACGCCAAGAACGGTGATCAATTTGCTTTGAGTATATTCAACACCGTTGTGGAAGCCTTAGCAGTGGCGATAGGTAGTCTGGTGAACATTTTCAATCCACAGCTTGTTATCCTTGGTGGGGGTATTGCGAACGCAGGTGATTTCTTGCTGAAACCTGTGACTGAGAAGTCGAAAGACTATGTCTTGCCAACAATGTTAGGTACTTACCAGGTAAAGCTGAGTGAACTTGGAAAGAACGCAGGTATCTTGGGAGCTGCCTCAATTGTCATCGAGAGGAAGGCGAAAGGTTGAAGATTCTCCTTGTCTCAGACTTGCATGTGCCTGTTAGGCTATCGACTTTACCCAGTTCATTGTTGAACCTTCTGCAAGAAGTTGATATGACAATAGCCTGCGGCGATTTTGTTGATCTCGATACGGTTTTGACTTTGAAAATGTATTCCAAGCAATTCTACGGAGTTCACGGCAATATGGACTTTGTCGATGTGAAGGAGCATCTGCCCTCACAAGCCTTAGTTCAGATTGATTCATTGACGGTAGGTATCTGCCATGGTTGGGGTGCACCATACCGCATACGTGAGAGAATTCTCTCCAGCTTCAAAAACAAGCCACAGATAGTCTTTTATGGTCATACTCATTCCGCAGATGATTCCTTCGTTGAATCTGTGAGATTCATAAACCCTGGTGCGCTTTGCGATGGAAGTTTTGCATTAGTTGATATATGCGTGGACCAATTGAGAGTAAATTTCAACAGATTGTAGACAACATAGTATCGGAAATCAGAGCTTTTGTCCCAGAAAGACTAGTGGTTGCTTTCTCAGCTGGAGAGGATAGCTCACTCGTCGCTGCTCTTGCAAAAATAGCACTTGGCAGTGAGAAAGTTGAACTAATCACAGTAGATTGGGGTCCGTTCATGTACGACAACGCAAGATCTGGAGCGATGAAGGTGGCTCAAGAACTTGGGCTGAGACACACCTTTATAAACGGTCAGCGAAGACAATCGGAGGTCTGGCGTCATGGTCCAAGTTGTAACATGTGTACTCGCTATGCCAAACTTGATCTCATCCTTTCCATTAGAGGAGACTTTGTGGTTGCGACAGGCTCAAATCTCTCAGACAGTTGGGGCAAGAACGGCGTGAAAATGAACGGCAGAGTCTATTCGCCTTTGAAAGATTTAGACAAAGATACGATCAGACTCTTGATCGATTATCTTGGTATCAAGCCGATGAAAATAGGTGAGTCTACACAACGCGAAGGGTGTAAACTCAAGCATCTTCTGAAGATGCTTGTAAATACTTCCTATCATGGTGATGCCGTTGATCGATCGAACGAAGTGTTGCTCAAATTTCTGAGGGAAATCGATTACAGACATACAGTAGCAAATGTTAAGATAATCGGACCTCTCTCTAAGAATATCGCTTTGGTGAATGTCTTACCACATCTGAATGATTCACAATCAAATGAGTTGATCCGAAGAATGAAAGATGTGAAAACGATAGAAGAGATAGAGATCTTGAAAAAGCCAGTGAAACTTAAAGTTCTTCTCAATCCATCTTTGTACAACAATCCGGTAGCAAGAACAAGTGTTTTTCATGGTTTCATCGAAAAAGATTTCGCTGTTCCTGTGAGAACAGAATGGATCAAATCCGAAAACTCACGTTTGAGAACCTTTCAAGTAGTGGGATTTGAATATGACCATCGATGATCTTCTCAAAAGACTGAAAGACAGAGATGTCTTGATAATTGTTCCAACTGAACACGATGCTCATCTGTTGGCATCGAAATACAATTTTCTGTACTTTCCATCGCACGACGTCTTTCCATTTGAAGAGATTTCTGTGTCCTTTTCGGTGAGAAGAAATCGAATAGAGGTTCTGTGGGGACTGCTGAACGGTTCGCGCGAGGTAATAGTCAGTACACTTCATGCAATCAGTAGAAAAACGTTTTCTCCAGAGCAACTCAGAAAGTTTTCGAGAACTTTGAAAATTGGGGACAGGTTGTACGATTTTGGAAAATACCTCTATGAACTTGGTTATGAAAGAGCTTTCCTTGTAAGGACTCAGGGGGAATTCTCAGTTCGCGGTGATATCATCGACTTCTTTGGTCCACTGTATGACAAACCAGTTCGCGTAGAGTTGTTCGGAGACATGATAGAGAGCCTCAGGTTCTTCGATGCTGTTTCGCAACGTTCTATCATGCCAGTCGACGAAATCACCTTGCTTCCCGCACGTGAGTACGTTGGTGATCTTCATTCCTTCGACACAGTACCTGGTAAGGCAGGCTCGAATTCCACGATCTTCGAATATGCTGATTTTCGTGTTCTAGTAGCAGACTTTGACAGATGCCAAGAGGAGTTCGTTAAAAGAGAAAAAGAAAGCCGTGAAATCCTTGATAAGGAATTACTCGATGATTACGTCGAAAACTCGCAGATAAGGCTGTCAGAGTT
>JBBFME010000138.1:0-5224 GCA_037478695.1 Pseudothermotoga sp.
GTGGTCAACTCGACACACACAGAGGCGCGGTTAAGAGCAAGGATGGTAAAGGAATAATAGCACTCAGATCGACGGCAAAGGGCGGAACTGTTTCGACCATAGTTTCCATTCTACCGGCCGGTTCACCGGTAACTGTACCCAGACAAGAGGTTGATTACATCGTCACAGAATGGGGAATAGCTTGGCTCAGAGGTAAAACTGTCAGAGAAAGGGCAAAAGCTTTGATTGAAGTAGCACATCCAGACTTTCGAGAGTCTCTGAGAAATGAAGCACGCAAATTGCAAATCCTGTAAAAAACGAGGGGAGGTGTTTCTTGTGAGAAAGTTCTTTGTACTTTTGATGTTGCTGGTCGCTCTCTTTGTCCTCGCAGAAAAGCCGATAAAGATCGGCGCGATCTTGCCACTGTCTGACATCACCGGCAGACAAGCAGCAAATGCGATGAAGTTAGCAGTGAAAGAAATCAACGAGGCAGGCGGTGTTCTTGGAAGACCCATCGAATTAGTCATTGTCGATGACGAGCTGAAGCCCGAAAAAGGAGCTGCCGCCGTGGACAAACTCGCAACCGTAGACAAAGTAGACTTCTTTGTTGGAGGAATGTCAAGCGGTGTGCATCTTGCTCAGATTCCCATTCTGAAAAAGTACAAAAAGATAACGGTCTGGATCGGTGCCGCATCCTACAAATGTGAAGAAGCCGTTGGCGCAGACGCAGATTGGTACTTCCACCTGCATCCTTGGGACTATCTACAGGGAGAGAGTTACGCAATAGGTTGGAGAGCCATAACAGAGAAATATCCTCAGGTGAAGATCGAGAAAATCTTCCTGGCGTATGAAGAAGGCGCTTTTGGTACAGCATCTTTCCAGTCGTACCAAGATGAATTCGAAATGGCCAAAAAGGGCACAGGTGTTTGGACGGGATTGATGAAAGACCTCAAGGGTGCACCGTTCAAGAGTGCCTCGCTCGGTGGCGGAGATTACAGGGCAATGCTCCTGCAAGCAAAACAGTACAATCCTGACCTTTTCATCTGGGCTGGGTATGACGCCGATGCAATACCCATGCTGACCCAAGCAAAGGAAATCGATTTTGCACCAAAGTTATTCGTTGGTGCACCTCCAGGATGGCCAGCGGATTTCGGTAAGAACCCATTGTCCCACGGAGTTGTCTTGTACGGCATGTGGGCTCCAGCGCTCAAAGATGTCAGCCCCATTGCAAGACATTTCTGGGATGCCTACGTGAAAGAATTCAACGAAGAGCCTGCGACATACTTTGCACCACTCGGTTATACCAACATCTATTTCTTGGTTGAAGCGATTAAAAAAGCAGGTACACTCGACGATAAGGCTGTAATTCAAGCTTTGAGAGAAATTGAGTACGATTCTCCCGTTGGTGGCGTTCTGAAGATCTCACCAAGCAGAATCATAAAAAATCAAGGTTTCAGGACTCAGAAGATTCTCCAGTGGCAAAACGGTGTTCAGCACGTGATCTGGCCCTTTGAGTACGCCACAGCTGAACTAATTTATCCATTCCCAGGTTGGTCGGGCAAATGAACAAGAAGGCTGGGCTGCCGCCCAGCTTTTTGTCTGCAGAGAGGTGAAAGGATGAAAAGATTTCTCAATTGGAAGATACTCTTTTTAGTCATGTTAATCGCAGTTGCCATCTTTCGTCCATATGCCTTTTTTTATGGACTTCAGAGAGGAAGTCTTTACTCTCTCGTTGCCCTACCATTAGCTTTAATTCTCGGAATAGTTGGATTGTTGAACCTCGCACATGGTGATTTTCTGACTCTCGGACTGTACTTGGGTTATGTGCTTTTCAACCAATTGCATTTTGACCCAATCTTTTCTGTGATTCTCATAGGACCGTTTCTCTTTCTCGTTGGACTTGCGGTCTACAAATCAACAGTTGAGAGAGTACTCAAGTCACACCATTTGAACCTCTTACTCATAACCTTTGGGATATCGATCACTCTTGTAGAGTTAGTGAACCTACTGTGGACTTCAAGGCCGAGGAATGTCTATGTACCTTATGCTGCTCGATCTGTGAACATCTTAGGAATTAGTGTTGGTGCATATGAGTTTTTGTACGTTGCCGCAGCCTTTTTGGTTTTGCTCACGATAATGTTCATCTTGAAGAAAACGCGGTTTGGGCAGGCGGCTTTTGCCGTGGGACAGAATCCAAAAGGAGCAGCTATAGTGGGCATAAATGTGAGAATGGTTTACACGATTACCTTTAGCTTGGCAACAGCGATGATAGCCGTTTCAGCAGCACTTATGATGCCAAGAGTTTCCATCTTTCCTCACGTGGGCGGACCTTTTACGATGAAATCTTTCTGTCTTACCGCAATGGCTGGTCTTGGGAATCTTCCAGGTATTCTGATTTCTGGTATCACCCTTGGAATAGCAGAAGCGATAGTGCAATCGATCCCCGGTTACAGCGGTTGGTCTGATCTTGTCTTTTTTGGCGTCTTGATCTTGGTGATCGCACTCAGGGCTTATCGGAGGTCTGAAAGATGAAGAAGACTTTTTTGATTGTTGGCATAATAATTTTTGTTGCCCTGCTGCCGACCTTTGCAGACACCTACTTGCTTCACGTTGCCAGTTCGACAATGTTGTTCATGTCTCTTGCACTCAGCTGGGATATGATGTTGAGAACTGGTCAACTTTCCTTCGGTACGGCTGGTTTCTTTGGACTCGGCGCGTATGCTGCGGTGATAGCCGTCGATGATTTTGGAGTAGCACCCCTGATGAGTATCTTTGTTGGTGCTTCCTTTGCGGCAATTGTGGCATTAGGTGTGGGAGTTGCCGTTCTAAAACTCAGAGAGATGTACTTTGCCATAACGACACTCGCGCTCGCCAGTGTTTTCTTAGTGCTTGCTCGAAATCTCTCCGATCTCACCGGTGGAGCAGCAGGTAAGGTACTCTTCAACGCGATATTCGATGGTGATCCAAAGAAGACTTATTGGTTGATACTCAGTTTTGCGCTCTTAGTCGTAGGGCTTTCAGAAATCTTCCAAAGAACGAGAATAAGGTACGCCATAAACTCGATAAGAAACGATGAAATTGTGGCAAAATCAACTGGAATAAATATATTCAAATACCTCTTGCTGGTTTTCATTCTTACCTCTGCAATACAAGGCGCAACTGGTGCGATATACGCCCAGCAGTACGCCTTTGTCGAGCCAGAGAGCACCTTTTCGGCAAATTTCCTTCTCCTGCCCATAGCCATGGCATTGGTCGGTGGCATATATTCAACCTTGGGCCCAATAGTGGGAGCGGTGATCCTTGGCTTTACCTCTGAGTATTTGAAACTTCTCATGCCGTATGGCCATTTGATAATATACGGAATCATAATCATTTTGGTCATAATCTTTTTGCGCAAAGGTGTCTATGGCACGATAGCGGACAAAATCAGATCAAGGTGATCGGAGGTTTTTCTATGGGACTACTGCACCTTGAAGGTGTGACAAAGCGTTTTGGGGGACTTGTGGCGGTAAACAATTTGAGCTTTGAAGTTCAAGAAAATGAAATCTTGGGTATAATAGGTCCGAACGGTGCAGGCAAGACCACTCTCACCAGTTTGGTGGCAGGAACTCTTCAACCTTCTAATGGCAAAATCTTCTTCGATGGAAAAGATATCACCGAGGTACCAGCACACATTAGAGCAAGATTGGGTATCTCGAGAACCTTTCAAACCGTTAGACCATTGAGAGATTTCACAGCACTTGAAAACATAGTAGTAGGAGCACTTTTTGCAAAGGGAGAAAAACTCAGCAAAGCCGTTGAAAGCGCAAAGATGGTCTGTGAGTTTCTCAGCTTTGAACGAAAGGATTTCTATCCAGATAAACTCACCGTCTTCGAACTGAAAAAACTTGAGATAGCAAGAGCAGTGGTTTCCAATCCGAGAATACTTTTTCTCGACGAAGTGATGGCTGGACTGAACCACGAAGAGATGAAAGAGATGATAAAGATAGTCAAAATCTTACGAGATAGAGGTATGACAATCTGTGTAATAGAGCACGTTATGAGCGTCATAAGTGAACTGACTGACAGAGTGATAGTTCTCGATAGGGGTGAAATAATCGCTCAGGGACCATACCAAGAGGTCTCTCAAGATAAACGTGTTATAACAGCATACTTGGGGGAGGAAGATTGATGCTTGAAATAAAAGATCTCAACGTCGCTTATGGTAAGATTCAAGTCCTCTGGGATCTATCCCTTAAGATAGGTTCAGAAGCAGTTGGATTGTTTGGACCAAACGGCGCTGGCAAGACCACTCTGATAAACTGTATCGTTGGCATGATCAAACCAATGAGTGGTGGCATATTTTTCGAAGGGCAGAATATAGTGGGTATGGAAACCCACAAAATCGTACGCCTTGGTATAGCTTTAGTACCTCAAGAAAGAGAACTTTTCCCACTCATGAGTGTTGAAGAGAATCTCAGGAGTGGTGCGGCGTATATCTCACATGCGAGAGATCATATTATAGACAGCATGAACTTTGTTTTCACAATCTTTCCCGTTCTCAAAGAAAGACTCTCTCAGAAAGCAGGAACAATGAGCGGAGGAGAACAAAGAATGCTCGCAGTGGGCAGGGCTTTAATGTCTCGCCCAAAACTGTTGATACTCGATGAACCTTCCGTCGGCCTTCAACCATCTATAGTAATTGAGATGTTCTCAAAACTCAGAGAGATAAGAAAAGAGGGAGTAGCAGTACTTTTAACTGAACAGAACGTCAAACAAGGTTTAAAGGTCATTGATAGAGGTTATGTAATAGAAAACGGTAGAATAGTACTCGAGGATGAATCGAAAAATCTCGCTCAGAACGAGCACGTGAAAAAGGCATATCTCGGCGTGTGAAAGGGGAGTGAAGCTATGAGGCTTGAAGGCAAGGTTTGTATCATCACTGGAGCAGCGAGTGGTATAGGCAGGGCAGCATCATTGCTCTTCGCAAAGGAAGGTGCAACAGTTTGTGCATGTGATCTTTCAGAAGAGCAACTGAACAAGCTGGTTGAGGATGCAAAAAATTTACAAGGAAAGATCGATCCATATCTTTTGAACGTTACAAACAGAGAAGAAGTCTTTAAGGTTGTCGAGCAGATTGCCGCAAAGCACGGTAAGATCGATGTTCTTGTGAACAACGCAGGCATAACAAGAGATGCTTTGTTGGTCAAAATGACTGAAGAAGAATGGGACGCTGTGATCAACGTAAACCTTAAAGGCGTTTTCA
>JBBFME010000139.1:0-5076 GCA_037478695.1 Pseudothermotoga sp.
ATAGGCATCGTCATTTTCGGTAGACCCTATAACGCCTTTCTCAGCTATGCCAATCTTGGTGTCCCCAGAAAGATATCCAGTTATGGTTATCCTGTTGCAAGTTTTGATCTTCTGCCTTTCGAGGAAGAGCCTGGTTACGAAAACATGTACTGGGCTTGGGGTGAGATGATTCTCAAGGCAGCAGAGTTTGTCAAAGAGCATCCCAATCTCTATGCGGTTTACATAACTAACTTCAGTTGTGGCCCAGATTCTTTCGTACTTTCTTATTTCAAAGATGTGATGAAAGACAAGCCAGCTCTGATTCTCGAGCTCGATAGCCATACGGCAGACGCCGGCATAGAAACGCGAATTGAAGCGTTTTTCGATGTCATCAAACACAGGAAAGAAAAAACACAGTCAGTGGTACAGTACCGACCATTGAATGTTGAGATAGGCAAGAAAGGTGTTTACATACAAAGAGACGGTGAAAGAATTTCTTGGACGGACAAACGTGTTCGATTGGTTTTTCCAACGATGGGTGCTTTCGGGGCTTCTTGCTTGGCTGCAGCAATCGAACATTTTGGTGTTAGAACACATGTCTGCCCACCAATTGGTGAAGTGGAATACAAGCTTGGTAGAGGCAACTCGCTTTCAAAGGAGTGTCTACCGCTACAACTAACACTCGGCAGTTTGATCAGATATCTCTATGAGAGAAAATCACAAGAAGAGATAACACTGTATTTCATGCCACAGACCTCTGGGCCTTGTCGCTTCGGCCAATATAACGTTTACATGAAGTTGTGGTTGAGGCAGAATGAGATCACCAACACAGCGTTGTTGTCTTTGAACTCTGAAAATGCTTATGGTGGTTTAGGAATATCTTTCACTTTGAGGGCATGGATTGCAGTCTTGATATCAGATCTCTACTCGAATATAGAAAAATCTTTATTGGCGCTTCATCCAGACAAAGATGCGGCGATGGAAATGATAAGAAGACATGAACAACGAATAATCGAAGCGCTGAAGGATCAATCTTTGAGTGGTATCTTCAAAGTTTTGAAGGAAGCTTCAGACGAGCTCGCAGAACTCAATTTGTCTGAAAGATACTCCCACTCGCCGAAGGTCTTGCTGACAGGTGAGATATACGTCAGGTGGGATGAATTCAGCAGAAGAAGACTTGAAGAAACCTTTGCCTCAGATCAAATTGTCCTTCAGATATCTCCAATCCACGAATGGATCTATTACACAGATTACATATTTCTCAAGAAACTGACGAGCAAAAACTCTACTGTCTTTGACCGTGTCAAGAAAAGAATTGAGATATCTGTGAAGAGATATTTCGAAAGAAAGGTGAAAGGCATCTTCTCAAAGGCAGGATTGTGCGATACGAGAATTTTGAATGTAGGGCAGATTGTGGAAAATGCTTCTTCATACTTGAATCCAAGATTGACTGGAGAGGCAATTCTGACTGTGGGGAGCACTTTGACTGAGATCGGCGAGCATTACGATGGGGTTATATCGATAGGACCATTTGGATGCATGCCCAGCCGGATAGCCGAGTCAATAATAAAGAGTGAGCTTGAAAGGAGAAAGACGGCTTCTTCAAAGATCTTGCCTTTTGTCTCATTGGAGGTAGACGGTAATCCATTCACACCTTCCTCAGAGGCAAAGATCGATTCTTTCATAGCACAGGTCAAGGCAGCCAAGGGTAGAATATAGGCTGTAGGTGGTTGAATTGAGCACAGTGGTGCTTTCTGGTGATGCAACGGTTTTGAAAGATGACTACGTTAAAAAGATGGCCCTCGAGCGAGGGCTGACGAGAATAAGATTGGACATCGAGGATGCGACAAGATCAGCTGAAATCTTCAACCAGAACAGTCTGTTTTCACAGAACTTCCTTGTAGATGTGGTTGATTTCGATGACTGGAAAAAGGACGACCAAAAGCAGTTGCTGGAGAACATAGAAAATGCCACAATGCCAATAGTCTTGAGAACTTCGAAGACAGTAAAGGGTTTTCAGTCAGTAGATTTCTCGTTGCCCAAACCTTGGGAACGCGAAAAATGGATCGAATACATCGAAAAAAGACTTTACGCACATTCTATGTCTTTTGAAAATTCTGCTGTTGAAGAAATCTTTGAAATGGTTGGCCCTGATGATCTGTTGATCGAAAGAGAGATAGAAAAGCTCGCGTGTTTAGGAGATAAGGTAACACTGAATTTGGTCAAAGAAATAGTTTTCAATCATTCAAAGGTTCAGATGGACGAACTCTGTTTTGCCATTTCATCGGCAGACAGAAAATCAGCTCACAGAGTCTTGTCGAAGGTTCTTCTTCACTCAGAGCCTATTTTGATACTCAACAGCTTGATCAAGCACTTCATCGATCTCTACAAATTAGTCGTCTTCGCCGACAGGCGATCTTCATATTCGTGGCCGTACATAAAAGATCTTTCACAGAAACTCGATGTACCAGTCGTGAGAGCTGCAAAGATGATGGGCTTTGTCTTCAAAGGTCAGCCACCAACTGTGAACCACCTTCAGCTTTACAGTGTGGAGAAGGTTGAAGCGATACTCAACCACCTTCAGCTTTTGGACAGAGAGTTGAAGTCCTCTGAAAACAAAACGATTCCCCTTCATCTCTTCGTCGATTTTGTTGCTCAATTGATGGGTGGTCAAAATTGAAAAAGATAGTTTTCAGGATGCGGCGAAACAATCGTTACAGCTTGATTCCACTCATCGCCGCCGTACACGATCGGCTTGAGAATGTACAGATCTTCTTGGCAGAAGATTTACAAGAAGTCTTAAAAATAGAACCTCCTGCTGTCGTTGCTTATTCTTTTATGAGCTTTGATCTCGATGAGATAAGGGATGAGATAGATCTTCTGCGCTCGAAAAACTACACACTGATTGCCGGTGGGCCACATGTCACAGCGAGATACTCAGAACTTTTGGAAATGGGTTTTGATCATCTTTTCATTGGTGATGGTGAAAGGAATCTCATAAGATTCCTTGAAGGCGAGAAACAGCCAATCTTTGACGGTTTAAGCGAAAGGATATCTCTTGACGATTACCCTCCTTTTTGCGCAGAACTTGATCTCTTCATGCCAATCGAAATAACCAGAGGTTGTGCTTTCAATTGCGCTTACTGTCAGACACCTTTCATCGGCGGTCACAAGCCAAGACATAGGAGTGTTGAACAAATAGTGTACTACTGCCAAATAGGACTTAAGAAACACAAAGTTGTGGCGCGGTTCATCTCGCCCAACTCCTTTGGTTATGGGTCGATCGATGGAATTAGACCAAGAGTGGAAATCATAGATACACTGCTCTTTGAGCTGAAGAAGATCGGTATGAGAGAAATATATTTTGGCACCTTTCCTTCTGATGTCAGGCCCGAGTCGGTAACTGATGAGGTTTTGAGAGTGATCAAGAAGTACGTCAACAACAAGTCGATAATCGTTGGAGCTCAAAGTGGTAGTGAAGAGATACTCAAAAAGATTCGTAGAGGTCATTCTGTTGAAGAACTCCTCAGGGCAGTTGAACTCATTCTGAAACACGGTTTTACACCTCACGTTGATTTCATCTTTGGTTTTCCCTTTGAAACAGATGAAGATCGGCAAAAGACTCTCTCTTTGATAGAAAAACTGATCGAAATGGGTTGCAAGATCCACGGACACACCTTCATGCCACTGCCAGGGACAGAACTCGAAGATGTGGGCAGTGCCATCATACCAGAGTGGTTAAGAAAGAGAATAGCCCAACTTTCAGCGAAAGGGAAACTCGATGGTTATTGGCAGAAACAGCAACAACTCTCACAAAAACTGGCGGATCAATGACCTTTTGCTCATGATTTTGTGAAATTTTATTAACTATGGAACTCCTTCATCGTGTTACAATCACAACGGAGGGAGAGAAAGTTGGCTGAGAAGTTTTGTTCTTTTTGTGGCAGACCCGCAAGTCAAGTGAACAAACTCATCGCTGGGCCAAATGCTTATATCTGTGATGAGTGTGTTGAGCTCTTTCATGATCTTCTCGTAACAGACAAGAGGGTGAAAAGAGAGAAGAAGCGACAGTTGCCTAAACCCGCTGAGATAAAAGCTGAGCTTGATAAATACGTGATTGGACAGGAAAGAGCAAAAAGGGTTATATCTGTTGCCGTTTACAACCACTACAAGAGAGTTTTCACTGGTGTCGATAGCGATGATGTTGAGATAGAGAAGTCCAACATAATGTTGATCGGTCCTACAGGCAGCGGCAAGACGCTCATTGCAAGAGTGCTCGCCAAGATATTGGATGTGCCCTTTGCGATAGCAGATGCGACACCATTAACAGAGGCTGGTTATGTGGGTGAGGACGTTGAAAACGTCATACTCAGGCTTTTGGAAGTCGCACATTTTGACATAGAGAGAACCCAGTACGGCATCATTTACATAGATGAGATTGACAAGATCGCGCGGAAATCTCCTAATCCTTCTATCACAAGAGACGTTTCTGGTGAAGGTGTCCAGCAGGCACTGCTGAAGATTGTAGAGGGAACCATTGCGAATGTGCCACCTCAGGGAGGTAGAAAGCATCCCTATCAGGAATTCATCAAAGTGGACACTACAAACATTCTTTTCATTGTCGGTGGAGCCTTCGACGGACTCGAGGAGATAGTCAAGCGAAGAATTCAAGACTCATCGATGGGCTTTGGTGCCGAGATAAAGAGCAAGAAGAAAATGAGACTCGGTGAAATCATTTCCCACGTGACACCCGATGACCTCGTACAGTACGGAATGATACCAGAGTTTGTAGGGAGATTCCCTGTAATAGCAACACTTGATGACCTTGATGAGGAAGACTTGGTGAGAATACTGAACGAACCAAAGAACGCAATCATAAAGCAGTACAAAAAACTGTTGCAGCTTGAGAACATAGAGCTGGAGATAACAACCGATGCGCTGTATGCAATAGCTCGTAAAGCGCTTCAGAAAGGTACAGGGGCAAGAGCTTTGAAGAGCGTCTTTGAAGAAGTGATGATAGATGTGATGTTTGAACTTCCTTCCTCTAAGGATGTCGAGAAGGTCGTAGTGACACGCGAGGCAGTTGAAGGAAAGGAA
>JBBFME010000140.1:0-5076 GCA_037478695.1 Pseudothermotoga sp.
ACGATCAAAACAGCAAAAACTATCAAAAGGTTCCGTTCCCCCAGAACTGCTCTTTTTCTGCTAAGATCCACCTGTTTCACGCAACATCCTCCCTTTTCGTTGTGTATTTCATTGCCAAAGCCAGCAAACGCTCTTCTGAAAATTCTTCACGAGATACTTCTCCAGCCACTCTTCCATTTGAAATCACCAGAATTCTGTCACAAATGCCAATCAGCTCTGGTAAATACGAAGAAATAAAGATAACGCCCTTGCCCTGTTTCACAACCTCACCGATAAGCCTATAGATCTCAGCCTTGGCACCTACATCTATCCCATTTGTCGGTTCATCAAGAATAAGGACATTCGCAAACCGACTCAACCATCTTGCCAAGACGACCTTTTGTTGATTTCCACCACTCAATTGATATATAGGGTGACTGATACTCGGTGTTTTGACAGACAGTTTGTCCACGAGCTTGCTGGAAAGTTCTCTTGCTTTGTTGTGATCTACGAACAACAGAAACTTGCGGAGCAAATCGCGGTAGTTCACCATATTGATATTGAAATCTACACTCTGTAAACCGAATATTCCTTGAAGTCGGCGATCTTCCGGAAGATACCCTATGCCAAGATCTATTGCATCTTTGGGATTCTTCACTGTAACTTTTTGTTCGTCAACAAGAATCGAACCGGAAATGATTTTGTCGGCTCCGAAAATGGCTCTTGCTATTTCCGTTCTACCAGCACCTGCCAATCCGTAGAATCCCAATATCTCCCCCGATGAAAGCACAAAGGAAACGTCTTTGAATCTCAAACCAGTTAAGTTCTGAACCTCCAGCAGCTTTTGACCTCTCTCGACAGTCTGCTTGAAATACATGTCTTCAATCTTCCTACCCACCATGAGTGGAATCAAATTTTCTACTCCTTTTATCTCTTCGATTTTGTACGTGCCAACCAACTTCCCATCCTTTAGTACTGTGACAGTGTCGCAAATTTCGAATACCTCTTCTAAGTTATGAGATATGTATATCACTCCAGCACCTTTGGCTTTCAGTCTTCTAATCAGGTCAAAGAGTAATTTCTTCTCATTTTCTGTCAATACAGCTGTTGGCTCGTCAAAAATAACCAACTTTGGTTCTCGAAGCAGAACTTTCGCGATGGTCACCATCTCTTTTTGTGCTAAACTCAGATTCTTGATATCAGAACGTACATCAACCCTTAGTCCTATTTCATCAAGAAATTTCTGTGCTTCACGCATCATCTTCTTCCAGTTAACTATGCCAAAATAGCTCGGATGAGAACCCAAAAAGAAATTCTCTGCTATGCTTATATCAGGTGCAATCATCACATCTTGATAAACCGCAAAAATACCGAGTTTTATTGAATTTATTGGATCATTCCGTTTGATTTCATTCCCCATGAAGTAAATCTTTCCAGAATCTTTTTCATATGCACCTGTTATTATCTTTATCAAAGTGGACTTTCCTGCACCGTTTTCGCCTACTAATCCCCTGATTTCTCCTGCATTGATAGCCAAATTGACTTGATCCAAAGCTTGAACCCCTGGAAATGATTTGCTCACCCCTTCCAGTTTTAACAATTCCATTAACTTATTCCCCCTCTTTTGCTACGAAATTCTTGTATGATCTGTATCGCCGAGCTGCTACCAAACAAACTGACACCAGCATTCAAGAAATCTTCCACTTGTTTCAAAGTCTTGACACCTCCAGATACCTTGATCTTCTTCATGTCACCAACCACTGAGCGAATTACTGCCACGTCCTCCAAAGTCGTTGCTCTTGGCCCAAAACCCGTTCCAGTTTTTATATAATCAACTTCTGGCACTTGCAACATAATCTCGCAGACTCTGGTGATCTCATCTCGCGTCAATCTTGAAACCTCTATGATGATCTTACATAGACGACCATGATCTTTGATACAACCAGCTACCGTTGCTATTTCCTCTCTCACGTAATTCCAGTTGGCTGATTTAACTGCAGAAATATTCACAACCACGTCGAAGTCTGTTATTCTCTCGCTCATCGATGCATAGTAATCTATCTCATTGAGTTTTGCCCGTAGAGGACTGTAACCTAAGGGAAAATCTACACCCACGACGATTCTTATGTCTGTACCTATCACCTTCTGCAAAACATAATCAAGAGCGTACCAGGGAATTGCTATACCTCGGACATCACACTCTATGGATTTATCGACGAACTCAGTTATTTCATTCCATCTGATATCAGGTGTCAGCAACGTACTGTCAAAGATTTTGCCTATATCAAAGTTGTCCACAGGCATCTTCTCCCTTGAGCAAAATAACATAATGACAAATAGGGGGGCATTAACCCCCCCCAAATCTACCGCGTGTTTCTCAATACCTTTTCCTCTGGAACGGATCGAGAGCCCAGGTAAGGCTATCCATGTTCTCCTTGGTGACCACATAGACACCTGTGTCAAAATACAGTGGGAGTGGCTCTCCATGTATAGCCATGAATGCAAACATAACACCTTTGTATCCCATACCATGTGGATCCTGTACTATCAAGGCTTTCAAGCTGCCGTTTCTGAGTGCTTCTACTTCCTGAGGATCAGAGTCATATGCCACTGCTATAATCTTGTCCTGGAGTTTTCTTTCTTGAATGACCCTTGCTACGCCATCACCGGTATGATTGTTGTCCGCAAATATGGCGACAAGATCATTTCCATAGGCTGTTATCAGGTCTTCAGTTGCAGCAGCGGCTTTTGCAATGTCATTATCAACATACCTTGTCGGGAGTATTTCGAGGCCAGGTGCAAGTTCTTTGAGTTTGCTGACAAAGCCATCATCTCTGTCTATCAAAACCTGAACGCCAGCCATTGAACTGATGAGACCTACTTTGCCTTTTAAGGGCTTGCCAGCTTTTTTGAGGAGTTCAACAACTTTTTCTGCGGCAAGTCCACTTTTTCTGCGGCAAGTCCACCACCGACTTTGTTGTTTGTTGCCAAGAAGGAGTTGTAACCTGTGTCATAAACAAAATTGTCGATCAGGATTACCTTGATTCCCTGTTGGAATGCCTTGTTCAGAGCGGGAGCCGTTGCTTGTGAACTGGTTGAAGATATGACTATTGCGTCCGGTTTCTTCCTAACGACATCTTCCAAAATCGCGACTTGTTTGTCGATGTCTGCTTCGGAAGGTGGACCATAAACCGTAACCTTCACCAAACCCTGCAGATCCTTTTCCGCGTTCTTTGCGCCGACGATGGTGTACTGCCAGAAATCGGAGTCCGTTGCTTTCACGATGAATGCGATTTCGTAAGCACCAAAGACTACACTACTGAAAACTAAGACAAGACCAACACAGAACAGCAGCAACCTTTTCATAAATACACCTCCCCATGAGATAGGATTACATAGTAATGTTATAATATTTCCACCCAACTTGCAAAATCGAATATGGCTGCTTAGTTCGTATTACAAACACAATCCGGTAGGAAATCGACCAAAAGAACTTGATATCTCATTCTTTCTCATCTTTTCTTCTGCTATCTCACTGAAACTGCCTTGTTTAGGAAACCACGATTTTTGGCAAAACACACTTAACATTGACTTCTGCCGGAAAAAGGTTCTAATCGTTTTCTAATCTCCCTCCGGTAAAAGTTACAACTTAGGGGGGATTTGCATGAAAAACTATAGGTGGATTATCCTCATCGCCCTGTGTCTCTGCCAGGTCATGCTTTCGCAGCAACTTCTGCAGCTTCCAGATGAATCGAAAAGACCCAGCTTGGTTGTACAACCACAGATTTTGGTTTTCTCGCCCAACGAGATACGGGAAAAGACTATACTCTTGTACAATACGAACACAAGATCGGCTATATCATGGACGGTGAGTTATTCCAGATTCATCAAGGTTCAGAGTGATCTGCCAAACCCACTTCAGCCATTGTCCGGTGGTTATTTGAGGGTATCTATTCTGTGGAATTTAGTTGATTCAGAAATAATCAGAATCGAAAACCCAGATGTACTCCACACTTTGATTTCAAAAATATTTGGCATAGACTTGCCTTCAAAGCCGCTGGGCTTTGGAATGATTGCGATTGGCGAGAAGAACAGTCTTTCTGTACACACCGTAATGGTAATTGTTGTGAAATGAAAAGGGGCACTTTCGTGCCCCTTTGAATTCAATTTCTTATTCGAGTGCCAGTCTCACCATTCAAAGCTGACATTAGCTTTGCCATATCTGTTATGATGCATTCTTTTCCCGTAGCTTTCACAAAATCTATCGCAGATTCTATCTTTGGTCCCATGCTCCCGGCGGGAAACTGACCTTCTTTTAGATATTTTTGAGCTTGATCAACACTCAGTTCATCTAAATCTTCTTGGTTTGGTTTTCCGTAGTTGAGCGAAACCTTTTCAACGCCGGTGAGTATCATGAACAAATCGGCATTGATCTCGATCGCAAGAAGTGCACTTGCTCGGTCTTTGTCTATGACGGCTTCCACGCCTTTCAGAGTTCCATCTTCTCTGATCACCGGTATCCCACCTCCACCGGCGGCGATGACTATCACATCGTTTTTCAAAAGCATTCTAACTACTTCCTTTTCCACTATCTCAAGAGGCTTTGGTGATGGAACAACCCTTCTGTAACCTCTTCCTGCGTCCTCTTTCATGATCCATCCTTTTTCTCTTGCGAGTCTTTCCGCCTCTTGTTTCGTGTAGAAAGGTCCGACCGGTTTAGTTGGATTTTGAAAAGCTTTATCGTTCTTGTCAACGACAATTTGAGTGACAACTGCCGCAATTTCACGCGATAGGTTTTTGCGTGCAAGATTGTTTCTGAGAGCTTGGGCTATCATGTACCCAAGACTTCCCTGAGTCTGCGCGTCGTTCACATCGATTGGAAAGGGCGGGATGACTTCTTTTGCCATCTCTTGTTGGATCAAGATATTACCAACCTGAGGTCCGTTACCATGGGTGATCACTACGTCGTACTCGTCAAGCATTTCAACAAGGTATCCCATTGCCTCTGTAAGCGCCTTGAACATGTTTTCTGCCGTTGGTTTTTCTCCTGGTCTGTTCACCGCATTGCCACCTATCGCCACTACGGCAAGTTTCTTC
>JBBFME010000141.1:0-5056 GCA_037478695.1 Pseudothermotoga sp.
CCCTGAGTTTTCGAGTTCTCGCAGTTGTTGGAAACAGAAAAGGTAAGGTCGGAGTAGGTTTAGGGAAAGCAAGAGAAGTTCCAGAGGCAATCAGAAAAGCTATCAGTGCGGCACGCGCAGCTGTGGTCGATGTTCCACTTTACAAGAGCACAATACCTCATGAGGTTGTTGGAAAGCAAGATGCATCGAAGGTACTGCTGAAACCCGCTGCACCTGGTACTGGTATCATCGCTGGCAGCACTGTGAGAGCAGTAGTTGAGTTGGCCGGTATACAGAATATATTGACCAAGTCGCTCGGATCGTCTACAGCTGTCAATTTGGCTCTCGCCACACTAAACGGTTTGAAAGCCTTAGTGTCTCCAGATAAGGCCGCTAAGATGCGCGATGTAACGATAGGTCAGGTCTTGCGCGGTGCAAGAAAGGAGGTCTGAGGATGTCCAAGATTTCAATTGAGTTGGTCAGAAGTCCAGTTGGATACAAATACGATCAAAGACAGACTGTGAAGGCGCTCGGTCTGAAAAAGCTTCACGACATAGTTGTCAAGGAAGACAATCCTCAGATCAGAGGAATGATAAACAAGATCAGGCATTTGGTCTGTGTGAAAGAGATAGAGCAGAAGGAGGAATGAGCTATGCTAAAACTTGAAGATCTCAAGCCAACACCAGGCTCGATGAAGAAACCGAAGAGGGTTGGACGTGGAATTGGTTCTGGACTTGGCAAGACAGGTGGAAGAGGACACAAGGGTCAAAAATCCAGGGGTTCTGGAAAGGTCCATCTGTGGTTAGAAGGTGGACAAACCCCACTTCATAGAAGATTACCGAAGGTTGGTTTCAAGAGTTTCACTCATAAGAATTATGTTGTGGTCAATCTCAGAACTCTCGAAGAGAGATTTGAAACCAACGAAGAAGTCACCCCAGAGACACTCATCAAGAAAGGTTTGGTCAAAAACATAAGAGACGGGATAAAGATACTCGGCAATGGCGAATTGACGAAACCACTTACGGTCAAAGCTCACGCATTCAGCAAGGCCGCCAAGAAGGCAATAGAGATGGTTGGTGGTAAGGCAGAGGTGATATAGCGTGTGGAAAGCATTGCAAAACGCCTTCAGGATACCTGAATTGCGGGATAGGATTTTGTTCACGATTGCCACTTTGATCGTTTTCAGGCTAGGTATCTACGTTCCCATTCCAGGGATAAACATCCAGGCTTGGGGCGAAGCTTTCAAGAGATTTGGCGAAACCGCGGCAGGAGGCATACTCAGCTTCTACGACGTTTTCACAGGTGGTGCTTTGGAAAACTTCTCCATCTTTGCCATGAGCGTGACGCCATACATCAACGCTTCAATTGTTCTACAGCTTCTGTCTTCTGTGATACCGAAACTTCGTGACATGCTCAGAGAGGGCGAAGAGGGAAGAAAGAAATTTGCGCAGTATACACGCAACTTAACAGTTGTACTGGGTGCTTTTCAGTCGTTCATAGTTTCCTTCAGTCTTGTCAGACAGAATCCAGATATAGTTTCTTACGGTATCAATCCATTTGCTTTTGTGATGATCTCGACTGTTTCAATGCTTGCTGGAACGATGTTTTTGCTCTGGCTCGGTGACAGGATCACCGAGAAGGGTATAGGAAACGGTATTTCTATATTGATCTTCGCTGGTATAGTGGCAAGATACCCAAATTACTTTGCCAGAATCTTGCTTGGAAGACTCAACGTCTTCGGATGGATTTTCCTCATCGCGATTGCTTTGATAACAGTTGCTGGTGTGATATACGTACAGCAGGCTGAAAGACGTATTACCATACAGTATGCGACTCGAGTGACAGGTAGAAGGGTTTATGGCGGTGCATCCACTTATATACCTGTGAAGGTCAACCAAGGTGGAGTGATACCCATAATTTTCGCAAGTGCAATATTGATGATTCCGGCTGCAATTGCACAAATGGCAAACTGGGAGTTTCTGAGGCGTTTAGTTGGTCCCGGTAGTGCTATGTACATCATACTGTATGGTGTCTTGGTTTTCTTCTTTACATATTTTTACAGTGTTGTTGTGTTTGATCCACATGATGTCTCAGAAAACGTGAGAAAATATGGAGGATTCATACCTGGTATAAGACCGGGCAAACCAACGGAGGAATACATACAAAAAATAGTCAACAGGGTAACCTTCATGGGTGCAGTTTTCTTGGTTGTCATCGCCTTACTGCCCCATTTGGTTGAAGGCGTTACCAAAGTGGACATAGTGATAGGAGGTACATCGACTCTGATCGCGGTGGGTGTAGCATTAGATGTGTTACAGCAAATGGAAGCTCACCTGATCATGAGGCATTATGAGGGTTTCATCAAGAAGGGGAGGATAAAAGGAAGATGAGATTGGTCTTGCTTGGGGCACCAGGAGCAGGAAAGGGTACGCTCGCCAAGGACTTGGTGAATCATCTGAACATACCTCACATTTCAACAGGGGACATGTTCAGAGAAGCTGTGGCTGCTGGCACGGAGTTGGGGCGGAAGGTTCAAAATATCATTCAATCTGGTGCACTTGTTCCTGATGAAATCGTTAACCAAGTTGTGGAGGAAAGACTGAGAAAAGATGACTGCCGAAATGGATTCATATTCGACGGCTACCCGAGAACGGTTCCACAGGCTATCGCGCTGGACACAATTCTGTCTAAGATGTCTGCAAAACTCGATGCAGTGATTTCCTTAGAAATAAGTGAGGAGGTTGTTGTTAGAAGGCTTACGAACAGAAGAGTCTGTCCAAAATGCGGTAGAATATACAACATGATTTCGATGCCTCCCAAGAACGATGAACTTTGCGACGATTGTCAGGTCAGGGTTGTAATCCGAGACGATGATAAAGAAGAGGTAGTAAAGAGAAGATATCGACTCTATCATGAGTTGACTGAACCTTTGGTTGATTACTACCGGCAAAAGGGAATCTTGATCCAAGTGGATTCGGAGATCGACCACCAAGACCTGGTAAGAAAGGTACTTGATAGATTAGAAAAGGTGAGAACTTGATAAGGGTTAAATCGGAAGCGGAACTTCAGAACATGATGGTAGCTTGTCGTGCAGTTGCTGTTGTATTGAACGAAGTCAGAGATGTTGTACGCGAAGGTGCAAATGCTCATGATGTTGAGGATTTTGTCCTTGCCAGATTCAAGGAAATGAATGTAAAACCGGCTTTCAAGGGATACAGAGGTTACAAGTATGCAACTTGTGTCTCGGTGAACGAGGAAGTCTTACACGGCGCACCTCTGAAGAGTAAAGTCTTCACAAGAGGAGATTTGGTTTCTATCGATGTTGGTGCAGTGTATGACGGTTATTACGGCGATGGCGCTGTTACTTATGTGGTAGGAGATGTAGATGAGGTTGGCAAGAGATTGATAGAGACAGGAGAAAAAGCACTTCAAAGGGCAATAGCAGTTGTGAAAGATGGAATCAGGGTAGGCGATATCTCTTATGCGATACAAACCTTCGTCGAGTCAAATGGGTTCAACGTCATCAGAGACTACGTAGGACATGGCATAGGAAGGCAACTTCACGAAGAGCCGGAGATACCGAATTATGGAAAAGCAGGAACTGGTGTAAAGTTATCATCAGGTATGACTTTGGCAATAGAGGTAATGATCTGCGAAGGAGACTGGCAGGTATCAACGCTCGATGATGGATGGACTGTTGTAATGACAGATGGGAAGAGAAGTGTGCACTTTGAACACACTGTTCTTGTTACAGATGCCGGCGTGCGTGTTTTGACTCAGTTTTAAGAGGTGGTGAAATGCCGAAGGAAGACGTTATCAAAATGGAAGGAACTATAACAGAAGCACGAAGAAACGCAACTTTCTTGGTAGAGCTCGACAACGGGCACAAGATTCTTGCACAAGTCTCGGGAAGAATGCGGAAAAATTTCATACGACTTTTCCCAGGTGATAGGGTTGTAGTTGAACTTTCAATATATGATCTCTCAAAAGGACGAATTGTGTATAGAAAAAAGTTGGACAAAAAGGGAGAAGAAGATGAAGAAAGGAGCTGAAAAATATGAAAGTGAGATCTTCTGTGAAAAAGAGATGTGAGCACTGCCAAATTGTTCGTCGAAGAGGTCGCGTTCTGATCGTATGCAAGGCAAACCCGAAGCACAATCAGAAACAAGGTTGAAGGCAAGGAGGGAAATGAATGGCACGTGTAATGGGTGTGGAGTTACCCGGAAATAAAAAATGTTTTGTTGCCTTGACTTACCTCTACGGTGTCGGCAAGACAAGAGCTTTTGAAATTCTAAAAAACACTGGCGTTGATCCAGACAAAAGAGTAAAAGATCTCACCGACGAGGAAGTCAGTAAGATAACCAAATTCATCCAGGACCATTACAAAGTCGAGGGCGAACTGAAAACAGAGGTGAACAGAAACATAAAGAGATTGATCGACATTGGCTGTTACAGAGGCTTAAGGCACAAACTTGGGCTGCCGGTTAGAGGTCAAAGGACTCGTTCCAATGCCAGGACCAGAAAAGGACCAAGACCGAGTAGGATAAAGACGAAGAAGAAGGAACAGGCAGTCTGATACGGGAGGGCTGATTATGGCGAAGAGATCAGAAGGAAAGAAAAAGAGAAAAATCTTAACCGACAAGGGAATCGTTCACATAAAGTCTACTTTTAACAACACGATAGTGACCTTGTCTGATGCTGACGGTTCGACGATACTCTGGGCAAGCAGCGGTACGGTAGGCTTTGAAGGTACCCGAAAAGGTACACCTTATGCCGCTCAGCTCGCTGCCGACAAGGTTGCAAAAGAGGCTTTGAGACTTGGCATTAAGCGTGTTGATGTCTTGGTTAAGGGACCTGGCTCTGGCCGCGAAGCGGCAATCAGAACGCTTCAAGCAGCTGGCCTTGAGGTGGACAACATAAAGGACGTAACACCTATACCTTTCAACGGTTGCAGGCCAAAGAAGAAACGCAGAGTCTAAAGGAGGGAATGCAATGGCAAGATACACTGGACCAGCTTGCAGACTGTGTCGCAGAGAAGCAATGAAGCTCTATTTAAAAGGAGAGAGGTGTTTCACTG
>JBBFME010000142.1:0-4829 GCA_037478695.1 Pseudothermotoga sp.
CCAGAGTCCGCTGTCCTACCATTAGACGACCTCCCAATGCCAGTAAATTATATCATCAAGGGGGATCAACGGTCAAGATCATTGTAGAATCAAAAGAACTTTACTCAGATCGGTAGAACCAGGCTCAGGATACTGCTCTATTACAACTCCAGTCCCTTTTATCTGTATATCTTTAACACCAAGATCGTTCAAAATGAAAAGTGCGTCTTTCAAACTCATTCCTTTCAAGTTTGGAATCATATCTTTCGGATAACTGATCAAGTATTCTTTGGAAAGCTCCTTCATCTTCGCAACGATCTTCGAAAAAACAGGAGCAGCTACTTCACCGGCAAGGTATTTCTCAGCCGATGGCTCATCGAGATAAACGATTATCGTGTACTGCGGATCTTCATAAGGAAAGAAACCTGCGAAAATGGAAAAATACTTCCCTTCCCCCGCGGCGATCTTTTGTGCCGTACCTGTCTTGCCGGCAACGTTGACCCCGGGAACTTGCGCTCTGATTCCTGTTCCTTCCTCAACAACACCGCGAAGCATCTTCGAGACTTCAGTGGCTGTCTTTTCACTTATAACTCTTCTCTTATTCACTACGCTGTCTTCTAAGATTGAAGGAGTGACATACTCACCTTTATTGGCAATCGTGTTGAAAGCGGCGAGAAATTGCAAGGCGGGTGTCCCTATGCCATGCCCTATCGAAGCCATGGCAAAGTCAATCTTTGACCATTCCTCTGGTTTTCTCAAGATTCCGGGAATCTCACCTGCCAACTCGACATTGGTCTTCTCTCCAAAACCGAATTTTCTGAGCCATTCATAGAACTGAAAATCACCGAGCTGTTCTTTGATTTTCCTTGCAATGAGAATGGTTGCGGTATTACAAGATACACTCAGAGCTTTTCTCACATCTACTTTTCCATGAGGTTCTAAATCTCTCACGGTTATATCCAAATCTTCAACCGGCTTGATACTACCAGGACAATAGAAGGTATCTTCCAGTACAATTATGTTGTTTTCCAAAGCAATAGAATAGACAATTGGCTTCATTGCAGATCCAGGTTCAAAATATCCCATTACGGTATCGTTCCATTCTCTTGTAGTAGCTATTGCCCTGATTTTACCCGTCTTTGTTTCCATCACTATTACTCCGCCGGCGATCGCTTTGTTTTCTTCAACGGCTTTCTTTATCTCCGTGAAGCAAATCCTCTGTAAATCTATATCTATGGATAATTTTATATCTTTCCCGTCTATGGGACTGATAACTCTATCTATCTTCGGTGACAAGGTTATAAATCCTTGGTATCTAAGTAGGAACCTGCCGTCTTTTCTTTTCGAGAGGACTTCATCGAGTTTTTCCTCTACTCCTCCGATACCATGCCCATCGATGACTTTACCCAGGATCTTATCGATACCATATTCTTTTACTTGATTTCTCCTCGTCTGCATCTCTATGGACACAAATGGTATGAGAGAAGTGGGAATCTTAGCAACAATCGATTCTCGATTCTTGTCTTCAGAAAGTTTTATGAAATTGACCGAGCCTTTCAAGATGTCATCCTTATTAAGAGGAAGATTGAAATTCTTCAGCAGGAGAGTGAGTTGCGCGTCTAACCTGTCAGAATAGCGGGATTTGAGAAATCGAACATCGAGATAGGCAACATAAAAAATTTCATCAAGTGCACAGAATCTGCCATTCTTGTCAAGTATTTTGCCACGCAATGCGGGTATTCGAACACTCCAATACGCAGGCGAATACGCCGCGGAACCCCTGAAATAGAAAAACAAAATCATCAGGACGCAGACGATACCAGCCGCACGAACTATTAATTTTACGCGCAACCTGGATACACTATCTCTCATGCTCTCCTGTTCTCACAATCTCGTAGTTGACAAACATCAACGATCGCTCGTTTTCGAGCTGCTGAATCTGTTGCTGGAGTTCAATGATCTTGGTTTCCAAGACTCTGTTTTCTCGAGACAAATTAGCAGAGAGTCTTGCAAACTGTACGATTGGGAAGGACATCAAAACTATTGCTCCAATGAAGAAGATCAGGAGAGTCAACTTACTAAGGTCCTTAACCAAGGTGCGCGTGATAACCTGTGAACTTCGCTTCGCTTTGGTTCTCGCGAGGGCCAAACCCCCTCCTCCTCTCACTTTCGCTCCGCTACTCTCAGCTTTGCACTTCTTGCCTTTGGATTAACCTTGACCTCCTCTTGAGAAGGTCTCAAGGGTTTCTTTGTTAACACCACTAAGTTACTGTTCGATCTAAAGGCTTCTTTCACTATCCTGTCTTCCAAAGAATGAAAAGAAATGACTGCAATACGCCCGCCACCTTCCAACAACTCCGGCGCATATGAAAGAAATGTCTTCAGATTCTCCAGTTCGTTGTTTACAGCTATTCTAATCGCTTGAAAGACCCGTGTAGCAAAGTGTCTCTTTCGAGCTCTTTTTTCTTCTACTGGCAAGGCTTTTGCCACCACATTTGCAAGTTCCAAGGTACTCTTTATGGGCCTGTTTCTAACTATAAAAGCAGCAATACGCCGTGCATAACGCTTTTCCTCGGCGTACTCGAAGAACAACCTTCGCAATTGTTCCTCTGTCCAAGAGTTCACAAGATCATAGGCTGTGAACTCCTGAGTCCTATCCATACGCATATCGAGTGGTCCATCCATAGAAAACGCAAAACCACGCTTGCCATCTGACAACTGCAGCGTGGACATGCCAAGGTCCATGATTATTCCACTGACTGACGCCATTTTGAGTTGTTTTAGCACATCTCTCGCGTTGACATACGAAGACTTCGCTAAGAAGAATCTTCCTTGAGCTATGAACTCAGCTAATCTTCGCTTCGCTAAACTGAGTGCGACCTCATCAACATCTAAACCTACAACCACGCTGCCTTCGATATTGGTTAAGATCGCTTCTGAATGACCACCTGCGCCCACTGTACAATCAAGAAATACACCACTCAAAT
Organism: Pseudothermotoga sp.; assembly: GCA_037478695.1. Classification (GTDB taxonomy): domain Bacteria; phylum Thermotogota; class Thermotogae; order Thermotogales; family DSM-5069; genus Pseudothermotoga_B. The sequence goes on from JBBFME010000142.1 coordinate 2,967, forward strand.
TACCAAAGTAATCTAATACTTCTTTTGCCATGACTGGAACATGTATCCATTCCACTTACACCGCTCCGCTATCTGTGGTGTTTACATTATACAACCACATCTCGTAATGTTCAAACGACAACACTTCTCAAGCAAACGATTTCTAATACATATGCAAACAGTACTTTCGTGATGTTGTCTCTCAGTAACCTTATGTTTACTTAACAAACAACTCCATTTTTGTATTCCTGTGGAGGCGGGAAAAGGTTTTCAACACTGAGCTACAGCACATAACTGCACGCTCAAAGACTTTTCTTCTTTGAACAGTAAAAATATCTTGCCACTGTTACATAACGATGTTCCACATCAAGAATTCGCAGGAATCTCAAAACAAAAGGCAGTGTTGTCATGCAATCTTTTCACGAATTCGAATTCCAGACATTGCATTCATGGTAAGATAAGATTACCAATTGGTGTAATACCAATTTCAACACACTTGCAACAGGTAAAGTGATGTACAATAGAATAAACAATAGGGGGTGTTGCCATGAGAGATATGACCAAGAGGTTCTTGGAAGATGCCTTTGCAGGTGAAAGTATGGCTCACATGAAGTACTTGATCTTTGCAGACGAGGCCGAAAGAAAGGGTTTGAAAAAGCTTGCCAACCTCTTTAGAGCTATAGCCCACGCAGAATTTGTACACGCAAGAAACCATTACAGAGAACTTGGCAAGATCTATCAGGAAATGAAGGACAACGTTCAGCAATGCATTGATGGTGAAACCTTTGAGATCAACGAAATGTACCCCGTCTATAACACAGTCGCACAGTTTCAGCAAGAAAAGGGAGCAGAGAGAAGCACGAAATACGCTTGGGAGGCCGAAAAAATCCACGCCGAAATGTACAAATTGGCTAAAAAGCTTGCCGAGAAGAATGAAGACTACCCAACCAACAAGATTTACATTTGTCCAGTTTGTGGCCACACGGTAGAAAACGAGGCACCTGAGAAGTGTCCTGTCTGTGGTACTGCAAAGAAGATGTACGTAGAATTTTCTGTGTGAAGGAGGGAAGGTTATGAAACTTGCGGATTTCATCAAATCAGAAGATTTCAAGAAAGAAAAACATGTACCAGTTATAGAAGCTCCTGAGAAGGTCAAGAAGGGTGAAAAGACAGAAATATCAGTCTGCGTTGGTAAAGAAATACCACATCCCAACACCACGGAACATCACATAAAGTGGATAAAGCTGTTCTTCCAGCCAGATGGTGACCCATATGTGTACGAAATAGGCAACTTCGAGTTCAACGTACACGGCGAATCTGTGAAAGGTCCCAACACGGGTGAAGTCTACACAGAACCGTTCGTCAAGACTTGGATCAAACTGAACAAGTCTGGAACACTCCTTGCACTTTCATACTGCAACATACACGGCCTTTGGGAAAGTAGTTTGAAGATCACCGTTGAGTGATGAGAAAACCCCGGCGCTGCCGGGGTTTTTTGAAACATTGGGGGTGTTTTTGTGGAGCTTTCTGTTCTCATCTGTGGTGAAGCTGGTCAAGGCATTCAGACGATTGAAAATCTTTTCCCAAGGATTTTGAAGAGTTATGGTTTGAATGTTTTTTCATACAAAGAATACATGTCACGTGTAAGAGGTGGCAGCAACTCAACTTTGATAAGAATTAGTGATACTCCCGTAAGGGCATTTCGCAGAAAAATAGACCTTCTCTTTTCCCTTTCACCTGGCGTTGGACACATTACAAGGGTCGCAGATCGAATAGGCAAAGACACGATTGTTTTTGTCGATTCATCTTCACAAATCGACGGTGTAAGTGCGAGAATCATTCGAGTGCCTATCTCAGAGTTGGCGTTAAAAGCAGGTAACAAAG
>JBBFME010000143.1:0-4816 GCA_037478695.1 Pseudothermotoga sp.
AGTCTTGGTCATCTATTTGACGATCTTCAGCGTTGAGTGAGTATAGAACAGCACACTGAAAAGAAGTTAATAGTCATCAATCACGATCACTTGAAAGGGATGGGTTTTTGGGTAATTTTTGTAAAGCATACCTGAGCGTCACAGAAGTGAGTATGATCGTTCCTCCAATGAATGCCCATGCGCTTGGTTTTTCACCGGTTGCCAAGAAAACCCAGATGGGATTGAGTATGGGTTCAACCACTGAGATCAGTATCGCTTCAAGCGCAGTGATGTGCTTTATGGCAATTGAGTAGAAAATATAAGACAAGCCCAATTGAAAAACACCAAGCAGGACGAGTCCAACCCAACTGATTAGGTCAGGACTACCTCTGAACATAAACGGTAATCCTATTATCGCAGTCAATATGTTTCCCATGATCGTTGACTCTATGGGTGAAGCATCTTTTTGTTTGCGAAGAAAGATGATCAAAAAAGCAAATGAAACTCCACTCAAAACACCCATCACATTGCCTGCAAAACTCGAAGGACCAAGCTTGTCCACAAAGAAAAGAAAAATGCCGCAGATCACAAGTGCTATTGTTATCCAGTCAGCGATCTTCGTCTTTTCTCTCAAGATGAGAGAACCAAAGATAGCAACATAAACTGGCGATCCATACTGAAGAAGAATTGCATTCGCTGCAGTTGTGAATTTGTTGGCTGAAACGAATAACAAAACGGTAGCAGCATAAAAAAGGGCAGCCAAAATTTGATCTGATTTCCAAGTGAATTTTGGTTTTCTCACATAAAGCAGAATAACCAAGGCAGATATGGCACTCCTTGCACCAGCTATTGCTATTGGATTCCACTGTACCAGTTTGATGAGTATTCCACCTAAGCTCCACAAAGTTGCAGCAACTAATGAATACACAACTGCCTTGGAGTGTTTCATCTCTCTTTCCCCTCTAAAATCTTTTGTTCTTATATCCACAAGCTTACTACAATTTTGAATCAACATCTTAACGAATAAATTGATGATTCTTGAACAGGCACTCCATTTCCACCAAGGGTGGCGAGGGGAAAGATGTAGATCTTTGAACTATTCTATATTTTTACCTTGAAATTTTTCAGCCTTGAACAACTCTTTGAGTTGTTTACCAGTTTGCATGAAATAGAGTCTTTCGCAGACGTTTGTGAGATGGTCCGCTATTCTCTCGAGATGTCTTATCAAAAAGGCTTCCTCAAGATAAACTCTCATCATTCTGGGGTTACTCTCTTGGCAGGCAAGCTCTATGAGATTCTCATGACCTTCGTTGTGCAATCTATCAACTTCATCGTCCTTTTTCCACACCTTTATCGCCAAGTTCAGATCTTTCTCTAAGACAGCCTCAACAGTCTGTTTGAGCATTACCAAGATGATCTTCGTCATCTCGTTGAGGGTTTTCCAGGAAGTGAAACTTTCCATTCCGCGTTGGAGGTGTCTACTGAGCTGTGCTATGTTGACACATTCGTCTGCAATTCTTTCGAGGTCTATCGAAAGGCCGATGATCGCAACCAAAAATCTCAAATCGTCTGCTAATGGTTGATATTTGGCAATCGTGTCAAAGGCAGTAGTTTGTATCGTCAGATCGAGTTGGTCGAAATAATCATCCAGCTCCTCAATTTCTCTTATGATACGTTCATCAGAAGACTGAAGTGCGAAAAGTGTTTTTTCGAACAAACTGTCGATTCCAGTCAAAAACTCTGTCAGTTTCTCGTTGAGAAACTCAACCTCTTTTTCGTAGTGCACAGTTCTATGTGTCATTTTCATCACCCTTAACCTATTTTCCCGGTCAGGAATTGTCTTGTCATCTCGTGATTTGGTGCTTTGACTACCTCGGAGGTTATACCATATTCTATCAGACGCCCTTGGTATAAAAACATTACCTGATCACTTATTCTTAAAGCCTGCCCCATGCTGTGTGTTACTATCACAACGGTATACTGCTCCGCTAAAGTTTCTAAGAGTCTTTCTATGTTCGTCGTCGCAATTGGATCAAGTGCCGAGGTCGGTTCATCGAGCAAGATTACTTCTGGTTCTATCGCTAAAGCCCTCGCTATGCACAACCTCTGCTGCTGACCCCCAGAAAGTTGAATTGCCGGTTTTTTCAATTTCTCTTTCACTTCATCCCACAGAAATGCCTTTCTCAGCGCCATCTCAACTTTTTCTCTTATGATCTCTTTTTTCTTTATCCCTTGTATCTTCAGTCCATAAGCCACATTATCGAAGATCGACATTGGGAAGACATTCGGCCTTTGAAAGACCATAGTTACCTTTTTTCTGTATTCATGGAGATCCTTTATTCTGTATATATCTTGACCTTTGTAGAATATACCGCCTTTCATTGAAAAATCCACAACAAGATCGTTCAACCTGTTAAGACATCTCAACAGTGTACTCTTTCCACATCCAGATGGTCCCATGATGGCAGTTATACAATTCTGTTTTATCTTGGCATTTATTCTGTCCAAGACCTTTTGATTTCCATAAAAGACTTGTAGATCAACTATCTCGAAGACATCACTCATTCTTGCTCCTCCTTAAAAGCTGAACGACAGTGTATATGGTTATCATTATCAGCACCATTAAACTCGCCATTCCTTTTGCCATCCATTGCGCCTTTTCTCCAAGGTTCATAACTATTGCGTAGATACTGGTTGGTAAAGTCATAACTGGATCTGTAAGCTTACTCGGCAATCTTGTGGCATAGAAAACGGCACCTGTCACCAGTATTGGGGCTGTCTCGCTGAAAGCTCTGCCTAAGGTGAGTATCAAAGCCGTGAGTAAACCGCTCTTAGCAGCCCTCAAAACCATGAAGACTGATTGGAGTCTATTTGCACCCAGTGCTATCACACCTTCTCTCAACTCTCTTGGCACTGCTCTTGTGAATTCAACAGCACCGTTTATGAAAAACGGAATAGCCATCGTAGACAAAGTCAGCGAAGCAGAGATAAGAGATGTACCAAAACCAAGCTTTACACAGAAAAGGCTTAGACCGAACAAACCATAGACCACTGAAGGAATACTGTTCATCGTTGCAACAAGAGATTGAAAGATCATCGAAAGTCTTCGAGGGGCAAACTCACTGATGAATATAGTGCTGAGAAGCCCTATTGGCACAGTGACAGTAAGAACCGTGATAATGAGGAACAAAGAACCTATCAACGCAGGAAAGATACCCCCCTCACTCATACCCGACTTTGGAAACTGTGTGAAGAAACCCGGCCTGAAGAGATAGGTCAGACCAGAGAGAATTATAGTGACTATCACAGTTGCCAAAGCGGCAAAAACCACGTAAGTGACTATTCTAAAAAGCAACCGCACCCTATCACCCCTTTACCCATCTCTCTGTTTTTCTGACAAGACAATTGGTGAGTATATTGAGCAAGAGTGAACACATTAACAGTAGAAAACCGATGAAAAACAACGAACTGTAGTGGAGACTTCCAACTTCAACTTCACCTATCTCACTTCCTAATGCCGCTGTCAAGGGACGAATGGGATCAAAAAAGGATCTTGGCAAAATGTTTGCACCTCCAGCCACCATGAGTACTATCATGGTTTCGCCGAGAATTCTATTGAAAACCAACATCATCGCGTTCACAATTCCAGGTAGAGCATGCCTCATCTCGACATACATCAGATGCAAATCTCTTGCACCGAGCGAAATACACCCTTCTATTATCTCCTTGGGGACCTTTTCAAAAGATTGATAAGACAGGCTTGTCATGTAGGGGAGAGTCAAAACTGCCAACATGATGGAAGCGTTGAGGAAGTTCTGAGCTGTCCATGCACCGAGGTTCAACAACATCGGACCAACTACAACTACACCGAAAAACCCAAGAACTACAGACGGTATACTACTGACATACTCAAGTGTTCTGAGGATGATCTTTTTTTCATTCTCGTTTGCAAAGTGGTGTAAGTAGAAAGCACAAATGACTCCGATGATCCAAACCCAAAGACTCGTCCACAGAGTCAGCAGAAGAGTATTCAAGAGCATTGTTGAAATACCAAACTCTGGCTCACTCCACACAGGATACCAATTCGAAGAGAACAAATCCGTTCCCACTTCTTTTATGGCTTTGAGAGACTCAGAAGATACGAAAAAGACTATACCAAACAAGGCTGCCACCACGGTGATGGCAGCAATCGATACAACAGAAACAAAGAGAATCGAAGAGAAATTCTTCATCAATCACCAGTCCCGTACGCAGGAATGTATCCAGCTTGCCTAACTAATCTTTGCCCTTCTGGAGAGAGAATGAATTTTACGTAATTGGCCACAACGCCTTTCTCGGGCCACACATTGCCAAACCTGCTCAAGTCTATGAAAACATACAGAGGCCTGCTGATTGGGTAAGTGCCCAACAACACATTTTGCACTGTAGGTTCTACACCTTCTACCTTCAGCGCCTTTACTTTGTCTGTTACATATCCCATCCCAGTGTAGGCAATTGCGAATTGATTCTTCACCACACTCTCGATCTCTGCTTGAGACGATTCAAGCATCTGTACTCTTGGACTGAGTTTCTCTCCATGCAAAACCCTTTCAACCCATGTTTCAAAGGTTCCTGAGGCTGTGTTTCTCGAGTAGACTACTATTGGCTTGTTGGGAAGTTTTGGATCTACTTTATTCCACTCAGTTATCTCTCCGGTGTAAATCTTTTTTAGTGTTTCCAGAGAAATGTTATCGATCCCAAGATTTGGGTTGACTATTACTGCTATGCCGTCATATGCGATAACAATGGGTACAAAGTACTTTCCGCTTTTGTGCATTTGTTCGACTTCATTGGATTT
>JBBFME010000144.1:0-4811 GCA_037478695.1 Pseudothermotoga sp.
GATGAAGAGAAGTGAGAAAGTTATTAGTTCTGATACTTGTCTTTATGCCGACGATGATCCTACCACAGGAAGAATTACCTTTCCCCTCGATTAGTATTGGAATTTCACCGGCGCAAAATCAAAGAGATTTGGTGGTTACTCTTGAAATACTTCTGATCTTGACCGTTCTCACCTTAGCACCGAGCATCATCATCTTGTTTACATCTTTCACCAGAATTGTCGTTGTGTTCTCCTTTCTGAGAAACGCACTCGGTACAAGACAAACCCCACCTGCGCAAGTTCTCGTCGGTTTAGCTCTCTTTCTGACCTTTTTTATAATGCAACCTGTGTGGAACGATATTTACAACAACGCGATCTCACCATACATGAGAGCGGAGATAGGCTATCAGGAACTTTTCTCAAGGATGATGCAGAGAGTTCGTGTTTTCATGGTTAACGAATTGGTGAATCATCACAACGAAGACAACGTTTTCTTACTCGCTTCGAGTCTCGGGCAGAAGTACGACAAGATCGAAGATGTTCCAAACAGCATTGTTATACCTGCCTTTGTGCTCGGAGAGCTTGAGTTAGGTTTCAAAATGGGCGTATTGCTTTACATCCCGTTCATTGTTGTCGACATGGTCGTGGCAAGTGTTTTGCTCGGTATGGGAATGATCATGATTCCTCCTGTGTTGATCTCACTGCCATTCAAAGTTCTGCTCTTCATCGCAGTAAACGGTTGGGATCTACTGGTGTCTGGCTTGGTAAAGAGTTTTGCGAGGTGATCGAATATGACCTTAGATTTGTTCATAGATGTCTTCAAGGACGGTATTCAAACAGTCATAGTTGTGATAACACCTGTTTTGCTGGTGAGCTTGATCGTTGGCCTCGTGATAAGTATCTTTCAAGCCGTTACTCAAATACACGAACAAACCTTAACCTTTGCACCTAAGATAATACTCATGCTCATCACAATAATGTTCTTGGGATCTTGGATGTTTGAAAAGCTTATAGAGTATGCACAAGAGATGTGGGAGAAATTCATGGGAATGATCTGATTTGGAATTCAGAGAGTTCTTGGAGAACAGGTTTTTATGCTGGGTTTTGATAGTTACACGCACAGCAGGTATGTTCACAATAGCACCGTTCTTTGCCGATTGGTTTCTACCGCTGCAGGCGAAGATTCTGCTGGTGGTCTTGCTGGGATGGTTATCCTTACCCATGTCAAAGGAGATCATCCCTTTGCAGACACCTCCAACTGAAATCGCGCTCGCACTCTTTGGTAATTACACCTTTGGACTTGCTATAGGCTTCCTAGCGGTACTGCCGATAGTTGCGCTTAGTGTTGCAGGAGAGATCTTTGGTACCCAAATGGGTTTTGCGATGTCATCGGTTTTCGATCCTCAGAGAGAAGAAGTACCATTACCTGGCGAAATCTTGTACACCTTGGGCCTTGTTGTCTTTGTCGCTTTGAAGGGTCATCTGCTGATTTACCAGGCCGTTGTTGACTCTCTGAAACTGGTTCCTTTATCCAAGACCATTACGAATTTCGATTTCGTCGGGATTTTGACTCAGAAAACAACGGAGATGTTTGTCATAGCGATGAAGATTGGTTTACCAATGATAGGCTTCATGCTAGTTGTTTCAATAGCGCTCGGGATAATCTCAAGACTGGTACCACAGATGAACGTGTTCATGGTTGGAATGCCACTGAAGGTCTTGGTTGGCTTTATACTCTTTGTAGGGATGATACCTGTATGGGCAGAGGTTTTTTCTCAGATTGCTGCAAAAACGGTGAATTTCTTGGCTTACTTCACGGAGATCTTTTCAAAATAGATCTGCAACTCTTCGCTGACCCAGAAAGAACCGAGAAGCCAACTCCCAGAAGGCAGAGAAAAGCACGTGAAGAAGGTCAGGTCGCACTTTCCAGAGAGCTTAACATGGCAGTGGCTTTCTTGGTTGCGACTGTTGTCATGAGGTTCGTCCTGCAGAGATTAATCGATCTCTCTATTGCTGCAAGTACCACCTTTTTGGGTTTGGATGATTTCGACGATCTTGAAAAGATCTCATCACGTGTTCTCTATGCATTCAGGGACCCTCTTTTGGTTCTCGTGGTTCTGTTTTTTTCCATTGCTATATCGGCAATTGTGATTGGGGCGATACAAACACGTTTCCTGTTTTCCTTTAAGCCTTTGAAGTTCGATCTGAAGAGAATAAACCCAGTTGAAGGTTTCAAGAGAATGTTTTCCCTCAGAAGCCTCTTTGAATTGTTCAAGTCAGTGTTGAAGATGATCATCGTTGGCTATGTAGCTTATTCAGTGATAAAGCCGAAGTTCGCTTCATTTGCACTCTACAGCGATATGGAAACAGCAGATTCGATGAAGATTGTCTTCAATCTTGCGTATGAAGTGATGTTCAAGTGTTCAATCGCTTTGTTGGTCCTCGCTATAGTAGATTATTTTTACCAAAGATGGGAATTCGAAAAGAGTCTGCGAATGACTAAGCAGGAGTTGAAGGAAGAATACCGTGAGGTCGAAGGTAGTCCAGAGGTGAAGAGAAGACAGAGAGAGATCATGGCAAGACTTGCGAGAGGAAGAATGCTTCAGCAAGTTCCGCAAGCAGATGTGGTTATAACAAACCCAACACACATAGCAGTCGCAATAAAGTATGATTCTGCAGAAATGGAAGCACCAGTTGTCGTGGCAAAAGGTGCTGATGAAGTTGCTCATAAGATCGTTGAGATAGCAAGGCAGAACGGTGTACCGATTGTGCAAAACCCCGAAGTTGCCCGCCAGCTTTACAGAATGATAGATGTAGGAGAGCAAATTCCGCCAGGACTTTATCATGCTGTTGCTGAAATCTTAGCCTATGTTTACTCTTTGAGATAGCGAGTATTTTGGTATAATTTAGAGTTAAGGGAGTGTTCTTGTGAAGAACGTTGACATCTTTGTTGCCGTTCTCGTTGTCGCTATAGTTTTCATAATGATCTTACCCATTCCAGACTTCTTGCTGGATTTCTTTCAGTTGCTCAACATAGCACTTTCCCTTGTCATTCTGCTTTCCACCATGTACATAAGACATACCCTTGATATGTCATCTTTTCCAACTCTGTTGTTGATTATCACTCTTTTCAGGTTGGGATTGAATGTCGCTTCAACTCGATTGATCCTCTTGGAAGGCGAGAACTTTCAAGGTAGGGTCATAAGAACCTTCGGTGAATTCGTTGTCAAGGGTGATTACATAGTTGGACTTGTGGTTTTCATAATTCTTGTGATCGTTCAGTTCATAGTCATAACACGTGGTGCTGAAAGAATTGCCGAGGTGGCTGCAAGATTCACACTCGACGCAATGCCAGGAAAACAGATGAGCGTTGATGCAGATCTCAACGCTGGCTTGATAACCGAACAGGAAGCAAGGCAAAGGCGTGAAACGATAAGAAGAGAAGCCGACTTTTATGGCGCTATGGATGGTGCAACCAAGTTTGTAAGAGGCGATGCAATCGCGAGCATTATCATTGTTCTTGTGAACATATTAGGCGGTATACTCATAGGTATCTTGAAACATCAACTTTCAATTGCCGATGCTGCCAAGGTCTACACTCTTCTAACTGTGGGAGATGGATTGGTCTCTCAGATACCAGCTTTACTCGTTTCAACAGCCACAGGTATTCTCGTTTCGCGAGCAGCATCTAAGGAGAATTTCGGTCAAGACCTCGTGAGAGAACTAACCTCTGAAAGAAGGGTGATAGTAATCACCGGTGCTATCTTAGCCTTTCTTGGCATCGTCACGCCAATCCCCTTGACGAGTACCATTATAGGTGTAGTTTTCATCGCACTCGCCATTTACACTGCACGTGCGGTCCCACAAAAGGCTGTACCAGCACCAGCCGGTCCTGCCCCCACCCCTGTCACGAAACCTGTTTTGACGACACCGCAAGAGGTTGCTGAGGTGCTCCAGACGGACACAGTAGAGGTAGAAATAGGCTATGGATTACTCCCACTTGCTGACCCTTCCCAAGGAGGAGATCTCTTAGAACGAGTGACAATGATCAGGAAACAAATCGCCTTTGACCTTGGATTAGTCATATCGCCCGTCAGGATGCGTGATAGCGTCCTTTTAAAACCGAATGAGTACCTGATAAAGATTCGAGGTGCAGAAGTCGCCAGGTATGAGCTGATGCCCAGCAGACTGTTGGCTATAAACCCTGGTACCGCTGTAGACAAAATACCAGGTATCCCCGTTAAGGAACCAGCTTTTGGCCTTAGTGCCTTCTGGATTGAACCGACTCGCAAGGAAGAAGCTACGAGGCTCGGCTATACTGTCGTTGACCCACCTACGGTTTTTGCCACTCATCTGACCGAGGTACTCAAGAGAAATGCAGCTGAATTGCTCGGTGCCAGAGAGTTCAACATGTTGATCGACGGTCTCAGAGAAAGGTTCCCACAGCTGGTGAGCGATTTGATTCCGGGCGTTCTGAAGTCAACAGATGTGAAAAAGATTCTTCAAAGGCTTCTGAGTGAGGGCATCTCGGTGAGAAACCTACCTTTGATCTTCGAGACACTACTGGAGTACGGTGAGAAATCAACCGATATAGTCTATCTCACCGAGCAGATTCGAAGGGCTTTGAGACGTCAAATAGTTCAATCGATTCTCTCTGAGGACGGCAAGGTTCACGCAGTAGCCTTCGATCACGACCTTGAAAAGAGAATACTCGATTCTCTGCAGGACATGAATGGTGAAAAGAGGATCGCTCTTAACCCGCAGATACTAAGAGAACTGATGGAAAAGACCTCAAAGCAACTTGAGACTCTGATGAAGAAAGGTTTTTCGCC
>JBBFME010000145.1:0-4770 GCA_037478695.1 Pseudothermotoga sp.
GAACCCAGTTCGGCAAGATTGCGTCTAAGTCTGTCGCAGTGGCAGTGTAAGGATAGACATCGCAGGTCACATCGATGCCTTTGTTTCTTGCACTTTTTATCATCTCGAGTGTATTGTTCACCTTGCCAAAGTACTTTCTACCACAGGCTTTGTGATGAGAAATCTGTACCGCCACACCAGATCTTTCACCTATTTCAATCGATTCGGCAACAGATTCTTCTAAGCGTTCACTTTCACTTCTCATGTGCGTTGTGTAGATTCCATTTCTTCTTGCCACAACTTTGCACAACTCTATCAGCTCGTTGGTTTCTGCGAAGGATCCAGGTGAGTATATCAAACCTGTGCTCATGCCAAAGGCTCCTTGCTTCAATGACCTGTCAAGCAGTTCCTTCATCATAGAAAGTTCTTCTTTGGTCGGCTGCCTGTTCTCATAACCCATCACAGATTTTCTAACCGTTCCATGCCCAACTAAGGTTGCGTAGTTTATTGAAGGTTTTGAATTCTGAAGAGCTTGCAAATATTCTTCAACACTTCGCCATCCTGCCTCTATACCGTAGAGTTCAAGATGTGACCTTCTTGATTCCTCAAGAGCCGAGCCAATCAGTGGGGTGAGGGAATAACCACAGTTGCCGACAACCTCTGTTGTGACACCTTGTCTCAGTTTCCCTTCACATCTGTAGTCAACAAGCATATGAAAATCTGAATGGCTGTGAATGTCTATGAAGCCCGGTGAGACAATCAATCCCTTAGCATCTATCGTTTTTTTCGCCTTGAATCTCTTCAAATTCCCCACCTTTGAGATTTTTTCTCCAACAACACCAATATCACCGTAGAACCAAGGATTGGATGTCCCATCGACTATCATTCCGTTCAGAATTAGCAAATCGAACATATAAGTCATCTCCTTTTGCATTCCATTGATATTAGCTTACAACAGCTTAATTCTGTAGATCAACTCATCTTGCTGAAGAAACTTGACTTTTTCACGCCTATAAATAGTATAATTCAGGTTATGAAGCCCACAGTAGGAATAACTTGTTCTGTAGACGAGAATTCATCAAAACTGAATGAAGCCTATTACAAGGCTGTAGAAAAGGCAGGAGCGCTCCCTCTCATGATACCGCTTTATGGTGACAAGCAAAACCTTCAACGTCTTGCTGAAATACTCGATGGCATCCTTTTCTCGGGTGGTTTCGATCTTGATCCAAAATGGTATGACGAAGAACCGAGAAAAGGACTTGGAACAATAACCCCATTGAGAGATGAACAGGAAATTGAGCTTTGCAGAGTTTTCTTCAAGATCAAGAAACCCATCTTTGGTATCTGCAGAGGAATACAAATGATAAATGTTGCACTCGGAGGAAGTCTGTATCAAGACATAAATACTCAACATGACAGGGCATTAAAACATTCACAAGATGCTCCAGATTTCTACCCGACACACAGAGTTTATTTACAGAAAGGCACTTTTCTCTATTCCGTTTTCGGCAAAGAAGAAATACCTGTGAACAGTTTTCACCACCAAGCTGTTAAAAGAGTTTCACCACTTCTGAAAGTTGTCGCGCACGCACAAGATGGAATAGTCGAAGCCGTAGAAAAAATTGACGATGAAACTTTTGTCCTCGCCGTTCAGTGGCATCCAGAGAGAATGGTTGAAAGATATCCAGAGCAATTAAGACTCTTCGAAGCATTTGTTGAGAACTGCAAAAGGAGGAAATGAAAGATGAAGATTTTCATCTCTGCTGACATGGAAGGTATTTCGGGTGTGGTTTCTCTGTCACACGTGGAACCAGATACAAAAGAATACGAAAGATTCAGAAAACTCATGACTAAGGAAGTCAACGCCATTGTGGAAGCGGCATATGAATTTGGCGCCACAGAGGTTGTTGTGAACGACTCACACAACAACATGGACAACATTCTGATCGAAGAACTCCATCCAAAGGCTGTTTTGATAAGCGGTAGCCCAAAGCCGTGGAGCATGATGCAGGGAATAGACGAGAGCTTTGATGCGGTCTTTTTCGTTGGATACCACGCAAGAGCAGGAAGTGCTGATGCAATAATGGATCACACCTACACAGGTAGAATTCTGTACGCAAAAGTCAATGGAAAGCTGATGAGTGAAGCAGGTTTGAACGGCAGGCTTGCGGGATCTTTTGGTGTCCCGGTTGCACTCGTCACAGGTGACAAGACAACGATAGAGTGTGCCAAGCAAGAGCTGAAAGATTTCGTTGGAGTGGCTGTCAAAGAAGCCTGTGGAAGGTATTCGGCGAAGGTGTACCCTTTTGAGGTTGTCAAGGAGCTCTTGAGAAAAGGTGTCAAAGAAGCCCTTGAGAATTTGAAGAGATTTGAGCCAACGGTGGAAAAAGAACCCGTTGAGTTGGAAATCTCGTTCATCAGATCGGCGATGACGGAGATGGCACTTCTGATACCTGGAATTACCCGAAAGGATGCAAGAACGGTGCTTTATAAAGCACAAAGCTACAGTGAAGCCTACAGGGTCTTCAGAGTCTGTGCAACACTGAGTGCGAGTGTGAGCTGAGCAAAAATTGCGCAAGATTGTAGCATGAGGAGATTGCTTTCTCAAAGTCAGTGAATCTACTATAACGATCATTTCTGTGATATAATTTTTGTGTTAACATAACACCATCAAAGGGGAGGGATTTAAGGTGAAAAGAGTTATTGTTAGCATGATCTTAGTTGCTACAGCTGTCTTTGCCTTTGGCGCAACCTTTCTGACGATCGCAACAGGTGGTACTGCAGGTGTCTACTATCCACTTGGTGCCGCTATGGCCGACATCTGGACGAGAAACCTGAAAAACGTGAACGCATCGGCTCAAAGCTCAGGTGCATCGGTTGCAAACGTAAATCTTTTAAAGAACAAGGATGTTGACGTGATCTTTGTGCAGAACGACGTCGCTTTCTATGCCTATTCTGGTACCGAGCTTTTCAAAGACAAACCTTATTCGGGCATTCGCGGACTTGCAACACTGTATCCTGAAACGATCCAGATCGTTGCACTCGCCGACAAAGGCATCAACAGTGTATACGACTTGAAAGGCAAGAGAGTCGCAGTCGGTGCAGCCGGAAGCGGTACAGAAGTCAACGCAAGACACATCTTAATGGCTGCTGGCATTACTTACAACGATATCAAGGTTCAGTATCTGAGCTTTGCCGAAGCTGCCGATAATCTGAAAAACGAAAACATCGATGCGGCGTTTGTCACCGCAGGTCACCCAACGGCAGCGATCATCGACGTGGCGGCTGTCAAGAAAATAACCATCATACCTGTTGATGAAAAGATCGTACAGATCCTACAGAAGAACTATCCATTCTACACAAAGATCGTCATACCTGCTGGCACTTACAAAAATGTTGATAAAGACATAGAAACAGTGGCAGTCAAGGCAATGTTAGCAGTCAGAGAAGACATGTCAGCAGACCTCGTCTACGAGATGCTCAAGACGATGTATGCCAACCAGAAGAGATTGATCGAAGCACACGCAAAAGGCGAGCTGATACTGCCAGAGACCGGTAAAGAAGGAATGTCCATACCTCTGCACCCTGGTGCCGAGAGATTTTTCAGTGAAATGGGTTTGTAATGATCGATGCATTTTTTCCAGTTAGTGCTTATAGCAGTCGTTGGCTTTTTTTCTACGTGCAGAGTTGAAAGAGTACCTGTATTACTGATCGAAAAGAATGGAAAGATTGTCTATTCACGAAAGGTATTAGACGGAAAATTCACGTTGACCTTTGTGCATTCAGTAGAGAAAACACCGGTCTACGAACTTTACGAAATCCAAGAAGATGGATCCTTGCATCTTTACGAAACCAGATACAGTTCCTTAGGTGCTGGTCTTCCCTCAGATGGCGAAGGGGGATTTGAAATGGAGAACGGCCTTTTCAGGGTGAAGGTGTCTCGAGTCTTCAAAGAGATCTCCCTTCGTGTTTCTTTTCTCGACGGTCACGGTTTGATCTTTGAGAATGGCGAGACTGTTATGTTCAAAGATATCGCAGAAGCAAACGAGCCCCTGAAACTGTTCTGCAAGGTTTTAATCCTTTCAAAGCCCAAATCTGAGTAAGGGGTGAAAAAGTTGGACGAGGAAAAGATCTCCCAGCAAGAGGTGGAAAAGATCTTAGAGAAGTTCGACAGAGAATCTGCCTACAGAAAATACAAGGGGTTCTTCGCAAGGTTGGTCGCCGCAATAGCGATTACCTTTTCTGTCTTTCAACTGTACACGGCTGCCTTTGGAGTACTCGATGCGATGATACAGAGATCGATACACCTCACCTTTGGCTTGACCTTGATTTATTTGCTCTATCCTGCGAGCAAGAAGTGGCGCAAGGACAAGATCAATCCATTAGATTTAGCACTCGCCATCTTAGCCCCCATGACCACTATGTACATAGTGATAAACTATAAAGAACTTGTTCTGAGGGCAGGAACGGTGACGACAGTTGATCTTGTGATTGGTACGATTGGCATACTCTTAATTCTTGAGGCAGTGAGAAGAATCGTCGGATTGCCCATGGTGATAGTTGCTGCCGCCTTCATAGTCTATGCGATTTTTGGCAGGTACATGCCAGGAGTTTTGGCACATAGGGGAATATCGTTGCAACGGTTGATCGGGCATCTGTTTTTCACCACCGAGGGAATCTTTGGAATACCACTTGGTGTCTCGTCTACCTTCGTGTTTTTGTTCATACTCCTTGCGGCTTTTCTCGAGAGGACTGGACTTGGGCAGTTGTTCATAGACCTCTCCAACGCAT
>JBBFME010000146.1:0-4699 GCA_037478695.1 Pseudothermotoga sp.
GATCAACTATGATATGTTGCTGCAATTTCGAATGAGAGAGCTTTCTATACCACTCTTCTCAATTGGTTTTCTCTCCACATTGAACAGCGGTGTGGGAACAGTAGCATCTCCATTTTGGGGTGCTCTGAGCGATGAACTCAAAAGTAGAAAAAAGCTTCTTCTAATCTTGCTAAGTATTTCAGCAGTGTTCTTACCGTTCTATGCCTTTGCCACAAAGTCATACCAGTTTTTTTTAATCGGTGCACTATTCACATTCTTCTCATCGGTATTTGAACCTGTTTGTACTGCCATGCTTATTGATTCTTCTGTACTAAATACTAATCTCGCGCTTTCTCTCATGAACACCTTCAACTCTCTTGGTCTCGGTATAGGTCGACTTTTACTCTCTCCCCTTTTGAATGTTCTCAGCGTTGATTGGACGATGAACACTTTGTATCTCTTGTCTTTGCTGGTAATTCTTTTCGTCTTTCTATCACCAGATATTGAGCACAAGAGATACGAGGTAGTCCGAACGAATTTGCAGAGAATCTTCTCTGCTCTTACTGCAAAAAGGATTTTGAAAAAGAAGAATCTCTGGGCTATGTACCTTGGTTCCTTCTTGAGACAGTTTGGAATCGGCGGTACCTTTGCTCTAATAGCCGTGTATCTCACTGAAAATGTTGGACTGAGTAGAGGGCAAACGGTCTTGCTGGCATCTGCAAATCCGTTTTTACAGGTTCCGTCACACATAGTCTTTGGTTGGCTTGTTGGGAAGTTCTCGGCAAAGATGGTTGCTGTTTCCGGTATGCTCCTTTCGGGATTTGGGGCTATGCTTTTCGCAGTATCGGGAGATTACAGAGTGGTCTTATTAGCATATGCGGTTTCTGGTATGGGTTTTGGTGCCTTCATAAACGGTGCCACAAACTATGTCTCGCAGAATGTCCCAGAAAGCAGACGGGCGGAGTTTCTTGGTTTGCTCACCTCCGCCCGTTCTTTTGGAAGCTTGTTTGGGCCAATCGTTGCTGGTTTTCTTGCAGAAATCTCCTTTGTTTTCATGTTTGTCTTTATGGGTGTGGCAATGCTCTTTGGTGGTTTTCTAACATGGGTGTACTGTCAGCGTTGATCGGGCCTTTCCTGCATTCGGAACATGTTAGTTCTTTCGTTATCTGAGATTAAGGTCTTTCTCCGGTGTGCAGCGTTCAAAGCCATCCTCTTTAAGATTGCGGTGAGGTCGCTTTTTTTGAGGACTTCCTCACCCAAGATCTTTTCAAGAGAAGCCGAAAGGCGAAAGCCGTTTTCCGACTCCGGATCGAAGTAGATTTGATTGATGTAATTGCGGTTGATTTGCGGGTTGATCTTGCTCAAAAGTCCGATCGCGAATTCGATGAAGATCTCTCCAGTTTCTTCTGGTCTCTTTGCGCTGGATAATTTTTCACGGTAGGCACTTTCGATTTCTTTTTCGAGTTTCACGAAGGACAGAATTTTCTCGCCCTTTTTCATCGGATGTGGCCCCCTTTCATATTTTGAGATTCAAGAAAGTTGCCATTCCAGCCGCAATAATGGCAGCTGTTTCGAATCTCAAGATCTTCCTTCCAAGACTGAGAAACTCCCCACGGTTTTTGAGAAACTGGATTTCATCTTCTGCAAAATCACCTTCTGGGCCTACAACGATTCTGATCTTTCCTGTGAAATCTCCGATCACTGCAGGTCTACCACTCTGATGAAGTACTATGGTGCGAAATTCTTCGTCTAAGAAATCAAAGCTTTCTCGAATCTCAAGTTGTGGGAAGAGACATCTTGCTGCCTGTTTAGCCGAATCTCTTATGACCAATTTGAGTTTGTCCTCTTTCTGCAGGTAAGATTTGCTGCGACGAGATTTGTACACTACTATTTGGTCGACACCTATCTCAACTGCTTTTTCTACCAGAAGGCGGAGCCGATCCCAATTCTCTGAAGCAACGCATAGGATGACATCTTCTTCTCTGTGTTCTATCAATTTAGACTGTTTGATGGCCGCTGTGGATCGATTTTTACCTATTTCAACCAGTTCGCATTCGTAAAGCTTGCCATCTCCATCAGTTATCGACACTTGTTGCCCAACTACTGCTCTTACAACCTTCAGGTGGTGTGTCTCGTGTTCATCGAGTTCAACGTACTCACCAGTTGGTCTGCCATAGAAAAGATGTGGCAATCAACCAAGCACCTCGCAGCCAAGATATGGTTGAAGTGCCTTTGGTACATCTATCTTACCATCTGCTCTCTGGTAGTTCTCGACGATTGCAACCAAGGTTCTCCCGATGGCAACCCCAGAACCATTCAGTGTGTGTACAAAGGAGAGTTTTCCATCCTTTCTCCTGTATCTGATATTTCCCCTTCTTGCTTGGAAGTCGGTGTCGTTGCTGCAGGAGGAAATCTCTTTGTAAGCGTTGTAGGAGGGGAGCCAAACCTCCAAATCGTAGGTCTTGGCTGCTCCAAAACCAAGATCTCCTGTGCACAACTGGATGACCCTGTAGGGCAGTTCAAGTCTTTTCAAAACTTCTTCAGCGTGTGTGACGAGTTTTTCAAGGTCTTCAAAAGAACGCTCTGGAGTCGTCAGCCAGACCAGTTCGACTTTGTCAAATTGGTGTTGACGGATCATACCGCGTACGTCTTTACCATAGCTTCCTGCTTCTCTTCTATAACAAGGAGTATATGCGGTGTAGAGCAGCGGCAGTTCTTTTTCTTCGAGGATCTCATCGGATCTCAACGCAACAAGTGGCACCTCTGCAGTAGGTATCAGGAAAAGGTCATCTGAATCTATTCTGTAAGCCTCTTCTTCAAACTTCGGCAACTGCCCAGTTGTTGTCATCGTGCTTCTCTTCACCAAATGTGGTACCCAGACTTCTGTGTAACCATGTTCTTTCGTGTGCAAATCGAGCATGAAATTTATCAAAGCCCTTTCGAGCCTCGCGAAGTCTTTGTACATCACCGTGAACCTTGATCCGCTAAGCTTTGCTGCGCGATCGAAATCTATCAATCCCAAAGCAGGGCCAATATCCCAGTGCGCTTGAGGGGGAAATTCGAATTTTCTCGGTTCACCCCATTTGCGCACCTCAACGTTCTGTGTCTCATCTTTTCCAACAGGGACTGAACTGTCTGGCATATTTGGAACAAAGAGGATCATGTTTTCCATTTGTTGTTGTATCTCTTTGAGTTGAGATTCTATAGACTCTATCTGTTCACCTATTTTCTTGCCTTCGTTTACGAGTTGTTCAACGTCCTTTTCACCGGTAGCCTTTTTCTGCGCAACTTGTTTTGAAACGGCATTTCGCTGAGCGCGAAGCTGGTTCACCTGATTTGTCAAAGTACGAGATTTTGAATCGAGCTCGAGTATGTCGTCCAATATTTTGGTGCTGTAATTCCTGTTCAAAAGTGCTTGCTTGACTAACTCTGGTTTCTCTCGTATCAATTTGATGTCGATCACTCTATCACTCCTCCACGACCAATTCAACTTTGGCATTCGTTGCAACCATTTTATCATCAGCAGTAGTTATCTTCACATTGTCAGCCCACATTTTTATGTTTTTCTCGTGGTCTACGAGAACAACTTCGCCTGAGAGTTCTATCTGACCATTCTTCCTGTCGTAAAAGAAACTCTTGGCAGTTGCCTCTATTTTTCCTTTGAATATCTTAATGGTATCCTTCGAACTACCTTTGAATACGTCTTTATCGAGATCTATTTCCATGAGATCACAGCTCATGAGAATCGTATCGCTGCTCTCCTTGTCTAATATCTCAGCCTGTACATCTTCTGTCATCGTTCCAGTCTTCAGTTTTATGTCGTACTTCAAGATCGTCGATGTAGCAACTCCATCTTCGAAAAACACCGTTGATTTGTTGGCATCTACCAATCGCCACTCGTTTTGGTATTTCGTTACCTTCATGGAACTGCAGTTGACCTTTATCTTGTCTTCTTCGATCTCCACCTTCACATTTCCTTCGTAAAATGCCTGTTCCTTTTCAGGCTTCACATAATCTGCGACAATGTGAACTGTTTTAGCGAAATACAGGGTTGCCACAAGACAGAAGACCAAAAACAAAATCTTCTTCATTTTTCCACCTCAAAACTGGCCCATAGCGAAGATCACAGCGATTAAGCCAACTACAATACCAGCTCCACCAATCAAGTACGCAGTTGTCAAATTACCTTCCAAGGTTTTCTGTTTCATCTCGAGTTCTGCTATCTTCTTTTGTAACTGATCCACCTGAGTTCCTTCTATTCTCTGTTCAAGACTCTGTACATTCAGTTCAACATTTTCAACCTTTTTCGACATAGACACAAGGGCAGTTTGTAGGGCACTGAGTTCCTCCTTGCTCGCAAGTGTCTCAAGAATTTTCATATTTTTTTCGAGTTCGTCCACTTGGCTTTTCACGGTCATTAAGTTTTGTTCGTAATCTGTCAAGGTCTTTTTCTGGATTGACAGTTCATTCTGAAGACTCTTAGAGAGTATGTCCAACTTTGTCGAAAGATCCAGCAACTTCTGATCGAAGAGTTTTCCTTGAGCGTAGAGCTGAACATTCACGTCGTCCTTGAGTTTCTGAATAGCCTGTGTATTCGCAGAGACCTTTGAAGAAAGTTCACTCGTGTTGTTTTTTATATTCGTCAAATCTTTTGACAATGCGGCAATATCACTCGAAATAGTCGATTGTGTTTGTTCTAACACAGAGATTTTGTTGTTCA
>JBBFME010000147.1:0-4698 GCA_037478695.1 Pseudothermotoga sp.
GATGAACATCTGAGGAAATGGATCGAAATGGCACAGAAGAAGGTACATTGGCAAGGTCTACCAGCTCGTATCTGCTGGTTAGGTCAGGGCGAAAGGACTGAGATGGGCATCGCAATGAACGAAATGGTTAAGAAAGGTCAACTGAAAGCTCCAATCGTCATTGGTCGCGATCATCATGACACTGGATCAGTGGCATCACCATACAGAGAGACAGAGGCAATGAAGGATGGTAGCGACGCCATTGCTGATTGGCCTATCCTCAATGCCTTGTTGAACACCTCAAGCGGTGCAACATGGGTATCTGTCCACCACGGTGGAGGTGTGGGAATAGGTTACTCAATCCATGCAGGCATGGTTGTCGTCGCAGATGGAACCGATCTTGCAAGGCAGAAACTCGAGAGGGTTTTGACGAATGACTCCGGATTGGGGGTTATTAGACATCTGGATGCAGGCTATGAAATTGCCCTCGAAACTGCGAAGAAGAAGAAGCTTCGCTACCCAATGATGGAATGAGTAGGAGGTCATAGAATGTTAGAGGGTTTGGAAAGTTTTTTCAAACAATCGGCTTTTGGTTATGTCACATTCGGAAACATAATAATGTATTTCGTTGCATTGATACTCCTGTATGTGGCAATCAAGAAAGATGCCGAGCCGTTGCTACTCGTACCAATCGCCTTTGGAATAATCTTGGGAAATATTCCACCACAGTTGACAAATATTTTAGATGAAGGAGGCTTATTTTGGTACTTGAATATAGGAGTCATCAAAGGTATTTACCCTCCTCTCATATTTCTTGGAATAGGTGCTTTGACTGATTTTTCTTTCATGATCTCTTATCCCATAACTATATTTCTCGGTGGAGCAGCACAGATAGGTATTTTCATCACCTTTATACTGGCAAAGTACTTTGGCTTTACCTTGAAACAAGCGGCTTCGATAGGTGTTATAGGAGGTGCCGATGGTCCTACATCGATCTACATATCGAGCAGGTTCTCCCCAGAACTTCTTTCGGCTATAGCGATTGCCGCTTATTCGTACATTGCCTTGATACCAATCCTGCAACCGATTGTCTCAAAGATCTTGGTCACAAAAGAAGAGAGAAAGATCAGAATGGGTCCACCCAGGAAGGTCTCCAAGGTTGAGCGCCTGCTGTTCCCGATAATTGTTACAGTAGTCTCGGCACTGTTAGTGCCACAGTCACTTTCACTGGTAGGTATGCTCATGCTCGGGAATATCTTAAGAGAAGCGGGAAATGTCAAGAGGTTGGTCGAAGCAGCCAGCAGGTACATCCTCGATACGGTGACGATCATTCTGATGGTTTGTGTTGGTGCCTCAGCCCGAGCAGATATCTTTCTCAAGCCGCAAAGTCTGATGATCTTTGGCCTTGGTGCCTTTGCTTTCATATGCTCGCTCGCTGGTGGCATCCTGTTTGCAAAGTTCATGAATCTTTTCCTCAAACAGAAGATCAATCCACTCATCGGCGCTGCTGGGGTGTCTGCTGTTCCCGATTCAGCGAGAGTTGCTCAAAAACTTGCACAAGAGGTTGATCCAACGAATTTCATACTGATGCACGCGATGAGTCCGAATGTCGCCGGAGTCATTGGATCAGCAGTCGCTGCCGGTGTGTTTTTGTCATTGATCAAATGAGGAGGCTGTGGTGATGAAAAAACAGTATGAAGTGACGATAAACTACTCTTGGTGTAAACGATGTGGTATTTGCTATCATTTTTGTCCAACTGGTGCGATCACAAAGGGCGAATTGCTGAAACCGATCGTTTCAGACCCGGCAAAGTGCATTGGTTGTTTGATGTGTGAAAATCTGTGTCCAGATTTTGCAGTCACTGTCAACGAAAAGAAGTCTGTACAGGAGAGTGTTCAGAATGGGTGAAAGAGTTTTGATGCAGGGCAACGAGGCATGTGCTCTTGGTGCGATCAGAGGCGGATGCAGATTCTACGCAGGATACCCAATAACCCCTTCTTCTGAGATCGCAGAGACTATGGCGAGAGAGTTACCAAAGGTAGGAGGAGTCTTCATACAAATGGAGGACGAGATAGCCAGTGCTGCTGCTATAATAGGTGCTTCACTTGCAGGCGTCAAATCTATGACCGCTACAAGTGGACCGGGTTTTAGTCTTATGCAAGAAGCTTTGGGCTATGCGGTGATGACGGAAACACCGTGTGTCTTCGTGAACGTCATGCGAGGGGGACCTTCAACTGGTCTTCCGACTCAACCCGCACAGGGAGATATAATGCAAGCCAGATGGGGAACTCATGGCGATCACGAGATCATAGCCATCTATCCTTGGAGTGTTGGCGAGACCTACAGACTCATCATAAAGGCTTTCAACTACGCCGAGTATTATCGCACTCCAGTTATCTTTTTGATGGACGAAGTCTTGGGTCACATGAGAGAAACCTTTGAACTCCCGAATGAGAAAGAGATAAAGATCGTTCCAAGGCTTACCGAAAGCGAACTGGGAGAAGAGGAAATTTACACACCCTTTTCAGAACAAGATTTCGCCGAACCAACACCTACTCCACTCATAGAGATGGGTAAAGCTCGCTTTCATGTCTCTGGTCTTGTACACGATGAATCTGGCTTCCCACAGGCAAGTTTTGAGATAAGTGACAAGTTGGTGCGAAGACTGTCGAACAAGATTCGTATTCACGCCGATCAAATCGCCATGTACGAAGAGTACATGACTGAGGATGCCGAAATACTCGTCGTAGCCTATGGTTCTGTGGCAAGAAGTGCGATAAAAGCAGTCAAGATTGCAAGGCAAGACAAGATGAAGGTTGGTCTTTTCAGACCAGTAACGATATGGCCAGTCGCGACAACGCGCTTGAAAAAACTCTTGTCTCAAGTTGAAGGCGTTGTCTTCGCAGAGATGAACTTGGGTCAGTACGCAAAGGAGCTTTTGGCTTTGACTAAGAAGAACATCAGAGTCAAACTGGTGACTAAAGTAGGTGGAAGACTGATAACTCCTGAAGAAATCTTGGAAGGTATTAACTCACTTCAAGCTGAGATATCAGAATTCTGAAAATCTCTCAAGAGATTGGAGGTATAGTGATGGTATCTCTGTCAGATCTTCTTTCAATTGCTGTTCAGATTGAGGCAAACGGTTATGATTTCTACAACTCACTTGCAAACAATCAAGCAAGCCAGAAACTCAAAGAGTTTTTCACACACTTAGCAGAACAAGAAAGAGTGCACCAACAGATCTTCAGAAACTTAATAACTCACACGAAAAGTTCACCCTCACTCTCGACCTGGATCGATGAAGAGGTCAGTGGCTATCTGAAAAGTCTCGCCGATGTTTCTATCTTTCCGGCAATCGAGAGATCAAAGAAGCAGTTAACAGTTCGGGAAGCCTTCAGTCTGGCAATAGACGTCGAAAAGGACAGCATAATTTTCTATTCTGAGCTGTTGCCCTACGCGGGTGAGGAGAGAAAGTCCATAGAGGCTATAATCTCTGAAGAGAAGAAACATCTACTTGATTTAATGAATCAGTCGCGGTCGATTTGAACGATCTGTGGTTTGAATTTTTTCTTGAACTTCCGATCGTAGAGTTTCAGGAAGAAATAGTATAGACCAACAGCTCCAGCTGATATCGCAAAAGAAATTACCTCTGAAAAGAAGTTCATCGCCAGCACGAGCAGTCCGACAAAGACAATTGTGGGCACTGTATAGACGAGGAAGGCAATTTTTGTACCGCTTGTTGCTGGCGTTTTTACCAGAACACGATCACCCACGTTGAGTTGAAAATCACCTTTTTTGAGTTCTAACCTTATCGTTTGCGTTTCACCTGTGCAAAACATATTTGCAGGACATTTACCACACATAGAGGTCCTTTCCCTTTCGAGCACCACCGTCGAATCTTTTACCTGTATTACCACCATCTTTTCACTCGCCATTTCTTTCCCTCCATGAGTTGGGCATCCTCAACCTTTTCTTTTATTATCTTACTCAGATCTGAGAGATCTGCGCCATTAGTCTTCGCCATCTCATTGCGTGGAATGTGTGACAAGGCACTGACTATAAGTCTTCGAACCGGTACGTATCTTTTTGTCTTGACCTTGAGGATGAATTTCAAAGTTGAAGCCCTTAAGAAACTCGCCGTGAAAAACATTATCTGTACTCCGACTATTGGTATCCCAAAGATCGAGAAACTGATTGGTGAGAGCAGTTTTGCAGTTGCACCACCGAGGACAGCTCCTATCAGACCTCCTATTCCACCAAAGGTAGAGTAGATCGCAAAATAAGCTGGAGACGAACTACGCGCGACTTCCATTGGTAAGGTCAGAAAAGTCAAGTTTATCGCTGACCACGCGATACCAGACATGACCACATCGACGATCATCATATACCTCCAAGTGTACTGGTTCATCAATATCCAGAGGGGTGATACATAACATGCCATGATGATTCCTAAAACGGCTATTGTCTTATGACCGTATCGGTCTGACAACTTGCCCCAGATACAGTAAAATGCCATCGCCACAAGGCTGTTGATCACCGTTGTCACACCTATGTATGAGAAGGGCACATTCAGATTCTTCAACAAGTGGTAACTGTAAAAAGGTGATGTGAAAGCTATCACTGCATTCCAAAGAAGGTAAAAAGTACACAATCTCATGAAATTGTAGTCTTGAAAAACTACCCTTGTCTCGATGAGTGCACCTGAGCTCTTCAACGGC
>JBBFME010000148.1:0-4588 GCA_037478695.1 Pseudothermotoga sp.
CAGAGACTGTACGCCGGGCATCCAGCTTCTCGTGGAGGTGCACTATTGTGGAACTCCATCCAGAGTGGGTAGTTGGATTCGTAGACAGTGAAGGATGTTTTTACGTTGGTGTGAACAAAAACAGAAACATGAGTGTGGGATATCAAGTTTTGCCTGAGTTTAGGATAGTTCAACACCAGCGAGACATTCAAATCCTCTACGCGCTGAAACATTTCTTTGAATGTGGGACTGTGAGAAAAAATCACGAAGATAGGTACGAGTTGAGGATAAGGAAGCTCGAGTGTCTGAAAAAATGTGTCGATTTTTTTCAAAAACACCCACTCAAGACGAAAAAGAACGTTGACTTCAAGAAATTCGGTAAGATCATCAAAATGATGGATGAAGGGAAGCATCTCACAAGAGAAGGTTTAGTCGAGATCATTCAGATAGCTCTGGAAATGAACACAGGGAAACACGAGCAACTGAAGGCAATCTTGAAAGAGTTGACTGAGAATGCTGGATGAAGATACAGTCCACCCTTGGTTTGAAAAACCAAGATGAAGGTGAGCGAAATACCTTGCCAGGTAAGTTCTGGCCTGCATGAATGGCGTAACGACTGGGGCACTGTCTCGGCGGGGGACCCGGTGAAATTTCAACGGGGGTGAAGATGCCCTCAACCTACGGCTAGACGGAAAGACCCCGTGGAGCTTTACTGTAGCCTGGTATTGGATTTTGACACATCGTGTACAGAATAGGTGGGAGGCTGTGAACCCGGCTCGTCAGGGTCGGGGGAGCCGTCAGTGGGATACCACCCTCGGTGTGTCGAAATTCTAACCTGAACCTGTGAAGAGCAGGTTGGGAACAGTGCCAGGTGGGCAGTTTGACTGGGGCGGTCGCCTCCTAAAATGTAACGGAGGCGCGCGAAGGTCGGCTCAGGTGGGTTGGAAATCCACCGCTGAGTGCAAGGGCATAAGCCGGCCTGACTGTGAGACCGACGGGTCGAGCAGAGACGAAAGTCGGTCCTAGTGACCCGACGACTTCCGAGTGGAAGGGTCGTCGACAACGGACAAAAGTTACCCCGGGGATAACAGGCTAGTCTCGCCCGAGAGTTCACATCGACGGCGAGGATCGGCACCTCGATGTCGGCTCATCCCATCCTGGGGCTGAAGCAGGTCCCAAGGGTTAGGCTGTCCGCCTATTAAAGGGGTACGTGAGCTGGGTTCAGACCGTCGTAAGACAGGTCGGTCCCTATCGGCCGTAGGCGTAGGAGGTTTGCGGGAGGTCTCCCCTTGTACGAGAGGACCGGGGAGAGTGGGCCTCTGGTGTACCGGCTGTCCTGCCAAGGGCATACGCCGGGTAGCTATGCCCATGAGTGATAACCGCTGAAAGCATCTAAGCGGGAAGCACGTCCCAAGATTAGACCTCCCATCCCGTTAAGGGAGTAAGGCCGGTCCGAGAACAGGACCTTGATAGGCTGGTGGTGTAAGCACCGCAAGGTGTTGAGCCAACCGGTACTAATAGGCCGAGGCCTTGACCTTAAGCTTCCTATGCAGTTTCCAGTGATCCTTCAGGTTTCCTCGGGTGCCGATACCAGAGCGGGAAACACCCGGTCCCATTCCGAACCCGGCCGTTAAGCCGCTCTGGGCCGATGGTAGTATGGAGGCGACTCCATGTGAGAGTAGGTAGTGCCCGGGGATTCAAAGGGGAAGCGAGAGCTTCCCCTTTTGTTTTTTTTCATAGAAATGGTTTCTTATGCTTTAGGGACGAAGCTTATTCTTCCCAAAGTTTTCTTATCTGATCTGAATACCTTGAGAAGATTTCGAGCAGCTCAGGGGCAAAGTGTTTTGGTAACGATTTGTGCTTCTATGGGTATCTGGTTGCCTTTCAAACCAAAGGGGTATCCTGAACCATCGTACCTCTCGTGATGGTACAGAACTATGTTTCGTGCGATCTCAAGTTTCTTGTCATTTCCAATAATTTCGGATCCCCAAAGAACGTGTTTCCTCACAAGCTCAAATTCTTCTTGAGTCAGCCTTCCTGGTTTGTTCAGTATTCCTGTTGGTACTTTGATCTTTCCTATGTCATGGAGTGGTGCGTAGAGTTCTATTTGCTTAACAAGATCTTTGGGTAGATTGAACTTCTCTGCTAAGAACTTCGACAGTTTACTCACTCTTTGTATGTGCTTACCTGTTGGTTCGTCAAAGTTTTCAATAACCATACCGAGCCTCTCGGAAAGAGTTTTGTAAGCAAGAATTACTTCCTCCTCTTTCAGCTTCAATCTCTTATATGAATCTTCAAGTTCTTGCTGTGAAGCTTCGAGTTGTTCATAACTTGCCTTCAGTTCTTGCATCTGCGACTCTATGATTGTCACCATGTCAGAAAGCTCGCCTGCGAGCATCCTCGTCTCGTAAATGGAACACGATACCTTCTCGATCTCGAAGGGCTTCCCAGATAGATAGCTTCTCAGACTCTCGACGATTTTCTCCACAGGATCTATCACGATTTTATTCAAAGTACTCTTCATTCTTTTAACAGCCAAGAAATTCACAATCAGCACGGCCAGTAAGACACTCGAAGAGGGTATCAACGAAATCGCAATTTGTGCAAGAAGCGAACTTTCAATAACAACATAAGTATCACCAGTGGAAGGTTTTGCAATATACCGATTTAAACCGATCACAACAATCAGAACTTCTTTTGCCTTTGATGATGAGGGAGTAAAAGTAGCTTTGATTGTTCCTCTCTTCGCCAATATCTGTCCTGTTCTATCGATAATGTAAGAACGATCAGAAAGAAGATTTTCAGCTATCTTGCTGACAATAAGATCCAACACGAGTACACCGAGTAAATTTTCTCGTTCATCGTATACCGCCTTTGCAACGGCCATAGTGGGTTCATTGAGTATGCGGTGCGTAAAAGGCTTTACGAAGACGTAGTTTTGTGGATCTTGTAAAGCCGTCTGGTACCAGGGTCTTTTTCTTGGATCGTAATCTTGCCCATAATCATAGTCTGGGTAAGAGATCATCTTTCCATCGTTACTTCCGAAAGCTGGATATGCAACGAATGGATGGTAATTTTCGTAGATCTTCTTCGTCAAGTTCCTCACAGATTCTTCATCCTTGAAGGGCTCTGTCTGTGCAGACAAAACGATCAACAATTTCCCAAAAGAATCCAGTGTGTTTGTCCAGTTTCGGTCAAGCTGAGTTATGCGTACCAGTTCTTGAGCTTCGAAAATGCGAAAGACGAAGAAGAACACAGTTAAGAACAAGATGAACGAGATAACCAGTGTGAGCAAGAAAGTATTTCTAAGGATATGATTTTCAAGAAAATCGTTGAGTTTTGGCAATTTCATAACTTTTCCAGTTGGTTTGGAGCTTGCTCTTCTATCTTTGAGCACCTATGACTTTCCCTCCAGATAGTTACTCGTCTGGTCGTTTTAAACTGGCTAAACGTATTGTATCATCGCGAATCTTAAGTGTATGTATATGTGCGGTTGTGTTACTGTGAAGGTATTAGACTGACTGAGGAACCTTGTCTGAAGAATTCAGATTCACCTTTCGAATGCTCCCATTTTCAAGCGTAGATTTCATTCTCTATGTAGCCTATCTTTTCGATTTCCACTCTGACTACATCACCTGGCTTGAGCAGCTTTGGCGGTTTGAAGCCCATTCCCACTCCAGAAGGCGTTCCAGTAGCCAATATGTCTCCTGGCTCAAGCGTCATTCCCTGAGAGAGAATGTTTATCAGTCTTTCTATGTGAAAGATCATGTATCTTGTGTTTGAGTTTTGCCTGAGTTCTCCGTTGACCCAAGATTGAATTTCGAGTTCGACAGGATAGCCTATTTCATCTTTGGTTACGATCCATGGTCCCATTGGACAAAAGCCATCCAAACTCTTTCCTTTGAACCACTGAACATGATTCTTTTGAAGATCTCTTGCTGTAAGATCGTTCAGTATCGTGTAACCAAAGACGTGTTCAAGGGCTTTCTCTTCAGGTATGTTTATGCCTCTTTTTCCAATTATTACTGCTAACTCTGCTTCATAATCTACTTCAGATGTGACTTGTGGATGCAAATATACCTTTGAGTAAGGTCCTGTTACTGTGTTGGTCGCTTTGGTAAAGAAGTGTGGATGTGAGATCTCTGTATGTGTAGAATGACCAACCTTTGCCATCTCAGAAACGTGATCTTGATAGTTCTTTCCCACACAGAATACATTTCTCACAGGTTTGGGTATAGGTGCTGTGATGTGAAGGTTTTCAAGTTTTAACCACTTTTCATTTACCTTTGGTCGAGGTAAGGATGTGATTTCATCGTGGTACAATCTGATGAATTCCAATAATGTTTTTGGAGAATTTTCACCCAACCAAAGTTCGGAGGGGCAAAGCAGACCAGTTTTTGGTTCCACAACTCCCCAACCTTGTTTACCATCGAACTCAAAAGTCGCCAGATACACGCATCGTCACTCTCCTCAGCAATCTATTTTGAAAATTATATCAATTCCTTTGCGCAGGCGAAAGCAGAGAATTTTTTCGAAGCCTTCAATAGAACACAGGAGTTGGAAGAATCACTACGGTCTTCAAGCAAAGAATAAGAAATGATTCAAAGTT
>JBBFME010000149.1:0-4537 GCA_037478695.1 Pseudothermotoga sp.
TACCTTGTCATATCGTCTGAAACCATACGCTTCTTTTATCGTATTGATTGGCCTTATTCCACCACTAATCGGATTTGTTTTGTGCAACGACCTATTCTGCCTTCTGAAGAACTTGCCTAAGTACCTTTCTTTTGTTCTTTCTTGGATTGTCCCGCCAGCAATCACAAAAGCGTCTGTTCTATGTGCCTTTTCTAAATCAAATTCAAGTCTTTTTGCCTTCGTGAGGCTACCAAATGTCATAGAAACATTGTATTTCTCCTTTAGCTTGTTGACTATATGCCATCCAATTGCTGATACATGGCTTGTGTCTTTGAAGATTCTTGCCTTTTCAATCTTGCTTTTTGGTATTTTTATCTTTCCTTCGTGTATTGCCTTATGTTCTTCTGCTGTTAATACTACCAGGTTTGAAGGATTGTCTGTTCCGCCTTGGCTTCTTGGAATTATATGATGAACCTCTAATATATCCTTTCTTCCTGATAGTTCTGACTTATATCCTGCTCGCCACAGACAATATTCTCTCACATCCCAGAAACCTTTCTGCACACCATTTTGGTATTCTTCGCCCTGTATGTCTGGATTTAGTACCTTCTGAATATCAAATGGTGCTACTTCAACTACCACTCTGTCTATTGGCATTATCTCGCTAAGCATCTTGACTATCCTAATATGTGCATCAACTTTCCATCTAAGACTTGGTGCAAGCCATTCTTCAGGTTTGCGTCTGTTCAAAAATTTTGGTTTCCTATACCTTCTTTTTCTGTACCTTCTCAAACGTCTGCACTGTCTTCGCTCTAACAACAAACCTCTTATGTCGTTTCTAAGCTCTACTTCTGCAGAAAATACTTCCCTTTTCTCTGTAACAGCTGATACACCTACAGTCCTAGAACCAATATCAAGCCCTATTGATACTGGTTGTACATATGATGTTGTTTCGTACAAAAGTTGAATTGTGAAAGGTTCTCTTTTGACGACTCTTGCGAGTCCTTGTTTTAAAAGTCTTCTCACTTTTCCATGCCTTCTTGTCGGCATGAGCGGTTTGCCTTCTTTGGAAATAACATACACCATATGGTGTAAGCCTCCTAATGGAGTTATGTGCTCATCCCCAATGTTAGATGGGCTTTTTATGTCTGCCATACTGTCCCTACCCTTCAGGACTGTTTAATGACAGACGGCAGAGCTTGAAACTTGAGCAGTATCTCAAGGTGCCATGACCCATCTAACGTAGCCCGATGGTCTTTCGGCCTTAGCTGAGGGTAGTCAACCAGAGCTTTCACAAACTCTCGACTTCAGTTGCCGGGTGGTTGACTCTCCTTTCAGTATGAGAGTTTCACAATCTTGTTGAAGCCTTGTCAAGAGAAACCACGCTGGTATTTCGGCAAGTTCGGTGGGTAAGATTTCAACGAGCTTCCTTGCCAACAGGCGCTCGGGACGCTTCTGGAGGAGTTCAACGACAAGCTCTCTTGCATAGTCTCTGTCTCGAATTGCGAGAACCGAAAGCGCCCACGATGCAAATTCGTAGACAACCTTCTCACTTAAACCGTAGTTTTCCAATGCAGAAGAGATCGATGCGGTGAAATTCTGTTTTACCACCTCCCAGTTTCTATCTTTGGAAAATACCTCTGAAAGAGAGCGCAACATGAGCAAAGATGGATGATCTGGATAACTTTCGAGATAACGAGAAACTTGTCCCCTCAATTCAGCAGCTTCATTGAACGAACAAACCATTCCAAAGAGATCTTTGCACTTTTCCAGGCCTGCTTTCTGATCGTTGATCACTTCCTCAAGTGTCTCTGAGTATTCAGTTGATTCTAAGTATCGCAAGATTCTCTGGCGGAACTGTTCGTCGGTCGGAGAATTAGAGCAAGCGAGTACCATTTCGTAAAAGGCTCGACGCCTTCCTCGCTCGATAACGTCGTAGATAAAGCGGAGTAGAAGATCGACAATTCCCAAAACAAATTGATTGTGAGGAAACGACAATAGGCGCGATGCTTTTTCTACTTCAACTTGTCTTCTGCTGTAAAGATAGCTCGCGACATATCTGCCGTATGCCTCTATGATTTCCTCCTTCGTAGCACCCGAAACTGTTACGGTGAATTCGTCATGTGCGTAGTTTATAGTGTAGTCAGAGACGACACCAATGACTAGAAGACGATGTAATGCCTTTTCCGTGATCTCTCTTGGTGAACGTTGATCGTCTCGATTCTCATAGAAACATTCGTTTGCCAATATGGTTTTAACACTTCTTTTCGATACGTCTGAGAGCTTTGAAAGAACCGTTCTGACATCTTCTTTTTCTTTATCAATACCTCGAAATGCGTTGATGTGAAAATAGAAAACCCTGGTTATATCATCGTTGTCTTCTTTATTCATTTCCCTTATGACTCTATCTATCTCTTCAACTCTTGTGTTGGGGTTTAACAACCTTTTTGCCCTTTCAAGGTCATCAACGGAGACGATAATACAGCAGTGGGCGATCTTTCTGTCTCTTCCAGCCCTACCCGCTTCTTGGTAGAAAGATTCTATTGAAGTCGGTAAACCGAAATGGATTGTGTAGCGAATATTGGGTTTGTCTATTCCCATGCCAAAAGCTTTCGTACACACAAGTAGTGGTATCTTGTTTCGTTTGAAAAATCTCGTGGCGCGCTGTTTGTGCGATCGATATTGATCTGTGCTCCAAAACTTTGGTTCTTTGCCGCTGTAGATGTCGTTGGGAATACGAAGATCTTTGTCTATTTCTTCCTTCACTTTTGTTATCCCAAAGTCTCCACCAACATGAGGGCAGAAAACCAAACCCGAATAGGTTTCATCACCCCTCGTCTGATAAAAGGAAGAAAAAGAGCTGTTGAAAAGACTGGGTAATTGCTTAAAATAGCCTTTCAGCGTTGCCATCTTTTCTTGAGATTTCGAGTAGAGTATGTGGAATTTTAACTCTTTTCTGTCAAAGGACTTTGGCGTGATGATGGCGTCGAAATCCTCTATTTGCAACTCACGTTGAACATCTTTCAACACAGCTCGCGAGGCAGTTCCTGTCAGTGCAATCAATGGCGGCACATAACCATGCGATTCGCAGTATTGACGGCTCACTCTGCCAATATTCAGGTAAGCAGTTCGAAAATCGTGACCCCATTCAGAAACGCAATGAGTCTCGTCTATGACTATCAGCGCGATGGGTGTGTGGACAGTGAGTGTTCGTAGCGACTCTCTGAATTCAACTGTCTGAAAACGCTCTGGAGCAACGTAGGCAAAAAGATATTCACCTTGGCCGAACAGTTGAATTACTCGGGATTTGTCTTTCGGATCGACGATCTGGCTTGTGATGGCTACGCAGCGATCGATGCCTATTCTCGCCAGATTGTCTATCTGATCTTCCATCAGAGAAATAATTGGGTCGATGACCACTGTCCTGCCAGGCAAGAGCATCGATGCAAGCTGGTAAACTAAGGACTTTCCACCGCCAGTTGGGAGCAACAACAAAACATCTTTGCCCTGAAGTGCCCGCGAGATACCCTCGTATTGACCTTCCCAGAAATACGGTTTGCGAAACAGATATCTCAAAAAGTACTGTAGATCTTCCTCTTTCGGTTCTTTCAAGCCCCCAATCGCTGGGCTGACAGAGGACGATGAATTGGCTATGTGAAATGGCACGTAGATGTTTTGTACAAAGAAAGTTGGTAACTCACTTACAGTTTTGTGGGAGAAGGAAATGTAAAGAGCATGCTCAGACTGCCTACGAGAAAATTCAGAGAGTAGAGTACACAAAGACTTTTGCATCTTGAAATCAACAGAGTAGAGATTGCTGAGCCTGTGTAGCAACTCTTCGAAATCTTCCACGGCTCTTTGTAATACCACAAAAGCTTCCTCATTGTCGAACAGACCAATTTCATTCAGGTCGGTGACGATCTGCCATGAAGTTTTTTCGTCAAAGTCGAGAAAACCAGATTGAAGGGCTTGTAAGAGAACTATTTGAATCTGATGGGCTATCTTGACAGCGTTTATAAATTTCAGAACATTGTGAGCTTTGGCATTCTGTGAAACTATCTCTTTTGCTTTCGAAAGTTTTGAGCTCAAGAAAGAGAGTTGACCACCTGATCTATTTCGTATCTCTTGAGCACCGACTCGCACAACTGTATAGCCGTGTTCTTGTAGAACTTTATCTCTTTGCCAGTCTGACATTCCATGGCTCTTGTGGTGTTCACCATCTATTTCAATGACAAACCTTTCCTCCAGCCAAGGCACAAACAGGGCAAAATCAACCCTTCCGTAGAGTGAAAGGTCTGTGTCTGGTTCGAAGGGTATAAGACTCGAAAGATGAACTTGAGGAAGCACAAATCGATCGTAATTTTCACCGAGGAGTTTTGGTAATATCTCGTCGTGGAATATCCTTTCTTCTTCGCTGTCAAACCAAAGAGGTTTGTGAACCTTTCTGCAACCTTGAATTACAGAATCTCTTACTGAAGAAAAAGAGATCTCTGCTTCTTGTACGTTGAAGAATTGCTCGAGATCTGCTTCCAACTGCGGAGAAAGCATTGTGATTCGC
>JBBFME010000150.1:0-4453 GCA_037478695.1 Pseudothermotoga sp.
TGGCACGACACAACAGGCTGTAACGTTCTTCTCTGATCTCTCTCGCTAAGGCGTGAAGATCCAAGATGGCGCTTCTTGTAACAGGCATTCTGATCTGCCCCTTAGCCCATGCCTCACAGAGCTCAAGACATCTTCTCGGCCTATGTTCGCCAGGATATCTTGTTTCTATTTCTTTCAACGGTAACTTTGCACAATCTAAAGCCCAAAGAACAACTGTTTTGTGTTCTTCAAGTGCCACCAACTTTGCCAATTCTTGCAAGCAAAGACTATCACGAGAAAAGAGCAACTTGTTTTTCTTTTTCCATCTCACTCTCACATCATTCAAGTCTATGATCATTTTTCTTCTCCTTCATTCCTTCGTCATGCTTTTCAAACAATTGCAGAAAAGATTCATCACCTTTCTTCTTTCACAATTTTTCCATCTCTTATCGTCAGCGTACGATTTGCTCTTTTCGCAATGCGCTCATCGTGGGTGACGATCACCAACGTTGTCTTGTGCTCACTTCTCATTTCTTCAAGCAACTTTATGACGCCCTCTCCAGTTTCCGAATCCAAATTTCCCGTTGGTTCGTCCGCCCACACAATCTTTGGATTGTGAACCAATGCCCTGGCTATGGCAACTCTTTGTTGTTCACCGCCAGAAAGTTCAGATGGAAATCTGTTTATCTTGTCTGCTAAACCAACCTTTTGGAGCATCTGTTTAGTGCGTTCAACAGCCTCGCCGTGGTTAATTCCCAAGATTTTCAGCGGCAACAAGACGTTTTCCAAAGCAGTGAGTACTGGTATCAGGTTGAAAAACTGAAAAACAAAGCCCATGTACCGTGCTCGAAACTGGGTCTTTTTTTCTTCGTTTAAAGTGTGAAATGCTAAGCCATCAATGAAGATCTCTCCGTGTGAAGGTGAATCGATCCCAGAAAGACAGTTCAACAAGGTAGTCTTTCCAGAACCAGATGGTCCAAGTATTGCGACGAATTCTCCACCCTCTATCTTTAGAGTAACTCCCCTAAGCGCTGCAACCTGTTTTACTCCTGAGCCATAGATCTTCCACAGATCGTTCACCTCTATCATGGCAAACCTCCCTGAGCAAAAACTCCTTCTTTACTCTTCAGTTACCAGAGCCCTCGCGATAGCCTTTTGTTTCAGGATTACCGGTAGAACAACCACAACTACGACGATCGCATAGACTGCTGCTATCAAACCAACAAGTTGCCAAAGTGGCAAGAAAAATTTTCCAGAACCAAAGAGTGTGAGGATCAACTCAATTACATCTTTTGATGCGAGCAAACCTGCGAAAATGCCAACTATCATGCCAAGCGATGCGATGACTATGTTCTCCAAGACAAAGGCAACACCTATCTCTTTGTTTGACATGCCTATCGCCATTAGCACACCTGACAGTCGCTTTCTGAGAACTATGCTTCTCAATGTGTGAAAGGCTATGCCACTGAAACCACTTATCAAACCAAAATACAGTAGCATCACGGCAGTTTGTATGAGTAGATCTATGCCACTGAAAAGCCTTTTCAGTTCTTCGGTGATGTAGATTGGGAAGTCAAATCTTCTACTGTAAAACTCTTTCACCTGCGCTACTTTTTCAAAATCTACCTTTCCCAAGAGTACGGGTATCAACCTTACTCTCCTTGGCACAGAGTTGATGGATGCGACATACTTGACTGGTACCATGAGTTGGCGCATGTCGAATGAATCAACCACTCTAAGGGTAACCTCTTCGAGATCACCAAAACCAAAAAGCGATTTGACCTTTCCATCTACTTCTCGGGACTGAAAGCCTTCGCCGAAATGTCCTACCACCACTGCCTCTGCTTCGAGTAATTGATTTCTCCAATCAGTGCTTGTTTCTATTGGGACAATCGCATTTTGCAGAAAAGCCGAGTCAACAAAGGCAATCACGTCGTCGTTCATCTGCCCAACGTAGACTCTCGCAGGGCTTTTCAACCCTTCTGCTACCTCTAATTCACCTTTCACAAAAACAAGCTTCAAAGGGTTGTAGATCACCATGAAATCATACCCAAAAAGACCAGTCTGAAGCTTTTCTCTGACAAACTTCTGCATATTATACGGTATACACATAACGAGAACCATCACAAAGAGCAACAAACTGAACATCGAACTGATTACCAAGGTATTTCTTCTGCGTCTCTCAACATATGAGAGAGCAATAAAGGCAGAAACGGAAGATTTAGACAGGTATTTTGAGAAAAGGCTTCTGATGGGATTCAGGATCGAAAAGAAGATCAGCCAACCTGCCACAAAAAATGTTCCTGCTCTTTGAAGAATATCCCACGCACTCAAATTATCCCCAGGTTTAATGAACCACACCAAAAAGATTAGAAACACACCCAGTACTAAACTCAAATACACCGACGGAAGGACCAACAATAGACCAATAACAGCGAGCAAAAGTAAAGCAAGCCAGAACTTTGAGTAGAAGATGAACAGAAAAGATGCAACCGAGAGAATCAACACTCCTATATGCCAACGCTTTAAACCAAAAACAGAACGATCAGCTTGTTCATCTCTCAGCAGCTGAGCAGGTGGTCTGTGAGTTATTTTCCAGGTTCTCGAGATCAAGATCATCATCGGAACTGCCAAACCACCGAAGATCCCAAGCACCAGCGTCAATGGTGAGATCTGCAAAGACAACTCAGGTACAGAGAAAAATGCCCCATCGCTGAAGACGTTAGAAACCATGAGCAATCTCTTGAGAAGAAATTCACCAACGAACAATCCAAGAACTCCACCGAGGAGGCTGGCGATGGCCAAATAGAAAAATCCTTCGATCAAGAGTATTAAGAAGATATTCATTGCATTGAACCCAATCGTCCTGAGCGTGACGGTAGTTGTTTTTCGTTCCTCCAAGAAACTCTGCGTGAAGATGTAGACCAATATCAGAGACGCTATCAACGAGAAACCACTGAAAGCAATTGTTAAGTAGCCTAATGCCTTGTTAGCTGGTGAGTTCAAGAGTCGTGATTTCATTGGAACAACACTGAGTTTCAGTGCGTCTTTGAGTTGTGATGTGATCTGTTCGTGTTCTTCAGCTGTGCCTGCCAAGTGCAAATAGAGTTTTGTCGGGAAGCCAAAAGAAGGTTCAAGATCCTTCAAGTTCACAAAGATCGTTCCACTGTACTGTAAGTGGTCACCACGAAAGTTCAAAAAACCTTCTTCGCCAATCTTCACTACAGTGAGTTCTACTGTTCCTTTCGGTGTGTTCACAGAAATCTTTTCGCTCTCCTTGACCTTTAAAGATTGGGCAAGGTCTTTAGAAACGATTGCACCCCTTTCTGGCAGATCAATCTCTGAAGCAACAAAATCAGCCAAATCTTTTGGCATAACACCAACGGCAAGACAGTCAACCATTTTTCCGCTGTATTCAACGCGCACCATTGTTTCAAAAACAGGCAGGACACCCAGAACACCTTGAAAATCTTTGATTGAAGCAGTAACCTGCTGGTCTAATGGCACCCTGAAGAAAACATTACTTTTTGGATTTTCAGCATACGCGTCAGCCTTGCCAAAGTTTTTTTCGAAACTTCTCTTGATCCAGCTTCCAACGGTGTCGTTCAGCGAAAGTCCACCGACAAGAAGCATCGATGGAACGCTCAAACCGACGATGAGGGCAAAGATCGCTTTCAGATGCATCAAGAAATTTCTCAACGATATCTTCAAGATCGTTCTGAACACTGAGGAAATCACCCCTGCATTTCAACTTTTATTTTACAGAAAAAGCAGCCATAAAGCATATTCCTTTCAAGAGATTGAGATGAATAGCTAATGGTTTATTCTCAGTATGCTGTTGTATACTTATATCGGAGGCTACTAAACAAGTGACCAAAGCTGAGAAAATCAGAATAGCCATTCTTCAAACAAAACAAAAACGCAAAGAACAAATACCTGTTGTGTATGAACTCAAGGTAAATCTCAACTCTCTGTCTAAAGCGAACAGAAGTAGACTGTTTGGTTTGTTTTCTGAAGCCAAGTGGCTGTACAACTACATCGTTGCAGACATAGATAATAGACTCAAGTATGAAACCTACAAGCTTTCGGAAGTTGAGATCAAAGTTGGAGATAACTTTGAAACAAGGCAAATCACAAACCTATCTTCTCAAATGAGGCAGGGAATAGTCGAGAGAATTAAGCAGAGTCTATACGCCCTACATAAATCAAAAGAGAAAGGAAATAAAGTAGGCCAACTGAAATTCAAAAGTGCCATCAATAGTATTCCACTCAAACAGTACGAAGTAACCTTTAAATTCGTCAACGAGCAAAAGACAAAAGTCAAACTGCAAGGATTCAAAAAGCCTATTCGAGTTCTTGGAGGACATCAGATACCAAGAGATGCAGAAATAGCCAAAGCAGAGCTTGTGAGAAGGCCAAGTGGAATATATTTGCACGTAACTTGCTACATCGACAGAGAAAAGTTCATACCAAT
>JBBFME010000151.1:0-4426 GCA_037478695.1 Pseudothermotoga sp.
ATCGCCTTTGTGGGGAAAATCGATTCTCCATTGAGAGAAAGCCATTAGAAGTTCGCTATCCAAGTCTTCTAAATCTTCTGAGGTGATTTCTTCAAGAAGGCTTGCTGGAACCGCTACACTCTCAAAAAAGCGAGATTGATAGCCCTTGAATTTCTCTCTGGCAACCAAGTTGTGGGGGAACGAAAGCTGTGTTGAAGGCCGATTCTCGTAATCATTTGGTTTTTCACCTTCTGCAGATTCATATGGTAACGTCGCTTTACACAGCGGATAGCGGGAACACCCGTAGAACAAGCTCCCGGCATTTGGCCCCTTTTTTGCCCTACGCAAAACCATTACAGAACCACACTTAGGACACCTGACTTCTCCCATTTCAAACTCCATTCCGTCGATGAGTTAGGCTTACTCATTTAGATCTTTATGGAATCTTAGATCAAAACGAACTTTCTGTGAGACGACTACAGGCAATGGACTATTCCACTGCTGAAGCTCTGATTCCATCCTTAATGCATATCTTTTGCACTTTAATAAAATTATATAGCAGCAGTGAGTAAAGAGTCAACTTTTTGAGATCTTTATGTTATGTCGCAAAGATGATATTTGTTGTGAAAGATGAGAATATTTCAGTAGAATTTGCTTTGCACGCCAAAATAGGATTGCGTAATAGTTTTAAGATATTCTTTTCACAATCTACTTTTTGCCTGACCGCCTATGATTGACAACAACAGGGGTATTGCTGAAAACTCATTTTAGAAAACTCTCACAAGAAAAGTTAGTGCATCAAGAAATGTTCTGAAGATATGAGTTTTCTTCTTGATTTGGCAGTTTTCAATTTTGCAGATAGCAAGATCATAAGAAGATCGAAGAACTGAAACACCCCCTCACTGAGAGGGAGTGTTGTGGCAATTAAATTATTTTCAAGGTAAACCCTGTACTTCTATTGATTCCACTACTCCGCCAATTATGGTGAACGATGAACCGGTTACCACCGAAGAGGTATTGCCCCTCAGGCCAATGGATATCTTATTCCAACCTGGTTTTGTCCTGCAGGTGAAATTGAGATGTTCAGTCTTGAGGTCTCCTGCCTCTTCAAGCTGGTGGAAAGCTGTGTTGAGCTGTTGAAGACTGTATACTAAACCTATTATCTCAACGATTTGTTGAGCTTTTCTGAGTTTGTCGAGGGTCTCAGCAGCCATGAGTCCCTTGGCTACTCTATCTGCACCAAAAGCTGTTCCTTCAGCGAGAAGGCCTCCAGCAGCGAGCAAGGCTAAAGAAATGATCTTATCGATAACAACAGGGCCGCTGAAGGCAGGAGAGAGCTTCTTGCTGTGGTATTCGTCGTTGACTTCCCAGAAGATCTCAAGCTCAGAAAAGGAAGCGAAACCAAAGTTGACCGTTCCACCAACGTACTTCACCACTGCGTTGACGATTAGATCGACTGGACTGGGAGTGTTGACCCATATGGATTGTCCGGCGGTGGCTGTGGATCCTCCAATCCACGAGTCAGTGTAGAAAGCAATACCTCCTGTGCTCTCGTTGGCACGCGCTCGCGAGACAGCTTCTCCTACAGTGTGTGTCCATTCTCGTTTTGCTGCATATGGCGCTGTGAAGGTCTGCTTTGAGGTCCCCACGCGTTCTTTCACAACACTTATTGATCCGTCACCTTCATCGGTTGCCAGCCAGCGATCCAAAATAAAGAGGTACTCCTGCCCAGTGGCGATGTCAACGATTACCACGGATACAACATACCACCCTGGGAAAGTTCCACTGTTGTCGTGGCGCAACTGAATTCGCACGGGAGCTGCCACATTTTGCACCTGTCCTGGTAGAAGTTCAAAAGTATCTACCTGATAGCGTTCGAAGTCGTTGCGGCCAGGATCATCGAGGAAGATCTCTTCTGTAGCAGCAATCTCACCGTAGATGGTGATATAAACGTTGGCATCTGTTCCCGCACCAGAGACATCTCCGGTGGTGACGATGATTCTGTAACCAGCAAAGGATGGTGGAGTGAGATCTGGTGGTGGCGGAGGAGAGACTGTAGTATCTTCTCCAGTTTCAACTTTCAGAGAGTATTCACCTTCACCACTTGCTCTGTTCACGCGAATATACCAGTTGCCACTTTGAGTGGCAGTGTATTCAAGGCTGCGAGCATTACCCGTTGTGCTCGCAGTTCCTACGCTGTCATCGGAGTTTGGTGGATAGAGATAAAGTGAGAATCTGGCATTCTGTGGCATCGTTAAGCCCAGTCGTATAGTTTGTCCAGAAGAAACAACCACGCGATACCAATCGTTGTCATCGGCTGCTTTGAGAAAGCCTGTCCAGGTGCCTTGAGAAATGGAAAGAGCATCCCAACGAAAATTGCCTGCATCTTTGCCACTTTGAGCATCATTTTGATCAGAAAGAGT
This sequence comes from Pseudothermotoga sp., assembly GCA_037478695.1. Classification (GTDB taxonomy): domain Bacteria; phylum Thermotogota; class Thermotogae; order Thermotogales; family DSM-5069; genus Pseudothermotoga_B. Next base: position 2,403 of record JBBFME010000151.1, read on the forward strand.
GATATTTAGAGTGTACTCTCCATACCCACTTGCACGTCTCACCCGTATGAACCAATCACCTGTCTCGGCCGCCACGTATTCCAAGGTTCGAGTATTCCCTGTTGCACTGACGCTGCCCACAATGCTGTCAGAGTTCGGAGGATACAGAGAAATGGAGAAATTGGCGTTCTGCGGTATGGTCAAGGTGAGGCGAATGATTTGTCCAGAAGAAACGAATATGCGATACCAATCCATCTCATCGAGAGATCCATCGGTTCTTTGCCCAAGACTGTTGTTGTGCGTTCCAGGCTCGATTGTTTCAGCCTCCCAACGCCAGTCAGCATCACGAATAGTCGCAGAAGTTGTAGAAGATCCATTAACTAAGAGTGTCGCGCTCTCTTTGCGAAAGGCAACGTGGACAAGGGAAGGAGAGGTTCCTCTCTGACCGGGAACATAAGAGCGATGTACACGTATCCAGATCTTCGAGGCATTTTCAAGGTTCGTTCGAGGTATAATTACCTGCCCTCGACAGGTATATCCCACTGGATCGCTCGCCGGAGAGACATTCGGCAGAAACACTTCTTGTGTTCCCAAAACGAGTCCTCCCTGTCCATCGGAAGGAGGAATGCCCCAAGAAAGATAAAATCGCGCATCTACACCTCGTGGCCCACCAGCTCTGTCTGTGGCGAGAACCTCAAGATCGAGAACAATATTGCCTTCACCAGAGGGTATACCCTCGAAAACCCATTCGGCGATGTGCTGGTAACTGCTGTCGCGCAACCAGTACCAGCCGTTGATGAAATCACCGTTTGAAGAAAAAGACGATGCAGCGATGCGAGTTTGCGAGAGAACAGAGGAAGCCAAAAGTGATATGAAAATCATGCGCAAAAAGAGTGTTGTGGCCCTCATTATCTTCCCCCCTTGGAAAGGTGTTAACATATTGTACTGTAACATCATCTTTTTGTCAAGAATATGTAAGTAATGAATTACAGAAAAGCAGCCATAAAGCACATTCCTTTCAAGGGATTGTGATGAATGGCTAATGGTCTATTCTCAGTATGCTGTTGTATACTTATATCGGAGGCTACTAAACAAGTGACCAAAGCTGAGAAAATCAGAATAGCCATTCTTCAAACAAAACAAAAACGCAAAGAACAAATACCTGTTGTGTATGAACTCAAGGTAAATCTCAACTCTCTGTCTAAAGCGAACAGAAGTAGACTGTTTGGTTTGTTTTCTGAAGCCAAGTGGTTATACAACTACATCGTTGCAGACATAGATAATAGACTTAAATATGATACATATAAGCTCTCAGAAGTTGAGATTAAGGTGGGAGATAACTTTGAAACAAGACCTATTGAGAACCTATCTTCTCAAATGAGACAGGCAATAATCGAGAGAATTAGACAAAGTCTGTATGCACTGCATAAATTAAAAGAGAATGGAAATAAAGTAGGTAGTTTGAAGTTCAAACACTCCGTTAATAGCATACCACTCAAACAATATGGCAACACCTTCAAGTTTGTAAATGAGCAAAAGACAAAAGTGAAGATCCAAGGCTTTGAGAAACCAATCAGAGTGTTGGGAGGTCATCAAATACCAAAGGAGGCAGAGATAGCAAAAGCTGAATTGGTTAAGAAAGCCAGTGGACTATACCTACACCTGACATGCTACATCAACAGAGAAAAGTTCATACCAATATGGGAAACAAGAATCAACAAGAAAGGTGAGCTCAAAACAAGAAGGTGGCACAAACTTGGCACAGCGATTGCCATCGACTTCAAACCTAACGGTCTTGTTCTTTCAAATGGAATAAAGCTCGAATGGAAGATAGAAGAGACACCAAGGCTGAAGAAACTCCAAAGAACATTGGCACGAAAGCAGAAAGGTTCAAAGGACAGACAAAAAGTGAAACAAGAACTTGGGAAAGAATATGAGTACATAACCAATGTAAGAGAAGATATAGTTAACAAAATAAGTTCATTGGTGTATAGATACGAAACAGTAATCTACCAAGACGACAGTATCCACACATGGCATAAAGG
>JBBFME010000152.1:0-4325 GCA_037478695.1 Pseudothermotoga sp.
CATACATCCCATGCCAACGAAGGCTATATCGACCTCAGAAGCCTCTTCTAAAGCTCTTTTTATCGAAGGCTCCTCTTTTATTGAAGGATTTTCCACAAGCACAGGTACTGCCAAAGGAACATATTGAGCACAGATTGATTCAGCTAACATCCAGCTTATACTGTATGGATTTCTTTGACCTATGAAACTACCTGTGAGATCGTATACGCAGCATTTGTGGGAAACTTGCATGCCTTTTTTGTTCAGATATGGAGCCATAGAACTAACGGTCGTACTCCATCCAAGTCCAATTCTTGAAGGTTTGTGCTCGTTTATGAATCTCAACAACGATTCAGCGCCAAAGAGCCCGAGCAGATCTCTATCCTCTGGTGCCACAACGGCTATCTTCAATTTAAAGCGTTTCTTCAGTTCCTTTTCGACAACATAATATTCAGGAAGAGATTGCGCTATTCGAATCTGTACTATTCCACGCGCTTTGGCTGCGGATAGTAACCTGCTCACCTTTGTTCTCGTTATACCGAGTTCCTCAGCTATTTCTTGCTGTGTGTATTCATCCATGTAATACATCCACGCGACTATAGTCAGTAAATCTTCATAACTCTGAAAGCCGAGCATCGAAGATTCTCTCCTTCATAGATCACACAATCATAGTTTATTCTTTCTTAGAACAAGAAAGTTGACAGATTTTTTCAATCTCTTTTCTGAAAGCCCTAACGTTCTCTGTAAGATCTGAACTCATCTTGTGCAGAGCTCCTCCTATCAAAAGCACTGCATCTTGTCCGTAGAAAGAAATCATATCACCTGCGAGGTTGACATTCATTCCTCCGGCAGGCGATGGGAAAGCCTTTTCAAAACGACCAAAAGGTTTTTTCAGCCCTTGGTCTATCTTGCGGCAATCTTCTTGCGAAAAAGTGAAGCGCCCTCCATAATTTGGGAATATAACAACATCTGCCCCTAAGAGACGTTGCACCATCCCAAAGAGTACGCCGAAGTCCATAACAGATAGATATCCTCCCATGAATGCCGGATGACTCAAGATAGGCACATGAACAGCTTGTCTCAGTGGTACAAGGCTGCTAAAGCCGCAGAGAGCAGGCGCAACAAGTAAAGCTCCGCTTCCGATCTTCTCTACAAACTCTGTTCGCGCCAACATAACTTTTTCATTAGCAGTTATGTTCGGGGCATAGATTGTGTGAAAACCTGTTTCACTGTTTGCTCTGTGAATTGCCTTTGTCACTTTCACAACTCTTTCTTCGAATTTAGAAAAAGATTGGTCGGCAAGACCATGGTCGTCTTTTATGATATCTATGCCCCCAAGTGCTATTCGATACGCCATTTCGGCAAGCTCATCAGCCGAAAGGCTCATCGGTTTAATAGCCGTTGCAAGCAAGGGTCTATCGTATACAGACAAAAGTTTTCTCAACCCTGAAATACCGTATCGTGGTCCTGGGAAAATTCCTTCCACAGATTTCGAAAGTTGTAGGTCGATTATCTTCAAATCAGGGAACAAGCTACAATTTCCCATTATTACGTTGAAAAACTGACTCGGTTCCTCTCCCACAACTTCAACGGGGTAACTAATGGTAACGATTGTAGAGTCTTGATTTTCGCAGATTTCTTCAATTCTCCCAACAACATTTTTTCTGATTGACTCTCCAGTGAGTTCAATAGGAAACTCTATAGTCTGTTCGACACAAATTGCTTCGGCGATCTCCTTGGCTCTATCAATGCCTCGCGCTATTTGATATTTCACTTTGAAACGCTCGTGACTGAAATGGTACTTCGTTTCATACTTTATCACTTCAGTTCACCTACCAGATTACAGATCTTCAGACTTTACCAATTGCTCAATTTCATCGATCTGTGGTTCAATGAGATCTTGTTCTGTGATCTTCAATTTCTGGCCTATGAGATTTTCGATACTCTTTACTAAGCTCATCGCATCGATTTCATAGTACTTCATCAGATACTCCTTACTGCCACCATGTGCATAAGTATCCCTCAAGCCTATTCTCACAAGTCGTTTGCCCAAACCTTGCTCACTCATGAGCTCTGAAACTGAGCTACCAAGCCCTCCAACGATGGTGTGATTTTCCATCGTGACAACACCGTATTTTGCCTTTTCAATTGCGTTGATTATGTTTTCGTCATTGAATGGTTTATGAGTTGAGATGTGCAGATGTTCTATAGAGACACCCCTTTTCTTCAACACTGGCGTAACTCTTAGTGCTTCTTCAGTCATAATGCCACTCGTCAGCAAAACAAGATCGTTTCCTCTGCTCAAAACTCTGCTCTTTCCAAGCTTCATTGGCTCTTTGAACAGTCTTGGTATCTGCCCTCTCAACTGTCGAACATAGACAGGCCCATCAATTGACTGTGCCACATCCAATACACTTTCAACTTCGGTTGCATCACCGGTCTCGAGTATAGTCATATTTGGAACGGTCCTGAGGATTCCAATATCGTTTATCGCTTGGTGTGAGGCACCACCCGGTGTGGTTATGCCGGGAAGAAAGCCGAATATTCTCACCCTCAGATTTGGGTATGCTATACTCATCTCTATCTGGTCTAAGGCTCTTCTGTACATGAAGACTGCAAAAGTGTGTACAAATGGAGTGAATCCTTCTCTTGCCATACCGCCTGCTGCACTCATCATGTTCTGTTCGGTCATCCCAAAGGAATAAAACCTATCGGGATATGTCTCTTTGAACAACCCTATTTCTGTCGAGTTGGTCAAGTCTGCTGAGAAAACCACAACTTCTGGTTTATCTGCTGCCCATTTCACGAGATTTCTTTCGTGAACTCTTGCTTCCAATTTCATAGATTCACACCCCCAAATTTCTCCTGAAGAAACTGCTGAAGTTCGATCTTTTCTTGTTCGTTGTTTATTCTTATGAAATGAAGCTTAGGTGCTCTTTTGTTCAGTACTTCTATCTCTTGGCAGGGATTAGTCCGAGCGATGATGAAGAGAGGCTTTCCTTCGTGTGGAGTGTTCGCCGCGTCGATGAGCTTTTGTACGTCGTGGCCGTTTGTCTCGACGGCGACTGCCTCGAAGGACTCCAATCTTTGCTTCAGTGGTTCTATTTGGTTCACGGTGCCAATCTTCCCATCTGCTGATTGACCGTTTGCATCTATGATCACATTTACCGTATCAATTTTGTAGAAAGACATTGTCTCGACGGCCTCCCAAGTTTGTCCTATCATGAATTCACCATCGGACATCAAAACCCAATTCCTACCAGTCTCACCTTTTCTTTTCCTCGCCATCGCAATTCCCAAAACTTGTGACAAAGTTTGGCCAAGAGAACCAGACATCAGTTCGTGACCAGGAGAATGATCAGCACCTATCATTTCGACGGTACTACCATCTCTGTTGAACATCTCTAATCCTTCGGCATCCATACGTCCTGTCTCAACGAGAGTCGCGTACAAAACCAGTGCGTAGTGCACGGGACTCAGAAAAAATCTGTCGAGATGTGGTTCTTTTGGGCCGTTGTAGAGATATCCAGAGAAGTAATTCTTGTTGTTCTTTGAAGGTACTCCGCAGAAAGCGGGTGGGATCTTTGGAGCTACTGACGGCCCGATCTTCATCAATTCAGTATAAAGGGTGGCAAAGATCTCTGCACTCGAACAGGCTTGAGATAGATAGCCTCCTCCATTTCTTATTGTGAATTCTAGTACTCTGCGTCTTATACCATTTGCTATCTTTTTCACTCTATCGATATCCATCTATTTCACCTCCAAAGTTACGTCGATTCAAAAAGTTTACGGAGATTCTCCTCAAAAGGCGGATAAACGATGCCTTTTTCTGTGATGATGCCACTGATCAGTTGTGCGGGAGTAACGTCGAAAGCCGGGTTGAAAACCGGACTCTCTTCTGGTGCAACGAAAGTGTTTCCAATGCGACGTACTTCGTCCGCGCTTCTTTCCTCTATTGGAATATCTTTACCTGTGGGTGTTTTGAGATCGATCGTACTGGTCGGTGCAACGACATAGAAAGGTACATTGTGATGTTTTGCAACTATGGCAAGATTATAGGTTCCAATCTTGTTTGCGGTATCACCATTTGCCGCTATTCTGTCTGCGCCGACAAGGACCAAGTCAACTTTGAATTTCTTCATGACCAAACCACTTGCCCCATCGACAATTACTGTATGGGGAATGCCGAGTTCTTTGAGTTCCCACGCAGACAATCGAGCACCTTGTAGTCGGGGTCTTGTTTCGTCCAAAAAAGCGTGTATTCTCTTACCGATTTCATGTGCATACCTTATGACACCAAGTGCAGTACCATAGTCAACGGTCGCCAATGACCCAGTATTGCAGTG
>JBBFME010000153.1:0-4244 GCA_037478695.1 Pseudothermotoga sp.
TGTGCCACTGTAGTGTTGAGTGCCTAAGGCTTCAGAACAGACATTGCCTGTTAGATCAACCATCAAAGCGGTGTTAATGCTGATCATTTTTTCATTTTGAGCAACGACATAAGGATCGTTCACATACTTACCCCTCAGAAAGAAGATAGACGGATTGTCATCTACAAATTGGTACATTCTCTTAGTTCCGAAGGCAAAGGTGCAGATGAATTTGTCTCGCCAAATACTCTTTTTCTTGTTGGTGATCACACCAGCCTCAAAGAGATCTATCATCGATTCTGTGAACATCTCTGTATGAACGCCAAGATCTCTTTTGTTGGTCAGGAATTTTGCAACGGCATTTGGTATACCACCTATGCCCAACTGAATCGTCGAACCATCTTCGATCAAATCGCTTATATGTTGAGCGATTAAAGCCTCAGTTTCTGTTGGTTCTACCAGCTCAACCTGTGGCAGTTCATAATCTGCTTCGATTATGTAATGAACATCTTTTATGTGAATGTGTGTATCGCCGTGTGTTCTTGGTGCGTTTGGGTTGACTTCGAGTATAACGATCTTTGCCCTTTCAACGACGTCTTTTTCATAAACCACTGAAGCAGAAAGAGTTAAGAAACCGTTTTTGTCCATTGGTGATGCTATACCAACGAAAATATCCACAGGTCGGCTTTCAAGAAGATTCGTCCCAGCTTGATGCAAGTTGTTAGGAACGTAACTCGTAGTGCCGAAATTTGATTTCATCGCCTCTCTGTTTGATTGGCCAAAGTACCAAGAGGCATTCATGAAGATTCCATTGAAAGCCTCATTCATGTAGAATGGATAATTCTCCATATTCAAACAGGTGAAAACGGTGACGTCTTTAACTCTGTTGCCAACTGTGTGAAGATTTCTGAGAAAGATCTTTGGTTCAGAAGGAGTCATTCCAACGACTATCGTCTGATTTGATTCAACAAGTTTCAATATCTCATCTATTCCCCTTAGTTTAGATTTATACACACTCAGCCAGTCCATAAAATCCCTCCTGAGAAATTCTCAACAAAAATTGCCCCAACGGACTACTGCAGCGTTCCAAGTCCATCCAACTCCTGCTCCAACGAGAACTACGTTGTCGCCATCTTTTATCTTTCCACTGAGAAGTCCTTCTTTAATGGAGAAGATCTGGTCGTTCTGGCCCATGTGACCGTAGTTTTCCAAATAAGTCGTCTGATCTTCTCTTAAGCCAAGTTCTTTGAGTACTTCAAGGTGAGCAGATCTCTTGAAATGTAGTATTGCAAGATAAGAGATATCCTTTCTACTCAAATTGCTCTTTCTGAGAGCATCGTCAATTACAAAATAGAAATTCTTGAGTGTGACTTCGTTCAATCTGCTTTTGAAACTCTCTGGTTGTGGTATTTGAAAACAATACTCTGTGAGATCTTCAGCCTCAATAGGCCATTTCTTTGTACCACCAACCGGTACTATGCAATCTTCTGAGAAAGATCCGTCTACTATATTTGAAACACCGAGTAACACATTCTTGCCAAAGTTTTTCTTCAAAACCACCGCTGAACCACTCGCGCCGATGTCCAACATGAACGATGTGTGTTTGTATTTGTGATTGACAAGATCCACATTTCGATAGCCGCTGACGAGCAAAACTGTGTTTATGTCTTTCTCTGAAAGCATCAGTGAACGTGCTACCTGTAATCCAACGATCATCGAACCACACATCGCTTCCATATCAAAAGCCCACGCCCTTTTGGCACCAATCTCGTATGCTACCTTTGTACAAGCAAGCCAACATGGGTAATCTTTGTGCTGCGCGCCATTCCATATGACAACATCGATCTCTTCTGGGCTGATCTTAGCATTGTCTATTGCTTCTCTTGCCGCCATGATTCCCATAAAACTTGTTGTTTCACTTTCACTTGGAATATACTTCCTCTTTATACCAAACTTCTCAACGAGCACATCGGCAGGTATCGATGTCAGTTTTTCTAATTCTTCAGGTTGCAGGTATCTTCTGGGTAGATAAGTACCTATTCCGGCTATTCCAACATGTTCTTGCAAGGTGTCACCCCCACAGTGTGACATGTGATTCACCTTGAATCATAACATCTGAATCATATATTCTACAAACTCAACTGAAGAGAATTCTGTGCTATTTTCGGGGAATTTTCTTCTGTTTCTCTGTTAAGCTTCTTTTTTCTCAGATATTCTCCTTTTATCGCTGTTAGTTAACAAAGCAGAGGTGCCCTTAAAGATGAGAGTACTGAGGAGGGACAAATAATCATTCAAGGACTGCATATTTCCGTATTTCTGAACGACCAAGTCTTCGCCCATGAAATGACCGATGCCCATTAAGGCGAGAGCTACATTCTGAGGCGTGAAATTCCTGAACTGTCCATCAGCCATAGCCTTGTGGAGTGGGGGGAGATAACTGGTCAATATCTTTTCATAGTAATTTCTGGAGATCTCGGGGTTGAAGAACTCTGCTTGTCTGACGATCAAATACATGTTGTGATGTAGCATGAAGAACTTCAAGAATGCCAAAAAACCAGCTATTTCGGCATCCCTTCTGTCTGCAAATTTCTTTATTGCAGTTGATATGGTTATCCTCATATTCCGATTTGTGGTTAAGACGAGTTCTTCTAATATCTTTTCCTTGCTCTCGAAGTGAACATAAAAAGTCCCACTTGCCACGTTTGCCAATCGGGCGATGTCACTAATCATCGTGTTTCTATAACCTCTTGAGCCAAACAATTTCTCGGCGGCCTGCAAGAGCTTCATTCTGGTGGATGTCACCTCTATGTTGAGTGGTTTTACATCGATTTGAAAGACATGCTCGTCGAGTTTGTGATCATTTGCATCGAGCCCGCTAACGGCAAAATCAACCAACTCGTTTTTCATTTTCTCATCCACACTGTAATCGCCGTGAAGGGATTTGTATATCGAAACGAATCTCGTCGGACCAGTGATAAACCACCTGAGTACCATTGTTTTTTCCTCGTCGCAATTGGGTATCATCTTCGTCAGCACTTTGCTGAGAGTCTTCTCTACCTTCCGAAAGACCACTTTGCGCAGATAAACGGCTTCGTGTAAGATCTTATAGCAGTATCTATTCTCCGTGAAGAACTCGAAATATCTTTCGACAAAAGATCTTATTATTTCTTGAGTGCTGTCACCTTTAACCTTTGCCATAAGTTCTTGAAATCTGTCGAAAGAATCGTCCAAGATCTTCTGATAAACTGCTTCTTTATCGCTGAAATACTGGTAAAATGTCGCGTTCTTCACACCTGCTTGGCGCGCGATCATCGGGATTGAAACACCATAGTAGCCGTATTCGGCGAAAAGTTGCATAGCTGATTTCAATAGATTTTCGTGAGTCTTCTTGCCATCAGATCTCTTTGGTTTTCGACGCATCGATGAATTCCCCCGTGTGAATCATCTGTCGTGTTTGATTATATACCTTGTCTTTTGATTCCAAGAATTTTCATTCTGTAGTACAGCGTTCTGAGACTCATGCCAAGCGATTTGGCTGTTTTCTGAACATTCCAGTCATTTTCGCTCAGAGTCTTGAGTATTACACTTCTTTCGTAATTGTAAAGCATGTCTCTGAGATTCCCTGAAACAGTCAGTTCTACAGGATGGTATGTGATCTTCAAAGGTGGCAGATGATGAACTTTCACAACCTTCTCTTCAGGGTCCATGTTTATCATAGCTCGCCCTATCACATTCTCGAGCTCTCTAACGTTGCCGGGCCAGTCATAACTCATCAACTTGCTCAGTGCTTCAGGTGAGATTCCTTCAACAGTTCTCCCATACTCTTGATTTAATTTCTTTATTATGTGCAGAGTTAAGGTCGGCATGTCTTCTTTTCTCTCTCGGAGTGGTGGAAGAAATATGGGAAATACGTTCAGTCTGAAATAGAGATCTGGAAGGAAAGTACCTTGTTGAACCATCTTTTCAAGGTCCATATTTGTCGCGGCTATTATTCTCGCGTCGATCTTCACCACTTTGGTCTCACCGACCGGTACTATTTCCCTGTTCTCCAAGAATCTGAGCAATTTGGGTTGGAGTGTAAGGGGCATCTTTCCTATTTCATCGAAGAACACTGTGCCGTGTTGAGCTTCTTCGAGCAGACCTTTCTTACCCTCTTTTTTTGCCCCTGTAAAGGCTCCTGAGGTATAACCGAACAATTCAGACTCCAATATCGACTCAGGTATTGCGGCGCAGTTCACACTTACAAAAGGTCTGTCTTTTCTATC
>JBBFME010000154.1:0-4214 GCA_037478695.1 Pseudothermotoga sp.
AATGCCTTGATGGCACCGAAGGCAAACATATCGTTGAAGCACAAAATGCTGTCAAAAGGAATGCCTTTCTTCAGTGCTTCTTTAACACCTTGATAACCTGCTTCCATGTTTTTGTTGTACGGTACTATGATGAGGTAATCTTCTGGAAGATCTATACCATGGTCCACAAGTGCCTTCTTGTAACCTTCATACCTCATTCGAGACGCAGAGTTGTTCATATCCGTGTTTATGAAAAGTATGAACCTTCTACCTCTCGAAATCAGATGCTCTGTTGCCAGATAGCCACCTTTGACCTCGTTGTTGTAGACTTCATCTATTTGTGGATTGTACAAATGTCTTCCAAGTAATACAAAGGGAAAGTTCATTTTCAGGAGTTTTTCAAAGTCTTCTGTACTCTCACCGAAAGGACTTACCAACAAACCATCAACTCTTCTTTCCAACAATGTGGTGATTGCCTGTGACTGGAGTTTTGGATCTGTCTCCGTGTTCATCACCAGCAGTTGATAACCGAACTTCTTGGCAGCAGCCTCCACACCTTTGAGCACCTCAGCAAAAAAGGGGTTTGAGCTGTCTTCCAAGACAACACCAATGGTCATTGTCTGACTTCTTCTGAGTGCAAAGGCTGTGGAATTCTTTATGTACCCAATTTCTTTGGCTATCTTGAGTATCTTTTGCCTTGTCTCTTTACCTATATCACTTTTGCCTCTCAAAGCTTTTGAAACGGTGTTTACAGAGACGCCTGCACGTTGTGCAATGTCTTTCATCGTAACGTATTTTTTCATGAAACCACCTTTGCTGTTCACCTTCTCTTTTCTATAGTAGTATACTACCTATCACCAACCTCGACAGCTCGCAGTCTTTCAAAGTAGTGTATATCTTTCTTCCTTCTTTTGACTCTTTGACGTACAGAAGTGATGCGAAGGCATAACCCCAACCTGCGATTCTGCTGATTAAAGAATCTTCAGAGTTCAGTTGCATCCCATCTTTTCTCAGAAGCAAGTATTGTGAAGCAACATCTCCAAGCGCCCACAACAATGCAGCGATGTTGACATTTCTCTTGGTGTTGAAAACAGTGATATTGCTGATCCAATCTCCCGATAGTTCCAAAAAGCCATGAACTTTGTATTTCTCAGAGACACATATCAGTTCATCGTCTTGGAAAGATTCATCGTTCATCCACACTATCTCATCTCTCACTGACTTTGGTTGCAAAATAGCCACAGGATAGAAATTTCTGCTGACGAGTCTTTTATCGTCGAAAACTTCTATGTATATATTCTGTGTTTCTTCATCGAGTATCTCGTTAACTTCCAGCACATCGGTCACCGACCATTTTTTCAACATCAGATTCATCTGCTTGATTGTCTTAGTATCTGTTCTCACTACAATCTTAGCTTCGAAGTTCATCGGCAAGCTGTTGGCTATACACAGATGCCCAATGTATCTTTCTCCTGCCCTCAAGACAGACTTGTGATCTCTAATTATAGGCAGAATGGAGTTGTTCAAGAACTTCATTTTTGAATAGAAAGCCTTTGGCATTCTGTTGTAGTCCAAAAGTCCATTGGCCTCCCAAGCTATGTCTGAAAATTCAGTGATGACATATCCTGATATCTCTTCTTTAAGCCTTATCTGCTCTATTTGATACTTCAAGCCTAAGAACTGATGCAGTTGGGATTGGTAGAAAAAGTCATCAAGGTTGTGAAATCTGCAAGTCAAAGAAACAGCATCTTGCGGTGAAGATCCATCGAATTTCATACCCATCACCGTCACAGGAAAATTCATCCAGTTGCCAAGCCAATCTTTTTGATCTGACAATCCCCACACACCGAATTCAGAGACCAACTTGGGAAGCTTTTGCTTTGACTCAGTGAAACTCTTGAACTGGCCAGTTGCGAAAGTTTCCACCTTCTGTTTCCACAGGTTGTTGTGATGTGGAAATGAATGATAGAAGTGATAATCGTCTATATCTGAAAGAACGTGCAAATTGCCACAGCATGCAGAGTTGTCCACATACAGTCTCGTTGGATCAAGCGATTTCGCTTTCATGTAGAAAGCTTTGAGCCATTTCCTTGTTTCTTCTGTTGAAAGATCCACACCCCAGCTTTCGTTTATCAAGCTGAGTATCACAAAACTCGGATGATTTGCATGTCTTTCAAGCAAGTTTTCAAGTAATCTTTCCAGATAGGCTTTAGATTCTTCGTTCAGTTGTCTTGCGTATGGTAAATCCATCCAAACTAACAGTCCCAGTTCATCTGCCAAATCCAAGTACAGATCATCGGGGATTTTCACGTGAAATCTGAGTAGATTCAATCCCATCTCTTTCGCTTTCAGAAGTTCGCTTAGAAGTTCGTTTCTCTTTGGAAGTACATAATGTGTAACAGGGTAGAAGTTTTGATCGAGAGCTCCGAAGATATAGATTGGCTCACCGTTCAAGAGAATCTTGTCAGCCTCTACACTAATTGTTCTGATCCCAAATCGGCATTTGAACTGATCCCTACAGCCATTCCAGTCAAAATTGATTACAGCGGTGTATAGATTGGGAGACTCAACAGACCAAAGTTTGGGTTCATCGACAACAAAAATGAAAGATGTCTTGGCCTGCTCTGTCCTAAAAATCTCCTCTCCTGTGGGATCAAAGATGGTCAGGTGGAATGGATGCTCTCTCCCATCAGAGAACACCACATCGCATCGAATGGTTTTCAGATCACTCATTGTCGTGAATTTTGCAGATCTTATGAAGGTTTCATCGACAAGCCACAACTCTACTTGCTGTAAAACTCCACAGGCGTTTCCATACCAATCTTGTTTTCCCATTACAACACTCGGATTGCTCGATACATCAACATCAGAAACATGAATCTGGAGCAAATCTTGCCCATCGAAATTCAAGAAATTCGTTATTTCGACTTCAAAGAGATCATATCCATTTTCATGTTCCAAGATCTCCTTGCCATTTACGAATATCCGTGACAAGTAATCTATGCCATGAAACCTCAAGAAGATTCTCTTACCTGATAATCCTTTCAGTTCCACCAGAACTCTTTCATAAAGACCAGAAAAGTGAATCGGATTAGGATAACTTTTCTCGCTTATCGCAAATTCGTGTGGCAGAGAAATCTTTTCATACGAAGCGCCATTTTCGTAAACCACTTTCCAATTTCGATCTAAGGTAATTCTCATCAACGTACACTCCTTTCATCTCAGGCTCAGAACAACCCCACGTGTCAAATACCTTTGCATGAACAGATAAGCAATTATCACCGGCAAAGATGCCATTACATTTGCCGCCATGATAGGTCCATAGCGTATATTCACATCCGAGCCAGCAAGCGCTACAAGACCGACAGGCAGTGTGTACATCTTCTCGTTTGTCATGACGATCAAAGGCCAGAAAAAGTCATTCCAGACCCATGTGAAGTGAAGTACTGCAACGGTGATGATAGAAGGCACAGACATGGGTAGGATGACTTTGAACATTATGTCCAGCTCACCTGCCCCATCTAATCGTGCGGCTTCTTCATAATCCGACGGTATAGCCTTCATGAACTGTGAGAGTATGAAAACAGCCATCGAAGAAGGCAAAGCCGGTAAGATTATTCCAAACAAGTTGTTAACCAAGCCTATTTTCCTAACCATCAGGTACAGAGGAATCGCAATCGCTTGGCTCGGTATCATGAATCCAGTGAGAGAAAGAATATACAGAAACTTCCTGCCAGGAAAGTTCATTCGACTCACGGCATAAGCTGCCAATGTACAAACAACGATGATTCCAAGAGTGGCCAAAGAAGAAGATATCAAGCTGTTCGTAAACCAAGCGCCTATCTTTGCCCTTTGGAGTATTATTCTGTAGTTGTCAAGAGACCAAACAGATGGTATCCATTTGCCAGCCAAGATGTCTTTTTGTGACTGGAAGGATGCCAAAAACATCCAGATCAAGGGGATCAAGTACGCCAACGACAGTGCTATCGCCACAACTGTCAAGAAGTATTTTTTCGCTTTCATCTATATCAGCTCCTCTTTTGAAGAGGAAATCATCAAACGCAACTGGAAGTATGCAAAGATAAGCATGATCAAAAAGAGCACGAAAGCCATACTTTGGGCATACCCCATTTTGAAATATCGAAAGCCTTGCTCGTAGATGTACTGGATGATAGTTCGAGTCTTGCCCGCCGGCCCACCAGCAGGTCACGAAGACTATGTCAACAGTGTGGCTT
>JBBFME010000155.1:0-4161 GCA_037478695.1 Pseudothermotoga sp.
TGAGGTCAATTGGTAAATGGGGTGGATATGAGCAGTTGAGATCAAAGTTGATCAATTACCTGCTGCACGCAAAAGATGGTTATTTCTGGTATTCGACAAAAGATACATCCTTTGCAGTATTGGCTTTGCTTGAGGTCCTTCCCAAGATCGAGGAACCCCATATCTTGGTTCACAGCGACGGTAAAACAACTGAGTTGGTTGGCCAAGGTGAGTTTCAGATTGACAAAAATAACCTCACGATCGAAGGAAACGGGCTTGTTGAAATTCACATAGTCTATTATGAAAGACCCGGCGCAGAAGTCAGTGAAGGACTAAAGATCAGAAGAAGATTCTACAAGCGATATGAGGTACCTGTTATAGATGAAAAAACTGTTGTCGATGCCTTCATACCGTTGTCTCAGCACTATGTTCCAGTGTCTATGCAAATACTCGAGGATCACGAAAGTGATGAACTGTACCTGAGACGTTACGACAATGGTGATTATGTCTATCATGGCACGAAAATGCGAATAAAAGACACAAAATTGATCTTGAACAATCTCACTTATGATTTTGAACGTCTTGAAACATTCAATGGTTCGATTTTGATTGTTTTGCAGAAAAAAGCCGTTATGGTTTACGACAGTTCCACAAAGACGGCGAAAACCTATTTCGACGTACTCGATGCATCTCTGACGCAGATGGGTATCGTCTATCTGAAGGACGGCAAACTTTGGGTGAACGAAAAACCCATGGCTGATATCCCAGAAGGGGTAACAGACCTGTCCTGTAGCAGTTCACAGATACTCTTGAGAGCTTCCGATCGTACCTACTGGTTTACCGAAAACGGATTTGTTGAACTTCCATTCATTGCAACACGTATTCTCGATTGGGATGGCAGTAAATTAGTGGCTGACGAAGGTTTCTCATTCTCTGGCAACGATTCGTGGATTACAGACCAGCCATGTGAAGTGGTTTTCAAAGAAGAAACTTGGCCTATCTCAATAAGTTCAGGGGACATAGTGAAGACTGTGATAAATCTTCAGTCTGGAACAGGTGGTTATATCGTTGTGGAAGATTACTTCCCATCGTGTGCACAGATTTTAGACCGATACAGAGAGAAACATTTAGAGAGCTATTCAAAGTTCGATTACATGTGGTACAGAACTTGGGATCGATGGTATGCGGGAACTGAGGTACATCAAGATCGAATAGCCTTTTTCGTCTTGGATTATTCTTCGCAGACTCTGAGCTATGTTTGGAGGGCAACTCTGAATGGGAGATACCAACTGTTACCGGGAAGGGCTTACTCGATGTATTACAAAGGTCTTTATGCTCACTCAACTCCTGATGTGCTTGATATCGGTGTATGGTTGGAGGTTGAGAAATCTAAGTGAGATTATAAGAGTTTACAATCTTTCTCTCGACAAATTGTACCAAATAGCACGGTTTCTGAATATCGAAGTCGATCTCGATGTGCTGTTGGTTGAAAGCGAAACTCTGTACGAGTTCCATCAGTTGACGGAAAGACCATATCACATTGGTGCCGTCTATACCGATGGTGTCATTGTGACTCAACCTTTCGATATTCTTATCAAAAAAGATTTATTGGAACAAACGATAGTACACGAATTACTCCACCATATGTTTCACAAGAACTTCGATATGCCAAAATGGTTTGAAGAAGGATTGATTTTGTACTTGACCGGCGAGAGGCTGGAGAATCTGAAGGGAGAACACAGAGTTTATTTGGACAGATTCATGCGGGAGGTCAGCTATGAAGATATTCCCAATCTTGTGTCTCGCTATCGCAACGACAATGGGGCTCATGGTGATCTTGGACCTTAGCTTCAGAGTGGATCTCGAGCTGCACCTTCAGCCTGTCAAGGAGATTCGAGATCTATTTCTCGAAGGTCAGTTGATCGCCGCTCGTGTTTATTCGAACAGAAACTTTGAACTGATGCCAAACGGTATACTCCTAAGACGTGTGAAGCCTTCAGAAAGAATAGAATTATACTTTGAAAGCAAAGGATTCATGAAAAAGACAAAATCGATCAAATTCACGGTTCAACCTGATCTTTCAGATTTTGATCAAGATGGGTATCCCGATTGTTTGATGCTCGATGAAGAAGACGCAAAAAGATTCAGAAATTGGTTCATCTGGATCGGCATAAGTGCCTTCAAGAATGATTCGCAGTTGTGGAACGAACAAGAAAGAGATTGTTCGGGGTTTGTACGTTATTGTACAAGAGAAGCTTTGAAAAAGCATGATGATAATTGGCTTGTGAAAACAGGTTATATCGGTCCTCTTTTTGAAGATGTAGAAAAATACAATTACCCATATGTGCCAATCTTAGGAGATAGAATCTTCAGGGTGAAAGAAGGTGAATTCAAAGATATCTCTGAGTTCAGTACCTTTGCCACGGCTCGAATCTTGTATGAAAAGTCGATGAGGTTCGTCAGCAAAGATGTGAGATTCGCAAAACCTGCCGATGTAATGGTTTTTTTTCACCCAGAAGATTTCGAATACCCATATCATCTAATGGTTTACCTTGGTGATCTTGGGACCGATGAGAGAGAAGGGTGGATCTTCTATCACACAGGGCCCATTGGCGATGGCTCTGGAGAGTTGAGATTCGTGAAATTCAAAGAACTGATGAAGTTCGACCCATCATGGATGCCTTCTGCACAAAACAGATACTTCTTGGGCTTCTACAGATTCAAATTCTTGCCGTGAAAAGGCTTCATGAAATTCAGTGTCTCAAGAGATGACAGATAATCACTCGCTTTGATTTCAGACAAATACACCAGCATCATATGAATGAACAGTAGTTGTGGAATACTGTCTCGTGGCACAGTAACTTAGTTTCACAAATGACAATCTTTGCAGAAAAATACAACATTATTGTCTCAAATGTATTTATCTTGTTGAGAATGTAAAACTGGCTATCTCAATTGGTTCTACCTCTTGCTGCTTACGTCGTTAACCACCATTTGATCACAAGCATGATGAATTCAGAAAAGCTCCCCAGGATGAGAGAAAACTCAGCACACTTCAAAGAGTCTTTCAAGTTGTATCAATTTCACCTCTGAGTTTTCTTCAAGACCCTCAAAGCCATTTTTCGAAAAGAGGTAATAGACAACAGAAAGATCATCAACTCGAAGATCTCTCAAAAGGAATGGTGCTTTGCTTCTAAGCTTGTTGAGAATCCGCACATCGACTTTCTTGTTGGTCCATTTGCATTCTCCAACGATTAGAGTTTTGTTCTTGATTGATACGATGTCGATTTCCATATCTTTGTTCCACCATCTGCCGATTTTTCTACGCCTTCTTTTCGAATGAGATACTGCCGTGCTATCTTCTCGAACGTGAAAGAAAGGTGCTGGTCGAAGAAATTGTTGATCCTCTCTAAGGTTTCGTCTTTGAGCCCGCGGTATATGAGTTCTTTGTTTGGGTAGATGTATCTGAAATAGAATCTCAGATACTCGTCCGACACGTGGTAGTGGGGCTTCTGTTTCGGCTTACCTAAAGAAAACGAAAGTTCCTTTTCAACGAATTTCAGTTCCACCAGTTTTGAAAGGTACACGTCGATGCTTCTTTGAGCTCCTCCCATCCCCTTAAGGAGGATAGGCTTTCTGCTCCATCGTAGGAAACTTACTAAGACATTCAGTTGATTTCCGAATATCTTAGCATCATTCTCCCACTCCACAGCCTTAGCTTAGGACCGGTCCAGCTCTACTATACTCAACATATGTCTATCGCTGCATTTAAATCTCTGCCTACCTAATACCTTCAGAGGAAGATAGATATCGAGTTTCAGCAAAGACATAAATGTGTTCTGAACGATAATAGCACGTTCAAGCCCAGTCCCACAGAAAAGAACTGACAGTTCCGCACTTTGTAGACACCAAATCGACGTGATTAAGCTCAAGAGAAATACTATTGACCATGTGAGTCGCGCATCTACGATGAACTCTCGGTGGCGGTTTCAATGGTTCAGCCTTCGATATTGAATAAACAACAGATTGAGGGTATATCGTGGTTGGGTATACAAAGTCAAAGGATGGCGATGTGATAGGGAACCATGAAGGGCAAGATGTTTGGATAGTGAAACTTGACAAAGAGGGGGGATGAATAAGAAAAGTATCTTTGGCTGGAAATGAGAAAAAGATTCATACCTT
>JBBFME010000156.1:0-4127 GCA_037478695.1 Pseudothermotoga sp.
CCTGCTTTGTATATGGCGCCGAGCGATTTTTCTTCCAATGTTGTAAGACCACCTTGTATGTTTCCTGGTGTTGGATTCACGCCCCTTATGTCTTCTCCACCTGCAAGTGCACTTTTTTCACATCTCTCTACGAGTTTAAGAAGTTTTTCTGCTACTTTCTCATTCACTGTTCTTTTTGCCAAGAGATGTTCTGCCCCTATTATCTCCGTGGTTTCAGAGAAGACCACAGTTCCGCCAAGGTCTATGACTTTGTCTGCGACATATCCAACCACAGGATTTGAAGCAATGCCAGAGGTTGTGTCTGAACCACCACATTCTATGGCTAAAACAAGCTTGGAAAGATCAATCTCAGTTCTTTCGATAGCTCCAATTTCTCTCATCATCTTTTGCAACAGGTGAATTCCCTTCTGTGCCGTTTGAAGTGTTCCGCCTTCTTCTTGAATGATCAGACACTCTACTGGTTTGTTTGTCTTCTTGGCTTGCTCTGCGATCTGTTTTGTCGGAATCGTTTCACAGCCCAACCCAACATAGAGAACACCGGCGACATTTGGATTTGAAGCCATGCCGACTAATACGTCGAAGACCTTTTCATGGTCTTGTTTCATGTGGTTACAACCGTGTTGGTTGTCCAAATAAACAGCACCATCTATGTGATTTGCGATCTCCTGAGCTGTTCTCGTTGCACAGATCACTGTGGGCACAACGAGAAAATGATTTCTAAAACCTACGGTGTTGTTGTTTCTTCTATAGCCAAAAACTTTCACAGAGTATACCTCCTCACACCGCGTTTGCCCGATACGTTGTGTACGTGAACGTAATCTCCTGTTTTTATATCCTCTGTTGCCACACCTATTGGTTCACCGTACTTGAAGACTTCAGAGTCTTTCGCTATCTCCTTGATGGCAAATTTGTGCCCGAATGGTATATCGTGGTTCAGTTTCACTTTCAGTGTTCTGTTCTCAAAACTCACTGTAACTTCTTCACCCTTTGAAAGATTTTTCACAGCCGTTGCAACGTTGTCTTTTTCTGAAAAAACAATCGCGTCCATAGGAAGTGCCTCCTTATGGAAGTTTTATGATCTTGGCATCTACCAGAACTCTTTCCATAATCCTGCCAGCTTTGATCCTCTCTTCGATCTTTTTTCTGAGTTCCTCATCGCTCAACGGTTTTTGGGCTACACCTTGTTCAATAGCCTTCTTTGCAACAGCCATTGCCTCTTCGACATAGACTTGGTCTTCTTCCATCGTTGGAACTATGTATTCTTCGTGTATGCCTTTTCTGTAGGCAAAATCTGCTATTGCCTGAGCGGCGGAAACACACATTTCGTCTGTAACTTTAACGGCCCTCACGTCGAGCACACCTCTGAAGATCGCCGGAAAACCAAGAGAGTTGTTCACTTGGTTTGGAAAGTCGCTTCGACCTGTTGCAACTATCCGTGCACCTGCTTCTTTCGCCTCCCAGGGCCAGATTTCAGGAACTGGGTTCGCACCCGCAAAGACGATTGCATCTTTGTTCATTGCCTTCACCCATTCAGGCTTTATCACACCAGGTCCACTCTTCGAATAGGCGATACACACATCTGCACCTTTCAATGCTTCTTCTATACCTCCACTGATATTTTTTCTGTTCGTCTTGAGCCACATTGGTCTGCTTATTTCATCTAAGGTTTGAGCCCTTTCTTTGGTGAGTATACCCTTTGAGTCGCAAACGACTACGTTTCCAAGATCGACGTTGACCTTTTCGAGCAGTCTCAAGAAAGCGTAGTTGGCACTTCCTGCACCTATGATGGCCATCTTGATCTGGTCGATCTTTTTCCCGACAATGCGAAGTGCGTTTATCAGGCCGGCGAGAGTTATGGTAGCGGTGCCTTGCTGATCGTCATGGAAGACGGGTATCGACAGTTCTTCTTGAAGTCTTTTGAGCAAGGCGAAGCACTTTGGTTTTTCGACGTCTTCTAAATTGATTCCCGCTATCGATGGTGAGAGCCATTTGCAGAACTGTACAGTCTCTTCTATCTGCGAAGTTCCTATACAAAGAGGTATTGCGTCCACTCCGCCGAGGTACTTGAACAGCAAAGCCTTTCCTTCCATGACAGGAAGTCCTGCCTCTGGACCGATATCTCCAAGTCCAAGAATTCTCGTACCATCGCTTATGATAGCGATCGTGTTCTCTTTGTTTGTGTATTCGTAGACTTTCTCCCTGTCTTTTGCGATCTCTTGACAGACCTTCGCAACGCCTGGAGTGTACCAAATGGCGAAATCATCAAAGCTTCTTACAGGGACCTTTGGAGCTGTTTGAATCTTTCCTTTGTAAAAAGGATGAAGTATCATGGCATCTTCAGAAGGTTTTTGTGCCTTCTTCAAGAGTTTTTCAACGTCCTTCTCGTACATGAACATACCTCCTGTCAGAATAGTAGTCCTCTTGGTAGTGGAACGACCAAAAGTTTTGTCAGCAGATACCAAAAGGCAACTGCTAGAGTGGCAAAAGTGATTATATTGCCAAGCAGTTGCTTGAAGTTCAGGTTCTTTCCACCTATTATGATCGATATGATCGTCATGAAGATGATGCTTCCAACCGTGAACCCAAAGACCCAGTCCATCAAGTACACCCAGACAAAGGATAAGGCGATCACTATGATTATGTACAAGAGGTCTTTTCTTTCCAATTTTTCTGTTGCCGTCTCTTTTTTCTTCTTAAGCGAAACGATGATCAAGGCTGTGCAAAGAGCTATCAACAAAATTGATATAATCTGTGGAAAGATAGCAGAAAGATAGTTCAAATCCTTAGATTGATACAGAAAGACCAAGGCAAGAAGAATGAAGATGGCGCTCACAATTGTATTCGATTTCATCCCTTACCACCTGCCGTTGACGAACTCTGCTTTCTGAGCAATGGCCAGAGCAAGAAGATCACGGACAGGGCTATGAGAACCCACGAGATTGGTCGAATGAAAAAGATCGTCCAAGGGTGATCGAGTCTTCTTCCCATCAAGAGAGCCTGAGTAAAACCTGTTTCTGCGATGGGTCCCAAGATCAGCCCAAGTGTGATAGGTCCTGCTTCAAAGCCGAATCTCCTCAAAACGTAGCCGAGTACACCAAGTATGAGCATAGTGTAGACATCGCTTATGTTATTTTGAACACAGTAAGAACCTATCATTGTCAGCAAAAGAATCGATGGTACGAGAACGTGTATGGGTATCTTGTAGACAACCTTTGTCATGCCTCTGCCAAAGAGCAGTCCCATAGGCACCATAATCAGTGTAGCTGCTATCACACCAACTATGAAGGTGTAGACAACATCGGCGCGTGTTGTGAAAAGTTCTGCACCAGGTCTTAGTCCTTGTATCAGAAGAGCACCATAGAGAATTGCATCAACAGGTGTGCCTGGAACGCCAAGGGTCATGAGTGGTACGAATCCTCCACCGACCGTTGCGTTGTTCGAAGCCTCTGTGGCTATTACACCTTCGGGTACACCCGTGCCAAATTTCTCTGGATTTTTGGATGCCCTCATCGCTTCACTGTACGAAACCAAGTTTGCAATATTTCCTCCAGCGCCTGGCAAGACTCCTATTATGAAGCCGATCACCGAGGCTCTTATCAAATCAATCTGCTTTTTCATGACATCGATGAATGTTTTTCCTGCTGTGCCCTTCTCCACTTTCGCTTCCACAAAAAGCTGTTTTTGAGTCCTTTGGACTATCATATTTATAACCTCGGGGATACAGAACAATCCCACCAATGCAGGTATCAACCCGAAACCCGATATCAAGTGGGAAGAACCAAAGGTGAATCTGACATTGCCTCCAATTGGCGCAACCCCGACGAAACTGATCATCATGCCGATGAATCCGCCGATGAAACCTTTAAGAGTGTTTCCTCGAGACAGTGAGGAGATCACCGTCAAACCAAAGATACCAAGCCAGAAGTACTCCGGAGGTCCAAATTTCAGTGCAATGCTCGCAAGCATTGGGGCGAATATCAGAAAACAGATCATGCCAAACAATCCACCATAGAGAGATGAATATGTTGCTATCAAGATTGCCTGCCATCCTTTACCTTGTTTCGCCATTGGATAACCATCGAAAGTTGTACCTATATTCGACGGTGTGCCAGGTGTTCTGAGCAAGA
>JBBFME010000157.1:0-4116 GCA_037478695.1 Pseudothermotoga sp.
ATCCAGTTAATTTGGCATCGAGTAGACAAGAAGACTTGCAAATAATGCTCAAAATATTTGAAATAGCGTCGACGATCAACGCTTCTGTGATAGTTTATCACTGTGCCTATAGAAGAGGAGATAAGAAATCTTTTGAAAAAGAGGTACAGACAATCAAAATGATCGCGAACAAACTTAAAAGTAGCGTTTTGGCTTTGGAGAACACCCATCAAATGATTGATGAAGTTTTAGAGGTTGTCGAGGCCGTCGCGAGTGAGAAGGTCAGATTACTCATCGATGTCGGGCACCTTTACATTCGGTGCAATGCCGATCGATCCAAATTTTTTGAACAAGTTGAAATGGGACTGGAAAAAACTGTAGAGATACACGTACACGACAATTTCGGCAAGCCATCTGTGGGTTTCGATGAATCAATAGGAAAGGCTATTCATTTTGCATACTTGTATGGTGTTGGTGATTTGCATCTACCTTTGGGACTTGGGACAATACCCTTTGATGATCTTTTCGCATTGCTGAAGAGGAAATTTGATGGTTTTGTTGTCTTAGAGATCAACGATTTGAACAGATTCAAAGCAGATATACCCAAATCACTTTCTCTGCTGCGTGAAAAACTCTGCTGAAAGGACTATTATGCTACTCAAAGGTGCCTTTCACAAGAATTTGATGGTCTTTCATCAAAATCCTTCCTTTTGCGATCACTGTGTCAATCTGTAGATCTTTGTCGAGCAACAAAAGATCGGCATCTTTCTGAGGGCAGAGAGAACCTTTGTTGTGAAGTTTCAATATCTTTGCAGGATTTTGTGTAATAGACTTTAGTGCTTTCTCAAGTTCGACACCATTGTCAACAGCCGCTTTAAACTGTTCGTGTACACTGGTAACGCGTCCGACATCGAGGCCAATGAATTCTTTCTTCTCGTTAAACCTCGGTAGACTTCCTTGGCCATCGGAACTCATCGTGACTTGATCTTCCCAACCTTCTTCAATGTAATTTTTCAACGCTCTGTAAGCTTGAAGTTCATCGTCGAGCAGTGCCCCCGTGCTGGTTGTGAAGTCGACAAATCCACCCCTTTCCACCCATTTGATTGCTTCTTCGAGCAGCTTTGTATTTCTATTGATGTGTGTTGGTAAGAACTGAGTGATAGGAATTTCAGTACCATCGACGATTTCATACAAGAATTCGAGCATTCTACTGCCATCACCTAAGTGGAGATTGACAATACCTGCTTTACCTGACAAAATACCGCCAACCCGTGCATCGGCAACAATTCGCATGAGTTCTTCCAGAGTGGGCTGGGAGGATCTGTGATCTGAGATGGCTATCTCACCAGCTCCAATGACCTTGTCAATCAAGATCAAGTCTTGCAATAGACTGCCAGTGAAGGTGACGATGGGAACTCTGTACGAGCCTGAGTAGATGTAGCTGGTCACACCTTCTTCTTCTAATGCCTTTGCTTTTGCGTACAGAGAATTCAAATTCCTCGTGACGCCATCGGTACCGAGGCATCCAACAACGGTTGTGATTCCTCCTCTAACGAGATCGGAGAAAGCTAATTCTGGGGTTCTGGTTTTGAAGCCTCCCTCTCCACCACCACCGATTATGTGAACGTGTGAGTCTATAAAACCGGGGACAGCAATTTTGCCACAGCCATCCAAAATTTCAACATGTGCACCAGCGAGGACTATATCCTTTTCGATTGCCACTATCTTGTCGTGTGCGATTAGAATATCTTTCTTGCCAAGTGGTTGCGGAGAAAAAACTTCAACATTTCTGATAATCTTTATCACATTACCACCTAAGCCATTAGATTCATCTGTGCCTTGAGAAAGTTTTCGGTGGCTATTCTCACGAGTTTGAGGCTCAAGCCATTCTGTTGATAGAGCATGTAATTGAGAATTTGAATCATCTGATCTTTATTCATAGCTTGAACGGCTTCAGGTTTTGTAATATTTCCACTCTGTGGATAAAAGAAATTGCCCACTGAACTCACACCACTGATCTCCACCGTATATCACCTCATTGTCTTATCGGAGAAAACTCCGTTTTCTTTGAGTTTCCAAAAGTATTCTACCCTTTAAGTGCACCTTGTGTTAAACCCTGAACGATGTACTTTTGTGCAATGGCAAAGATCAAGACAGTTGGTATCAAAGCGATGACAATGCCGGCAGCCATGACATTCCACTGAATACCGGCTTTTGATACAAAAGAGTACAATGCCACTGGCACAGTCATCTTGCTATCACTGTGCAAAAACAAAACTGCTGTGAAGACTTCATTCCAGCTGTTGACAAAGCAGAAACTGAAAATTGCACCAATGTTTGGTAGAAAGACAGGAACTATTACCCGCATGAGGGCGCCAAACCGTGTGCAACCATCTATCCAGGCAGCTTCTTCCATTTCCTTTGGTAATGACTTGAAAAAAGCCCTCGACATAATCGTACCAAAAGCTACACCAAAACCGGTGTAGATAACCACGATACTCAAAAGAGTATTAGTCAATTTCAAGCGCGAAAACATTGTGAACTGAGGAATCATCAAAAGATAAGTTGGAAGCATCTGAACGAAGAAAAGTGTCAACAACAGAAAATGCCTCAGCCTGAACTGGAATCTGGCAAGAACATAACCACTCATCAAAGAAAAAAAGGTCGAAAACAAAGCTGAGATAGTTGCAACAACAAAACTGTTCTTGAAGTAAACGTGGAATTTTGCAAAACTAAAAAGATATTTGTAGGCGTCAAAGGTGATCTTCGAAGGTAGATACTTTATGGGAAAGGTATAAACTTCGTTTACAGGCTTGAGAGAAGTCAACACAATCCAAAGAAGTGGAAAGACTGCTACAACAAGATATATAAATAGTCCGATAACTCTGAGCGATGAAAAGAGTTTTCTACTTTTCACAGTTCAAAAGCTCCCTTTTCTGTTATTGTTAAATACACGATTGAGAAGACAAGTAAGATAGACGTAATGATCATTCCCAATGCGGACGCTTTACCGAAATTGTTCTGATAATACACAATGTTGATCATCTGCACCGAGAGTATGTTCGTTGCGCCAGCTGGTCCTCCCCTTGTGGTTCCATAGATGATATCTGGAAAGTTCATCACCCAGATGATTCTCAGCAGTACAGTGCTGAAGACAGTTGGTTTGACATACGGTATGGTTATCTTAATCAATTTGCTCCAAACACCTGCACCGTCGATTTGAGCTGCTTCATAGAGTTCCTTCGGTATAGACTGCAGAGCCGCAAGGAGCATTATTGCAAAGAACGGTATCCCATACCATATGTTTATGCCGATCACCGAAGCCATGGCAAACCTTGGATCTGAAAGAAAGCTTACGGGTTTGTCGATCAAATTGAGCTTAATCAAAAGATCGTTCAGTATGCCGAACTGCCCGTTCAATATCCATGACCACAACAAACCAATTGCAAATCCAGACAAAGCCCATGGATAAAAGACTATGCCCATGTACAACCCTCTACCTTTGAAGGGTTTTGTCAAGAGCAGAGCCAAGACGAAACCGAACAGAAGTTGGAAAAAGACCGAGACAGATATCCAGACGATTGTGTTCAACAGAATGTTCAAAAAATTGGGATCACTCAGAATAGCACGATAGTTGTCCAAACCCACAAATCTTGGCCTGTTCAAGTTGAAAACCGTCAATCTCTGAAATGAAATTACCCCCCCACGCACGAGGGGGTAAAGGTTTATGAACAAAATCAAAACAACTGTTGGCAAGAGCATCAAGAAAATCCAAAACTTCAGTCTCTTTTTCACTACTTACCAAGACCTGCCTTTTTCCAAAAATCAGCCCATTGCTTCAGTGCCGCTTCTGGTTTCATCTTGCCGAGGAGGACTTGTTGCATCGTTGTTTCGTGAAGTTCATTCCACTCGCTCCAAGCTTCGTTGTCCAATGGATACTTGGTGAATTGATAATGTTGTGGATCGTCGAACATCTCCTTCCAACCTTTGAATATATCACTCTTGAAGTATGGATCTATCTCATAGACTCTTTTGTCAACTGGTAGTGCACCGTAATCTTTGCACCAGAAGGCGTTGATCTCGGGTGAGTTGAAAAATTCGAGAAACTTCCACGCTAAATCTTTGTTCTTCGAATAG
>JBBFME010000158.1:0-3892 GCA_037478695.1 Pseudothermotoga sp.
CCAACACTTGCTTAGCAGGCAAGCGCCTTCGACCACTCGGCCACCTCTCCAAACTAATTTTCATTATAATACAACTCGCCGAAAATTCAAGCTCTGGTTTCGATTGATTTCTCTGAACAGTCCATTCAATTGAGATGACAGATCTTCTAAGAACCAGCCGTTATGAATTTTCGTCCTGAAATCCCCATCGGGAAAATCAGTTCGCCAAACTGCCCTTCACAAGATTCTCAGTGCAGATTCACATTTGTTTTGGCGATGGGTTGGAAGAGCTTGTTCGATCAATTCTGCTCGAGCAACTTTCTTGTGTACTCTATTACCTGATTTATCTTTGCGACGTTCTTGCCTCCGGCTTGTGCGAACTCTGGTCTTCCTCCACCGCCACCTTCGAGAATCTGAGCAGCCTGCTTTGCTATATCTCCTGCCTTGATCTTCTTGGTGAGATCTTGGGTGACACGTACTATCAAATTGACCTTGTCTTTCGCGACAGAGAACAAAAGTGCCATCAATGAACTTTCGCCAGAAACAGCCACGTCTGAGAGATTTCGCAGCTCGTTTGGTTCGATCTCCTCAAAAACGCAGTGCAGGAATTTGATGTCTTTGATCTTTTCAGAGGGAGTCTGTCTCAATTGAGAGATGAGCAACTTTGATCTGAGTTGTTGCAGTTCTTTCTGTAGATTGCTGTTCTTCTCGATGAGGCCATCGATCTTCACTAAAATATCGCTTCTGGAGGCATCGAGTTTTTCACAGATATTTTCCATTAAACTCTCGTTGTTTCTCAGATAATTCAGTGAATTGAAACCCGTTATTGCCTCTATTCGCCTCGTTCCTGCAGAGATTGCAAACTCAGAGATTATCTTGAACAAACCTATATTGCCCGTGTTTTCAACGTGAGTTCCTCCACACAGCTCTTCGCTGAAGTTGGGCACTTTCACAACTCTGACCACTTCGCCGTACTTTTCGTTGAAGAGCGCTATTGCTCCTTCAGAGATAGCTTCTTTGTATGACTTTTCCTCGACTATCACCGGCAGAGATTTCAAGATGACTTCGTTCACCATATCTTCGATTCTCTCTAATTGCTCTCTTGTGAGCGATTGATGGTGAGTGAAGTCAAATCTCAGTCGATCTGGCGCTACCAATGAACCAGCTTGTTTTACATGTTCACCCAAAACCTTTCTCAACACGGCGTGCAATAGATGTGTGGCTGTGTGATTTCTTGCCGTCGCGTTACGTCTTTTTTCATCGACTGTCAGCTTGACCTTCATGCCTTTTTGCAGTTGGCCACTCTTGATTCTCAAAACATGTGCTACGATCCCTTCAACAGGAATATAGACATGTTCAGCAACGGCAGAGCCATTATTCCAATGAACTTCACCTGTATCAGAAACCTGCCCACCGCGTTCGGCATAGAAAGGAGTTTTGTCAAAAACAGCTTCGAGCGTTGATCCATCTTCTTTTACGAAAACGACCTCTGCTTCGCAATCGAGAGTTTGGTAACCTACAAAGACCGTCTTGAAGTTCTTTGCAAGCTCGTTGTAAAACTCAGTAGTCTTGGCGTACTCTACATCACTTCTCGCACTGCGTGCTTTTTGTCTTTGTTCTTCCATGAGCCTTTCAAAGCCTTCTAAGTCTACCTCCAAACCATTTTCTCTTGCGACATCCACCACGATATCTGGTGGGAAACCATAGGTGTCGTAGAGTTTGAAGACGCTTTCACCGTCTATCTTCTTATGAGATTTTGCCATTATCTCTTTGAGCATCTCGTTGCCTTGAACGATTGTTTTGAAAAACCTCTCTTCCTCTGCCTGCGTAACACTCAGTATGAGCTCTCTTCGCTGCGAGAGTTCTGGATAAGTGTCTTTCATCCTCTCTATAACTGCATCGTTCACGGCGTGCAAAAACGGTTTTTGTGCGCCGAGCAACACACCATGTCTCACAGCCCGTCTGAGTATTCTTCTCAGAACATAGCCTCGTTCTTCGTTGGATGGAAAGACACCGTCGGCTATGAGAAAGCTCACAGCCCTTGAGTGGTCTGCGATGACCCTTATCGAGATATTTTTCTTTTCATCTAAGCCATATTTGACGCCTAAAACTTCCTCTATGCGAGAGATCACAGGTTTGAAGAGATCTGTTTCAAAGTTGCTCTTCACATTCTGAACGACAGAGGCAATTCTCTCAAGACCTGCTCCGGTGTCTATGTTCTTCTTAGGAAGTGGATGCAGTTTTCCCTCTTCGTCCTGATTGAATTCGGTGAAGACCAAGTTCCAGATCTCTAAGAATTGCTCTTCGCAGTTCTCTGGTGTGCAGTCATCAGATGGTTTCAAGCCTGTGAAATAATGAATCTCACTGCATGGACCACAAGGACCAGTTGGTCCTGCAGGTCCCCAAAAGTTTGTGTCTTTGCCCATGCGTATAATTTTCTTTTCTGGCATTCCAACGAGATCTCTCCATATCTTAAAGGCTTCATCGTCATCTTTGTAGATAGTCACCCAAAGCCTTTCTTCGGGAAGCTTCAAGGTTTTTGTGACGAACTCCCAAGCCCATGTGATGGCTTCCTTTTTGAAATAATCGCCAAAAGAAAAGTTCCCGAGCATCTCAAAAAAAGTTTGATGTCTCGGTGTTCTACCAACGTTGTCTATGTCATTCGTCCTCAAACATTTTTGACAAGTTGCAACACGTGTGTAGACAGGTTCAACCTTGCCCCAGAAGATAGGTTTGAAGGGCACCATACCTGCGACGGTGAACAACAGTTGAGGATCATTTGGAATCAAAGAAGCACTTGGGAGCACTTTATGCCCCTTAGACTCGAAGAATCTCAAAAATTCTTCTCTTAGTTCATCTGAATTCATAGACCAA
Organism: Pseudothermotoga sp.; assembly: GCA_037478695.1. Lineage (GTDB taxonomy): Bacteria > Thermotogota > Thermotogae > Thermotogales > DSM-5069 > Pseudothermotoga_B. Next base: position 2,854 of record JBBFME010000158.1, read on the forward strand.
CCTCCTCAAAGCACTCCTATCGAGAATAGTAAGTAAGTGATGGGAGTCACAAAGAGTAAACCATCTATTCTATCGAGCATACCACCATGACCCGGCAAAACATTTCCAGAATCCTTCAGTTTGAAATACCGCTTCAAAGCAGATTCGAAAAGATCACCAAAGGTGTCGAAGAATGCCACGAAGATAGAGAAGATGATCAAAGACTTGAAGGGCATTACATTGGCCTTGAAAATTCCTTGAAAGATCGCTTTGTAGACAATGCAGAAAGCGAGTGTTGCCAAAAAACCACCGAAGATTCCTTCGAGACTCTTTGAAGGACTTATACGTCTTGCGATCTTGGTTCGACCAAACCTTATTCCCACAAAGTAAGCACCGGTGTCGTACAACCATACCGCAGTCAGATTCAGTAAAGCATTTGCAGCTCCAAATTCCAGATAGATCGGGAAGAAAAAGGAAAGACAACCGGCTATGTACAGAAGAGATAGAACAGAAGCAAGTACTGTGCTGAAAACTTCTGAGATCTCTCTTAGTGTTATCACAAAAAAGATGATGTTCACGATGAAGGCAACTGCTAACAACAACAAACCATTTGAAGCTTTCAGTATTCCATAAGTTGTTGTGAATGCAACGCTCAATGCCACACCAAAATAGAGAAATACCCTTTGTTGGTAAGTTTTCACAGTCATGTTCAGCAATTCGTATGAAGCGAGTAGCACAACGGCGGCAACCAAACCAATCAGGCTCTTGTAATTTATGAAGCACAAAACAACAAATGGAGCAACTATTGAAGCTGTTATCAATCTGGTCTTAGTCTCTGACATCATAACCCCCCGAATCTTCTTTGACGTTTTTCAAAATCTTCAATGGCTTTCAAAAGATCTTCCTTTGAAAAATCGGGCCAAAGAGTTTCTGTGAAATACAACTCGCTGTAAGCAATCTGCCACAGCAGAAAGTTGCTGATTCTCATCTCTCCAGAGGTTCTTATGACCAAATCAGGATCTGGCAGATCTGGAAGATAGAAGAACTTTCGCAGATCGTC
>JBBFME010000159.1:0-3779 GCA_037478695.1 Pseudothermotoga sp.
CAACCACGTTCTTGTACTCAAGCATCGCGAAAAATTTTGAGTGTTCTTTGTAGAGTGCGGTGTCGAGCTTAACTGGAACTTGCAAAAGTTCAATTATCTCGTCGAAACGTTCGAACAGGTAATAAACTGGGACCTTAAGCGCTTGACCAAGGAGTGTGGAATAGGCGACCGTAGCCTTATAGCCACCTGTGGCGTTTATGATGCATCTGTTGCCACTTTCTTTTATACATCTTGCCATTTCCCTGACGAGATTTCTCAAACCGTAGAATTTGAAGTCAAATGTGCTTTTGTCGTTCAATTTCTCAATCTTGATGATCTTTACACTGTTGAAATCAAGGCCGTTTTTGTTCTTCTCGAAATATCCTTTCAGAATCTCTCCGATTTGTTCACCTTCAGGGGTATCGGAAACCAGTAAGTACATTTGTTGGCGCGAGCTCAACAGTCCTTTCTTTACAATATTTGCTACTGAGTTTATTTCGGCACCGAGTGATTTGTCCAAAGGATCTTGAATTGCCGCGATGAGGTGATTCACCTTTGCATGGTCTTTTTCCTTGAAAGCATTCACCAGTTGTTTCAGATAATCTGGCGCTTTATCTCTGTTTAGATTCGTCAGCAAACTTGCACCAACAGTGCATATAACGGTGTCTTTGTAGTCCATTTCAATCCCCCTTTCTTTGCAAATAAAGTCTGAATGCCTTTAACCATCATGCGGTTATCTTTCTATCGTCGACGTTCATACTGGCAAGTCTTGAATAAAGATTCATTATCTGAACCAGTGTGGTATTCGATTCTTTGAGTAGATTTGCTGCCTTGTACTGCAGATCATAGAGATCTTCGATGAGCTTTTCTACATCTTTCTGATTTGAATCATTCTGTTCTAATTTGTTTGAACTTTCCTGAAGGATTTTGAAGATTCCATCGATCGACTGAGCGGCGTTTTCAATCGATTCAGCATAGATGCTCAACAATTTGAAGAATTCACCCATCACTGCATTCCCTCCTGTCTTCTGGTTTAAAGTTTCCTGTACATCCTCGATCGTTCTCTCTGAAAGCTCTATCTTGAGGTTCTTGCCGGGTTTGACCATGTCCATAAATCTTCTCAGTTCATCAACAGAATGTTTTGGAACAATCTGATGCCGATAGGTATTTGAGGTTGCCATACCGCGGTATTCAACGGTCAGTCTCTTTTTGAAATGTCTATCCCGGATCGAAAGCCATCCTTCAAAGACAACCACGTTGTTTTCATAAGAGATTGCTATCTTCTCCACATTTGCTGTAATTCTGTATCTCGGTGGGTCAAAGGGATCTATTGAGAAGGCCACAACTTTCCAGTTAGGCATTAGATATTTCTCTATTGCTTGAAAGCCGTTGAACAGTATTGCGTAATCTTTATCGTGCAACCACTTCAGTTCTTCTTTCGTAAGCTCTTCAACTCTTTTCACGCCTTCGCCTCCTTTCCTTCGGCTTTTGAGAGCTTTCAGGGTCTATCTCGATTTTCATAGTGTGCTCGTTGATGTGGTGAAAGAACCCTTCGAGATGTCTGATCAACAAACCATTTTGCAGAATTCCTTCATAGATGATTTCTTCAAACAGGTAGATCTTTCCAGTTCTGCCCTCACATTGATCTGAGAAGTAGAATCTCAAACCTAAATCTTCTTTGACAATCACCGCACCATTCACTCTGACTGTCGTCTTTTGTGTTGCTGCAATGGCCATTTGCCGAGACATTTTTCTGAGAACTTTCAAAGAACACACTGGCACATAAGCGATATTTTCTTCTGATATGAGCTTGAGTATTAGCTGCACTCTTTGTTTTTCAGTTTCAAAAAACTCTTCGTGGATCTTTCCATAGGTGATGCTTTTTAATCTCTCAAGATTTTCGCGAACTACGTCGATCTTTCTGACAGGTTTCAAAGGCACTATGTAGTTGTTCACAGACGTTTCAAAAACAAGATGAGTCAATTTCACTTCTTCGAACAGATCGTCTATCTTTAGGCCTATTGCTTCTACAGATGCAAGGGCTGTGTATGTTGTGAGATAGGCAAACTGAATAGTGTTTTTCGAGCTTTTCAAAACTATTCCGTACACTGGCAAATGTGTTGTGTATATCACGAACAGATCACCTTCAGACAACCTCCTTGTGGGGTTACCTACAGTTACTGGGTCAGCGTCTTTGAAGCCTTTCATAGATTTTTTGTAGATCGTGAGAAAGTCTTTCAGCAGCATCTGCACCACCACATCTTTCGTCTTCCAATTATTTATGATCCCTTTTCTGGCAGAATTCTGACAGAAATCTCTCTAAAATCTTTCCCATCACCGCATCTTCAACTGACTGAGCTTGCTGAAAAGATTTCAGAAAGGCTCTTGTTCTTTCGACAATCTTGTACTTGTAATCTCGAGACCATGAAGGGTCTGCAAAATCTTCTTTGTCATAATATGTTCTCGATATGAGATAGCAGATATACCTTTTCATATCAGTTCTCGTTTGTTCACATTGTTTGACGAAGGACTCGTACAGATCTTCTGCAACGACTTCTGTAAAGGCACTGTCGTCTTCTACCGGTATGATCTCTGTGTAATCGCTGTCTTCTGGGTGATCTGGCGATTGTCTATCAAGTGGAAGTGTTTCCTTCTTTATGTTTCTGCAGATCTTCTTTCTCAAGAAGTTGCCAATAGATTGAAGGAAATAAGCTTTTACATTCATTATTTCATTGCAATGAGCAAGGATGCGTTGACAAAGTTTTCTGAGTGGTTCAAGAAAATCGTGTAATAAGTCCTGAGGGTTGTAGTGTGGAATTTCGAAACGAGAGAGGGCTTTCTTAAAAGTGATGAGGAGCTCTGTGTAGAACTTTTTAGAGAACTCGCCTTGGCTCAGAAACTTTGAACACTCTTGTAGGTAATTCAAAGTCCACACCCCCACGGCTTTCTCAAACAAGGCAATTCTGCAAATCAATTGTACAATTTTATTCTATCATTTCTTGCTGTTATTTGAAAATACTTTCAGTGATTTTATACATTTATACTTGAATTAAGCAAAGAGTACAATCTCAATGGGGGACAGAGAGTGAGTTTCAGAAAATTCCTGGAAAAGAATCAGAAACAGTTTTTGGAAGCTTTGAGAGATGGGGCTATCACAATTGATGAGGCTGCTAACAGTATCGCTGCAGAGAAGAGATCTCAAGGTTATGAAATTGTCTTGTATGAACTATTGTCAGCATGCAAAAAAAGAAACTATGACAACTTCAATGTGTTCTTGCCGTTGCTGAGGACAGATAACGAGCATTGCCGTCAAATGGTCTTCAAAGAACACATTCATTTTGAATTCCCTGTCGTCAACAACAACCAAGCGGAAATGGCTCGTGGCATTGTTGTTGAAACCGACAGATTGTTCACAAATGTGCATAATGTCTTTTCACACATAGAGAAACTCTCAAAGATTGTCGGGAAAAACTTCTCTGTACTCTTTGATAGGGATATAGTAGAAGATTCTTTCATGTTGCCCCTTTACATAGCTCTTAGCCTCAAAGATTATGACAGGCGATGGGTGTTCACGGGTGGTCTTGAGGAGAGTCTGGATATAAGATATAGCGACTTTCTTGAGGAGAAAGAAAAAGCCTGTAAAAGCCTATGCAAGATATTACTCAGTGCCAGAGAGTTTTCAAATGTAAGGCAAATAGTAGAATTTCTGAGTTCTGAACGATACAATGTACCTTTTGTCATTTCCTTCACTGACAAAAGAGATGAGGAATACCTGAAAAGGTCTTATGAGAAACTCTGCA
>JBBFME010000160.1:0-3725 GCA_037478695.1 Pseudothermotoga sp.
GATGTAGAAGAAATGTTTGTCTTAGGCAAAAAGAGTGTCTATCCAGACATCGATGATTGGGCACTCACGGTGAAGATGAAGAACGGTATAATTGGCACTTTCACCTCCTGTGCTCATGCGAGCTGGATGATACCATTTGAAAGAGTTGAGGTCTACGGCGAACATGTGATGATGGCAAACGAAGAGATGGAAAGGGTCCATTTCTGTAAGGGCCTTGGGAAAGAAGTAGAAAGCCATGATTTCACGAAGGTCGACTTCAAAGAAAAATGGGGCTATATAGTTGAAAACAGAATCTTCATCGATTGCCTTAAAGAGCACAAAACACCACCTGTTACCGTGAGCGATGGTGTAAAGGTCATAAAGATCATTGATGCGTGTTACAAAGCCGTTGAAAGCGGCAATGCCCATGTGAGATTGGAGGGATAACAATGTCGAAATGGGAAATACCACCAAAAGAGGGGCACATGGAGAAACCGTCTGGTGTCTACTATCAAACGATGACGATGAAGGAAATTGAAGAACGTCTGAAAAAATGCGATTTGATCATCATACCCGTTGGCAGTACCGAAAATCACGGTCCAAATGCTCCCACCGGTGAGGATACCTTTTTAGTCACGAGAATGGCGGAACAGGTGGCTATCAAGACCGGATGCACCGTAGCTGAGCCTATATGGTACGGGTTTCATCCATATCATCACATAGGTATGCCTGGAACTGTACCTGTGAAAGATGAGGCTTTCATCGATCTGCTTGTGAGTGTGATCGCTGGCTTTTGGAATGCAGGTTTTAAGAAACAGATACTCCTAAACGGTCATGGTCAGGAGTTCGTCATACCCGTCGCAATACACAAATTTGCAAAGATTTTCCAAGTTCCCGCAATGATCTTCAACGTCAATTGGTATCATGCGATTCAAGACAAATTCAAGACCAAGCAAGAGGGAGGACCATACGAGACCAATTTCATCCATGCGGACGAAGTGGAAACCTCTTGGAGTCTTGCTCTGTTCCCCGAGTTTTGTCATCAAGAGTGGGCAGTCGATACAACACCTCGTGGCTATCTACCAGAGGGACATATAGATAAAGCAGGAAATTTGTTACACAGAGCCATTGCATGGTATGGACATGTTGGTGGGGGACCGATAGAGGTTGCTGCATACCCAGAGGGAGTTGTTGGAAAGGCAACTAAGGCGAGCGCAGAGAAAGCAAAAGAGGGAGTAGAAGCGTTGCTCGACTATCTTGAAAAGCTCGTCAACGACATAATGAAAACCTATCCTGTTGGCAAACTTCCACCAGCCAATGAGCTGTCCCAAAGGCCAAAAGAGGAGCTGGAAGCAGCTCTCAAGAAACCTTTCGAATCTGGTTGGAGGAGCATTTACAGCTTGGGCAATATGTGGTGAGTAGGAGGCGCCTTGAGCGCCTTCTTGTTGAGGGGGGATCTTTGTGAAGAGGTTTTTAACACTCTTGGTGGTTATCTTGTCAGTGGTTGCAGCCTTCAGCTACACATTCTACGTCGTCTCCCACGGTGGACCTGCTGATCCATTCTGGGGTGTTGTGATGAAAGGTGTCAAAGACGCCGCAGCCAAATTCGGTGTCGACGCAGTATACTTGGGCCCAGAGAAATTCTCACTCAAAGAGTTCATCGACTTGGTCAACTCAGCAATAGTCAAGAAACCAGATGGTCTTGTTGTGACGATCACCAACCCAGTTGCCCTCGATGAACCACTCAGAAAGGCGATCGAGATGGGTATACCTGTTGTTGCAATTAACGTACCAGATGACAGATCTGCCGATGAGAAGATACCATACCTGTGCTACGTTGGTATGAACGAGTATTTGGCAGGTGTCTATGCTGCGAGAAGGATGCTACAAGAATTCACACCAAAGCGCGCTGTCGCCGCGATTCACGAACCTGGTCACGCTGGACTTGAAGCGAGAGCAAAGGGTATCACCGATGTGTTGGCTGAGAAGAAGATACCTGTCGAGAAACTCGATATCACAACAGATCCAACAAAAGCGTTGACCTTGCTCAAGAGTTATTTGATGAAATATCCTGACACCAATGCCATCTTCACGCTTGGTCCTCTTGGTGCACATCCTGCGATACAGCTTGTTGAAGAGGAAAACCTTGTTGGCAAAGTCAAGATCGGTGCCATCGACTTGACGACAAAGATAACCGATGCGATCAAACGTGGGGTAGTCGTCTTCACTATCGACCAACAGCAGTATCTGCAAGGCTATCTGCCGATAGTCTTCTTGTATCTGTACAAAGAGTTCGGTCTGATTCCACACGAGGACGTTTTGACTGGTCCTTCAATCGTTGATAAGAGCAACGTCGAGATCGTTGAAAAGACAGTTCAGCTCGGCTATCGTTAGAGACATTCCTGCGAAGGTGAGCCATACGGCTCGCCTTCCTTTTGCAGAGGGGGATCTTCTTGAAGAAGAAAACCGATCTGCTGAATCTTTTCAGAATAAAGGAATTTGGAGCCATTGTTGGAATTGGTGTCTTCTTCGCCATCTTTTCTTTCTTATCGAGTCGCTTTGTCAGCGTGGATAACCTCATGAACACACTCACCATGGCTGCAGAACTCGGCATCATTGCAATAGGTGTGAGTATGCTGATGATAAGCGGAGAATTTGACCTTTCTGTCGGAGCTGTCTTTGCAGTAGTTCCAATGGTCTTCGCCATAATGGTAAACCACAAGATCGACGAGTACTTTGCACTCCTTGTAGGTTTAACAATTGCTGTTGGAGTTGGCATTGTAAATGGGCTTGTAACTCTGAAGACGGGGATACCTTCTTTCATAACAACACTCGGAATGATGATGTTTTGGCGTGGTATATTGCTCGCGGTGACAGGTGGTTTTCCCATAATTCTCTCAAGACGCATAAAGATGCTCGACTACCTTGGAGGGCGAGTGACAGGTGGTTTGAGATATTCTGCGATCTGGTTCATCGTACTCGCCTTTGTCTTTTGGCTTGTTCTCGAAAGAACACGTTATGGAAACTGGACTTTTGCAACAGGTGGAAATCTTGGTGCGGCAAGAGCACTTGGAATACCCACACAACGTGTGAAGATCATGAACTTCGTGATCAGCAGTCTTCTTGCTGGCTTTGCAGGGCTCACCACTTTTGCACGGTTCAAGATAGTCGACCCTACACTTGGTCAAGAGCTTGAATTGGAGGCAATAGCATCGGCAGTGATGGGTGGAACGCTTCTGACAGGTGGCTATGGGAGTGTCTTTGGTGCGCTGATAGGCGCAGTGATGATCAGTATGGTGAGAAATGGATTGGTTCTTGCGGGTGCTCCTGCCTACTGGTATAGAGCCTTCATCGGTGTCATTCTCATCGTGGCTGCTGTGATCAACGCAAGGATCAGGAAGAAGGTGGCAGGATGAACACACCACTCGTTCAGATGAAGGGTATCAAGAAGTCCTTCGGACGCGTTCAAGCCTTGAAGGGTGTCGACTTTGAGGTGGGCAGAAATGAAATCGTCGGACTTTTAGGTGACAACGGTGCGGGAAAATCAACGCTCATAAAGATTCTCGTTGGTTATTACAGACCAGATGAGGGAGAGATTTATTTCGAAGGAAATTCGGTGAACTTTAAATCACCATGGGAATCAAGACAGCTCGGTATAGAAACAGTCTATCAAGATCTTGCATTGGTCAACTTGATGCCCTTGTGGAGAAATTTCTTTCTTGGACGTGAGATCGTCAAGAAGATTG
>JBBFME010000161.1:0-3666 GCA_037478695.1 Pseudothermotoga sp.
CAGCAAGTTCGCGCATGAAGTAGTCTATCTCTACCTTAATGAGAGTTTTGAAATTATTGAAGAACAAGATGCCGAATGGATGCCGCTTCTAAATGATCAACCACTCTTTCTTGGAGAGATCTACCTTCCATCTTATTCTAAGATCAAATGGCAAAATTTCGATTTTGCTGTGCCTGAGTCTTCAATTGCTTCGGAAGTTGTGATAAGAGTACCAAATAACTGTGCTGTCGTAGTCAACGGCAACAATCCCAATCGGTATCCTGATGCTGGCATCTCAAAGGATAAAGAGCACATGGAGCAGTTTTACAAGCAATTTTACGGTGAAAATGCTGTGAGAGCTCTCGAATATCCAAATAACTCAGTGCAGGATTTTGAAAACGCGATTTACGCATTAGTCGAAGGTGGTGCGAGTAATATAACGATCTATATCAGTTCTCATGGCAGAGGACATCAAGTGGTAATGGGAGACGATATCATGACGGCTGATGACTTGCGCAGGATAATCGGTCAGTACAGTCAAAACAGGTTTTATCTCATCATCGATGCTTGTTTTTCAGGAAGTTTTATCGGCAGTCTTTGGTATGATGGTCTTAGCAATTTACTTGCCTTGTTAACCTCGACCGATGCCAATCACTACGCCTATGGCGACTGCGACGGCGAGAAAGATCCTAATCCAGAAGACTCCGGTGGAGAGTGGACAAGTGGATTTTACGAAACTCTGCTCGATTATACTTCAAGTGAAATAGCATGGAACCTTGTGCAGTATATAGCATCATTTCATCGTGTTGAACCAGAGCAAGTGCTTTACAAGATCTCTTTTGATGAGGCTTATGAGCTCGATTGTACTCGTATTTCAAAACTATCTTTTCCACAGTATTGCGGCTGGACCCCGAGCAGAGGAGTTCAGTGATACTGAAATTGATGCTCTATTCATTGTTTTTCACTAACTTGCTTGCTCTCGAAGAGTTCAAAGTCACGGTTATAGAACTCAAAGCCATGGCAATTTCTGCAATCACAGGATGTAAAAGCCCAGCCATTGCAGATGGTATAGCAACAACGTTGTAGAAGAATGCCCAGAAGAGATTTTGTTTTATGATCTTGAATGTTCTTTTTGATATCTCTATGGCATCGACTATCTTCGATACACCACCTTTTGTGATGATAATATCTGCACTATCGATGGCTAAATCAGTTCCACTGCTGACTGCAATACCAACGTCTGCGCCCTTCAAAGCACCGGCATCGTTCATGCCATCGCCAACCATGATCACCTTGAAGCCTTTGGCTTGGAATGTCCTCACGATGTCCAACTTGTCTTGTGGTTTGACATTCGAGTAGACCTTCTGTATACCAACCTTGTTTGCTACAGCCATCGCCGCTGTGTGATTGTCTCCAGTCAACATGATCGGTTCTATTCCCATTGCTTTGAGTTTACTTATGGCCTGTTGTGCATCATCGCGCAAGGTGTCTTCTATGGCGAGAAAACCTATGACTTCATCGTTTATTCTTACTTCGACTACTGTCTTTCCATCTTTGTAAAAAGTCTCGTAGGCACTCATATTCATAGGCCTTCCAACAAAGTAGACATTTTCACCAACTCTCGCTCTAACTCCTTCGCCTGGAATTTCCTCTATTTCCTTGATCTCAAAATGCTCTTTGACCACAGAAGATATCGCTTTGGCAAGAGGATGGTTGGAGTTTTTCTCTATGCTCGCAACTACTTTCAGGGTGTGTTCATCCAAATTGTGGTGTACTACAGTTGGCTGGCCTTTGGTGATTGTGCCCGTTTTGTCCATCAACACTACTTTTACATCTTTGGAAGTTTGAATTGCCTCTGCGTTTTTTATCAGCAAACCTCTTTTTGCCGCAAGACCAGTTCCGGCGACAAGAGCCATCGGGGTTGCAAGTCCAAGGGCACAGGGGCATGCTATGACTATCGTTGCTACAAAGACAAAGATGGCAAAGTTAATAGGTTCAGTTGTGTTCATAATCCACGGGAGGATTCTGCTCATTTGATCAAGAAATGGACTGAATTTGTGAAAATTGAAGTACCACAATAGAGAGCTTATGATTGCCAGTGATATGATTGTTGGAACAAACCACATGGTGATTCTGTCGGCAAGTGCTTGAATGGGTATCTTTGAGCCTTGAGCTTGTTGAACTAAGTTTATCATCTGTGAGAGAAAACTGTTTTCACCGACCTTTGTGACCTTTATCTGAACTGGACTTGTCAGATTGAGTGAACCACCTATGACTTCATCGCTCACCTTTTTGTGAACGGGCATTGATTCTCCGCTTACCACCGATTCATCTACTGAAGAGGTTCCACTGATCACTACACCATCGACTGGTATTCTTTCGGAAGGCAGAACCAAGACAGTCAGACCTTCCTTGATTGCTTCTAAAGGCATCATGATCTCACCTTTCTCTGTGATAACACGTGCCTCTTTTGCTTGAAGTTTCAAAAGGGCTTTGATCTCTTTGCTTGCACGATCTCTCAGGTGTGACTCGATGAACCTCCCTGTTATGTGGAAGGCTACGATCATTGCTCCAATAGTGCCAAATGACATAATTGGAAGTTTAAGAGCTTCCAGGACGGCGGTAAGCCAAGAGATGACAGAGCCAAAGAATATGAGTGTATCCATGTTTGTGTGTTTGTGTGTCAGAGCAATCCAGGCGCCTCTTATGGTGTTTCTCGCAACGTAGAAAATCACAAAACCACCTAAAAAGATCTCAAGCCAGACAAGATAACTCAAGTGGGTGAAAAACATGTGCCAGAGCATCATTGCAGCAAGAGGTATAGTTGCACACCAAACCAATATCAAGTTTCTCTTCGCATTTGCATACCTTTTCTTTTCTATCTCTTCAACAGGTTCTGTTGATATACCATAGCCAACCTGCTCGACAGCTGCTTTTATTACCTCGATGGGAATCTCTTTTTCTGCAACGATGAAACCCGTTGAAGTGGCCAGGTTGACGGCGGCAAATTCGACGCCTTCAATCCTGCTGAGTGCCCTTTCGACAGTCTTGGCGCATGTCGCACAAGTCATGCCAGTCACTACAAAGGACTTTTTTATCTGTTCCACACAATCACCTCTTTAATTGCGGACAAATGTAGTCTAATTTAATTATAGCTCTTAGTGGCGAATTTTCACGTGGATACGTCCGGCTGCAACTTTTCAGAAACGGTAGATTCTTAAAGACAGTATGCAGATCAAGTCCTCTGCTCGATGGTGATTTCTCAGCAACTTAGGACGCAAGGACGGCTCTTAGATTCTTGGCACAGCAGAGTACTAAGAGGGTGGTAAGAAAGCAAGATCAAAATGTGCAGGCAATTGTACGATAGTGTTGATGGTGACAGTTCCAGAATTCTCAAGAACCTTCAAGTGGAAGGTTTCTAAATCGATTGAAGCAACGGAAAAGAACGACTACGTTGTCTTAGATGGCGTTACTGAAAACTGGGGAAAGGTTGTTAACGCTGGGAAGATTGCTTCGCGCTTTTGTAAGAAGGAAATAGTGACTCTCATTGAATGCAAAGATCTTGAAGAATAGGCTTTGGCAAAACCTGCTTTGAGAGATGGCGAGTTATCGAGCAAGAAAGTCGACGTTTTTCTCACACGAGTTTTGGATTGTGCTATCACAAGAGTGCTTCCCAAATACAAGATG
>JBBFME010000162.1:0-3658 GCA_037478695.1 Pseudothermotoga sp.
TGTGAGACAACAAGCAGATTCAAGTCAGAATGTGAGTGGTTCTTCTGAAGAACTTTCATCTATTGCAGAAAGTTTGGCCGAACAAGTGAGAAAGTTCAAGATTTGAAAGACGATCTTATCTTGAAGTTGAAGAGGGCATAAAGCCCTCTTCTTTTTTGTGGAAGATACCTGTAAGAACTACTCCAAAAAACCAAAAGAGTACTTTGCGAAAAACATGCAAACAGATCTCAGTGAAATTCAGCATAATCTCTTATGTATCTGTGATTCTTTATGTTTACTTTTTTGCCCTTCATCTGTATGATTCCCAATTTCTCAAGTTCTAAGAAAACTCGAGAAAGAGCAGGACGAGTTACTCCGAATTCTCTGGCAAGTTCTTCTTTGGTCATGTCCATTGTGACTTCGACTGTCTTTTGTTCTTGGGAAAGCTTCGTCAGATATGAACATACCTTCTGAACAAGATTTTTCATTGAAATTTCATAGAACTTATCAGTTATGAACAAGAACGCGTCGCTGACATGTCTGAGATAATTTCTGAGCAGATCTTTGTCCTGCATCAGGAAATCGATGAACGTGTCCTTGTCAATTGACAAAAACACACTCTCTGTTATTGTCTCCACATCAACGGGATATTTTGCCTCACTTGAAAAGATAACTGCAGAAGCGAGTAGCTTCGGGGCAACCATGTGGTCTATCTGTAAAACTTGTCCCTCAGAGTTCACGAATAGTCCCACTGCCTCTCCTTGAAGAAGAAAGAGTAATTCATCACAGTTTTGCCCACGCCTTCTGACCAGTTCCTTTGAGCTGTACTTTTCAATTCTTCCACTGATCACTATATCCCTTAGAAGATCGTGACTGACATCTGCAAACACGTCGCAATCTTTCAGGATCTCGATAAATTTTTCCAATCTCAAGATCTTCTCACCCGTAATATCGTGACCTCCTCGTATCCCATAAATGGGACAAGCCTCCTGTTTCATTGTATGATATTCACTAAGACGTGTACGTTACTCCCACACATTTTGACAGCAGTCTCCTACTCCACAGGCTTAACTTGGGCCTGTTCTAGACTTACGATGTTCTAATTGTATCAAATCAAAGACAAAAGATTTTCTCGACCTATTCATCATAATCCGTTGAAAGAAATGTGTTTTCTGGGTTGATTTCTGTAACATAGGTTACAGACGCCTTCGAGCATTGATCATAGAATAGTATTGGAAATGTGAATGAATTCACAAAAGGAGGTTGGTAGAATGTTGAACATGTTCTGTTATCAATGCTCGCAGGCTGCAAATGCCGAGGCTTGCACGATTAGTGGTGTTTGCGGAAAGAGTCCCACTTTGAGCAGGCTTCAAGATAATCTGATTTACGTACTCAAGGGCATATCAGCTTATTACTATCACGCAAAAGAGCTTGGTTACACCGACGAAGAAATAGCAGCTTACCTTTCAAAGGGACTTTACTCAACCCTCACCAACGTGAACTTCGACAGCGATCATTTCGCGAATCTGGCACTTGAAGCTGGTATGATGAACTTGAGAGTGATGCAACTTCTCAAGAAGGCACACATAGAAACTTACGGCGAACCAACACCCGTTCAGGTTGAAACAGGTACTAAGGAAGGACATGCAATAATTGTAACTGGTCACAATCTCAAAGCACTTGAAGAACTTCTCAAACAAGTTGAAGGTAGCGATGTCTATGTCTACACTCACTCAGAAATGCTGCCCGCTCATGGTTATCCTGGCCTTAGGAAATATAAGAATTTAGTAGGCAACTTGGGAGGTGCTTGGCACGATCAAAGAAATCTGTTTGAAAATATTCCTGCAGCTATACTCGGCACATCTAATTGCGTCTTGATACCAAAACCGTCCTACAAAGACAGAATGTTCACAACCTCAATAGCACGACTTCCTGGGGTAAAACACATAGATGGTTATGATTATTCAGAAGTCATCGAAAAAGCCAAGTCTCTACCAAAATTATCAGAGCGGCCAGGTAATTACAAATTGGCAACAGGGTACTCTACAGGAGTTATCAAATCATTGACGGGAAAGATAAAACAACTTGTCGAGTCTGGAAAGATAAAGCGTTTCTTGTTTGTCGGTGGGTGCGATGTTCCCTTCAAGAGGAATGAATATTATCGCCAACTCGTCGAGAAATTACCGAAAGAGACGGTTGTTATAACTTTGGCTTGTGGTAAGTTCAGAATAAATGATTTGCAATTGGGCGATATAGAAGGCCTACCAAGATTGATAGATGTTGGACAGTGTAACGATACTATAGTTGCAGTAGAAATTGCGTTAGCTTTATCGGAGCTTTTCAACCTTCCTGTGAACGAACTCCCCTTATCGATAGTCCTCACATGGATGGAACAAAAAGCAGTTGCCATTTTCTGGACGCTACTCGCACTTGGCATTAAAGGCATCTACATCGGGCCAGTTCTACCAGCCTGGCTGAACAAAGAACTCACTGAGATTTTGGTGAAGAACTACAACGTGAGACTCATAACGACACCTGAGGAAGACATCAAAACCATTTTCAACAATTGAAAAGGGCAGATCTATCTGCCCTTTTTTCATTTTCACCGATGGTGAAAACCCTTTTTGCGGTTTTTTCAAAGTTGTTTGCTTTGTTTCAAACTCAAAAAACTGTATAAAATAATCACTATCAAGATCGCCGAAACTCTGAGCAGCAAATTTGGCCACAAACACATGATTCCTAAAATTAGGAAAAGTAACCGATGCAATATGCTCAAGCGTGTTTTGACATAGCCTTCTAAGGTACTACTCAGAGCGAGAGCTGCACATATTCCACCTGCAAGAGCCACAAGATTGCCTACTAAATTGCTTTGCAACAAGAACCCTTTATCGTACATGAAAGCAAAAGGTACAATCATTGCCATTAGTCCCAATCTGAAAGCCTGAGTACCAGTCTTGCCAGGTTTAGCACCAGAAATAGAACTTGCAGCATAAGCTGCCAACGCAACAGGTGGTGTAATTGCGGAGAAAACGGCAAAATAAAAAGCAAACATGTGAGAGGAGAGTGCATCGAATCCAAGTTTAACCAAAGCAGGCACAGTTAGTGCTGAAGCCACTATATATGCAGCGGTAGTCGGCAATCCCATACCTAAAACTATTGAAACTAACATGACCATTATCAAAGCTAAGAACGGAATATTTTTCGCCAGAGAGAAGATCAAACTGACCAACGTGAAACCTATTCCCGTTAGAGTTACTGCTCCAACCACGATACCAGCCGCTGCACACGCTATTGCAACGACAAAGACGTTTTTCGAGCCGTCGAAGATTGCATCAAGAATTTTTTTCGGCCCCATACGATGCTTCTTGTCCAGCAATGAAACCAACCAACTGATGAATATTCCCGTCGTCGCAGCGGTCATTGGTGTATAACCTCTCAGAATCATTATAACCAAGACAACAATAGGAATTATTACGTAAATCTTCTTCAAAACTTGCTTCAATGGTGGTATCATCTCGGCGGGCAAACCTTTTATATTAAGCTTCACCGCACGAGTATGAACGGTCATGAAAACATAGAAATAGTACAGTACAGCCGGCACTAAGGCTGCTATCATTACCAACTTGTAGGGAATTCCTAAGAAAGAAGCCATGATAAAGGCACCTGCTCCCATTATCGG
>JBBFME010000163.1:0-3648 GCA_037478695.1 Pseudothermotoga sp.
ACAGCATCACCGGGGATGCCCAGAGCAAGAAGTGGCACCATGGCACCTCCTATCGAAGCGTTGTTCGATACTTCAGAGGCTATGATTCCACTCGGAATACCTGTACCGAATTTTTGTGGTTGCTTCGAACTCGATCTTGCAAGTCCATAGGAAATGATATTCGCTGTAGCACCTCCTATACCTGGAAAAACACCTATGATGAAACCAACAACGAAGGAGCGTATCGTATTAACAATCTCCTTAAAAACGTGCTTGAAGGCTTCAATAATTTCACTGAATTTCATTTTTCTCGATTCTTTTGGTACTATGAGTTCGACTTCTGATTCTATGTCGAGGATGACCTCTGATATACAGAATAACCCTACCAACACTGGCAACAATGCTAATCCCCCGTCAAGTTGGTGAAAACCAAAGGTCAACCTCCGAACACTTGTTATCGGATCTGGACCAATGGTGCTCAATAGCAACCCGAGGGCTATGCCAGTCAAATTCTTGAAAACGTTGCCGCCAAGCATACTGGTAACTGCTACAAAAGCCATGACACCTAAGGAGAAATATTCAAACGGTCCAAACCTCAGTGCCCATCGTGCAATAACAGAAGCAAGCATTATCATACATACAACGCCAAGTATTCCACCAACGAATGATGAAACCAAACCCAGCCCTAAGGCTAAACCAGATTTTCCTTGCTTGCTCATTGGATGAGCATCAAAACAAGTTGTTACAGATGAGGGAGTGCCAGGCATGTTCAACAAAGTTGCCGATATGAAACCTCCAGAGACGCCCCCGATGTATATACCAGTCAAAAGTGTAAGACCCGAGATTGGCTTCATGGCAAAAGTAAAAGGTATAGCTAAGGCCACGCCCATAGTAGCAGTCAAACCGGGAACAGCACCAAAAACCATTCCCCACAAAACTCCGACGACTAAAATAAGGAAATTGAAAGGATGCAAGATCTGTGCAAAACCTGTCCCAACAGTTTCAACCAAGACTTCCACGTTCCCAACCCCCTAAGTCGATGTCAGCTGTTCAAGAAAAGTGAATAGTGCTTCTCGACAGTGTTCTGACAAGTCACGCGCAAGTGTTCTTTCATAAGTTGTTCCACTTTTTCAGGATTTCTTTCCAGAAGAGCATCTATGATCTGCAAATGTGTATCTCTTGATCTTTTCTCAATTTCAACAGAGCGCTTTGTCAAGTTTCTTGTCAGATTTGCTAAAATAACCAGTTTTTCATAGAAGCTCTGTAGTAGTTTGTTTCCGCATGACTCAATTATCAGATCGTGCAATCGTCTTCCCAGAAGCACGCCTGATGATGGATCACTTTCGATATCAATCTTTGCCAGCTGATCTCTCAATTGTCTCAATTTCTCGGCAACCTCTTCGTTCATTTTCATACACGTAAGCCTCGCAGCAGAACTCTCTATGGCTTCTCTTGCAGTATATATCTCAACAAAATCATCGACTGTGAGTTTCTTCACCATGTAACCGCGCCTGTTGTTTATCTCAACCAAACCATCACCAGCTAGCATCTGCAAGACCTCACGTATAGGCGTTCTGCTGACGTTGTATTGCTCTGTGAGTTTTCTCTCGACGAGCCATTCGCCAGGTTTTATTTCCTCAGAGAGTATTTTGTTTCTCAGCTCAAGATAGATTTCTCTCTTTGTCTTCATTCGAGGCCCCCTAAACTTGGTATACCAATGGTCTACCAAAAATATAACGCACACTCTCAAGAGGTGTCAAAGGCCAAAAAGACTCAACTAAGGCAGAAAATCAAATTGGGTGAAAATTAGAAGATGGGTTCTCTCTTTTTCAGCGATTTTCGTCGAAAATCTTAAGATTTTGACCGCTTCGACTTTGTACTAAAAAGACCTCATTGAATTACTGCGATTCAATGATCTGGAACCTCAGGTATGTCAGATGTCTTCTGTATACATATTGTGGTTTCAGAACCTTTGTTGAAAACCCAGACTCTGCAACCAGTTCTCCGACAATAACTCAAGATTCTCTCTTTCGAAATTGGATAATCTACTAACACCATCAGAATCTCTTGTAAATTCATTTCTCTAATTCGATGTCTTGTTTGAAGCTCTGGTACAGGACAGATCTCACCGCGCATGTCTAAGATTTCCTGTGGTTTTGGGATTTCTTCGACGTCTGTCACATAATGGACCATAGATCCATCATAAGATCTTGGAGATCCAACGGCGTGCATAGATATCTCTTGAAGGATGTGAAAGATATGCTGTGACGCGATATCGTAACGATCGCCATCTTTAGATCGAACCACTCTCAGCAGGTTGTACTTCACCATTTGATTTAAATACCTAAAGGCAGTGGAAAGATCTATCTTTAATCTGTTGGCTACTTCTTTTGCAGTCATGCACTCTTCTGTGAGTAACATGAGTATCTCGAGCCTTCTTTGATTTGCCAAAACCTTCAAGAGTTCAACCATCTTGTTTCCGCCACTCATTCAGGCCACCTCATCAAAAACGCGGGTCGAATGACCCGCGCCTATAAAGTGATCATCCGACTTCAGCTAATAGACTTGGGATGCTTTTCAATCAGTTCTATGAATTTCCCATAATCAATCAAAGGAACCTTCGAGTCAGACTCGTTGTACCCACGTGATAGAAAATCATCTTTTATCGCGAACACATTGGCTTTCGTGTGGTTTTTGAGATCTTCCAAAGCCCAGTATACACCATTTTGTATTAGTACAACATCGTCATCACTCGTGGCTGCAAACAGTTTGACTCGTTCAGCAGGATTGTTTGGACCATATTTGACTAAGATCAACGCCATCTTACCACCCTCTCACATGAAAACAACGTGATCGAATTGATGTAAAAACTCTGGAAGGCCTTCTTTTTCAATGATCTTTGCAGAGAAATTTTTGTCCAAATCTCTTACTTTGAATCTTTCCAAATCTTCTTTTACGACATAGACCTCTGTTCCGTAGTTCTTTATGTACCTGTGACATATCGAAAGTGGAAGCAATCCCAACATCTCTGGTTTGGTGTTCTTAGAAACCGCAACACATGCTTCGTCAAGCAGCAGTACCGCTGGCTCCAAGTCTTCGCCGTACATGCCGAAAGCAGT
Source organism: Pseudothermotoga sp. (assembly GCA_037478695.1). Lineage (GTDB taxonomy): Bacteria > Thermotogota > Thermotogae > Thermotogales > DSM-5069 > Pseudothermotoga_B. The sequence continues at coordinate 3,099 of JBBFME010000163.1, forward strand.
TCTAAAAGCCTCGTTCACCCATATACTTCCAACCGGTGATTGATAGGCCACAAAGAGTAGTTTTTTCACAACCACCACCTCAAGCCATTAGGTTTATGAACCTGTCGCTGTTTGCAAACAAACTCGCCAGTTCTGGTAATCCACTGGGTTTTGAGCCATCTATGATCATTTCTGTAGTGATTCCCCTGTAATCCATACAGATACCGCATATGTCGACTCTCAACTTTCCCTGTTCGATCATCTGCTTGAGCTTCTGTGGAATGTTTCTGTCGATTCTTATGGGTTTCACATTCTTGTTCACACAAAGAACTGAATCAGCAAAGAGAAAAAGATTTACCTCGTGACCTCTCTCGACAGCAGCCTCAGCTATCTTCATTGCAGTGTCAAGATCTTCGTAGGTGTAAGGTGGTACCATGACCTGTATTGTTATCTTCATCAATCATCTCTCCCTACCAAAGAGCAACCACGCCATAGTCCAGTTGCCGAGCAAGAAGAAGATTGACGAAACTATTGAAGAGATAGCCAAGGTTGGTACCCCAGTCAAGAAATG
>JBBFME010000164.1:0-3537 GCA_037478695.1 Pseudothermotoga sp.
AATAATTGAGGAAGAAAGATTTGGCAACACAAAATATCACATCTTTGAGACTTTCAACCGTCTGGCATCAACTCTATCTGTTTTGGTGGACGAGAACTTTTTTATCCCCAGGGCACCCGAAGATACTTTACCAGTGATCTTTCTGGAACGTTGCTTGGACAGGTACTTTTACAATCCAAGGTACATACATTGCTCTGTTGTTGAGGCTTTCGGGGGAAGGGAGACGATAATGTGAAGGGATTTTCTACAAGATCAATTCATGTTGGAGAGATTCATGCCCTTGATTCAGTAACAACTCCCATCTTTCAAACAGCGAATTTTTTGATGAACCCAGACAAGTACAAAAAAACAAGTCGTGAGAATCATATCTATTCGAGAATATCGAATCCCACAGTTAGAGCGACCGAACAAAAATTGGCAAATCTCTGTGGTGCAACAGACGGTGTTTTGTTTTCATCTGGAATGGCCGCTATAACCTGCTCGCTTTTATCAGTTCTTTCACATGGGGACAAAGCAATCTTCTTGACAGAGCTATACGGTGGAACTCACAACTTGGTGCGAAATCTGTTACCAAAATTTGGTATCAATTGCGAGTTCTGCCAAGTCGATGATATAGAGTCTCTTTCTTTGGATGGAGCCAAAGTTCTGTACGTCGAATCCCTAACCAACCCACTTCTCAAGTTCACCGATATAGAAGCTCTTTCAGAAAAAGCTCATCAGAGCGGTGCACTACTTGTAGTCGATAACACCTTTCTATCACCGTACAACTTCAGATCACTCGAGTTTGGTGCAGATATCGAAATACACAGCGTGACAAAATACATAAATGGGCATTCAGACGTTATCTTAGGCTTCGCGACGAGCAAGGATATGAACCTTGTGAACCAAATCTGGGAAAAGATGTACTCACTTGGCTTCAACCCCGATCCTTTTGAAGCGTACTTAGTCTCGCGATCTGTAAAAACACTTGCACTCCGAATGGAACGGCACAATCACAGTGCAAAGCAGATAGCGGTCTTTCTGAAAAATCATGCAAAGGTTCAGAATGTCAGATACCCCATCTTCTATGAAAGAATTCCGAGATGCTACGAACAGTGTCCTGGTTTTGGAGGAGTTATTTACTGTGATCTTCTAACACAGGAAAGGGCTTTGAAATTTGTGGAAAATCTGAGGATATTCAAAGAGGCAACTTCATTGGCTGGAGTTGAATCTTTGGTAACCATTCCTTCGCTCACTTCACACGCCTCGTTGAGCGATGAGGAACTGAAAAAGGCACAGATTTCAAAAGGTGGTGTGAGAATCTCGGTGGGAATAGAAGATCTACAAGATCTCATAGACGATCTCGAACAAGCACTGAATAAAATTTAAGGCGCCCTGCGGCGCCTTTTTTATTCCGCTCCGACTTGCATTCTCACAAACCTGGTGACCCTGATATTCTCTCTTATCTTGCCTATCAGTTCATCGATTACCTGTTTTACGGTTTTCGTGTCCTCAAAGATGTACTTCTGATCATACAGACACACTTCTTCGTAGAATTTCTCGAGCTTGCCTTGAACTATCTTTTCAATCACGTTCTGTGGTTTGTTTGAATCTTTTAACTGCGCAGCATAGATTTCTTTTTCCTTTTCTATTACCTCGGCAGGAACATCCTCTCTACTCACGTAAGTTGGGTTCATCGCCGCGACATGCTTTGCCAAGTTGTAAGCAAGCTCTTTGAACTCAGGCATCCTCGCGACAAAATCTGTTTCACATCCGAGTTCGAGAAGAACACCAATCTTATCGTTGAAGTGAACGTAGGAAGTGACTACTCCTTCCTTGGTGGCCCTACCAGCCTTTTTTTGAGCAACGGCAGCTCCGCGCTTTCTGAGTATCTCAACGGCTTTTTCGAAATCTCCTTGCGCTTCGCTCAAGGCTGTTTTGCACTCCATGACACCTGCACCGGTCATCTCTCTGAGTTTCTTAACCATCTCTGCACTTATCTGCATCTGGAAACCTCCTTTTGATTTTGACAGAATAGCCGAGGCATATTATATCACGAAATTCGATTTCATTTTATTGAGCGCTTCAACTACATTTGGTGGAACCCACATACTGACATCTCCACCCATTGCGGCGACCTCTCTCACTAACCCAGAAGAAAGAAAAGAAAAACGCTCATCAGTCATCAAAAAAACCGTTTCAAATTCATGGCACAGGTGTTTGTTTGCTATGGCCATCTCAAGCTCGTACTGAAAATCGGTTACCGCCCTCAGTCCTCTAATGACTACCCTGATCTGGTTTTTCCTCAGGTAATCCACTAACAAACCTTCGTGGTAGTCCACGTGGACCTTACCGTCACTGGCAACCAACTCAGATATCATCTTCATTCTTTCTTCAGCGCTAAAAATCGGTTTTTTTCTTGGATTTACCATGACAACAACCCACAGCTCGTCGAAGATCTTCAGAGCACGGTTTATTATGTCAAGATGCCCGTAGGTGATTGGATCAAAGGAACCTGGATAGACAGCCCTCATGTCAATCACCACCACAATCAGTTTGGAAAATCCTTTCATCCTCAATTCTCAAGCATGTGAGTTTACCACCATAGACACAACCTGTATCGATACCAATCTTGTCTCTTGAAATCAAGACTTTGTGAAATGGCGTGTGACCAAAGACAATCCGATAACCTGGCAGTGGGTTTTCACTGTATATGAACTCTTCTCTGATCCATATCAAATCGAAACTGTCTTGATTCTCAAGTTCAACGTGAGGCTTTACCCCCGCGTGGACAAAGAGATATCCTGGCTCTATATGGTAAAAGACAGTATTCTTGAGAAATTCAAGGTGTTCTGATGGAATTTGTTTCACATCACCATAACTTCTTATCGTCGCATGAGCCCCGTTCATCATCCACAGATCGAAATCTTCTCCCTTTAGAAGGTAGTTGAGCATCATCCACTCGTGATTACCACGCAGAAAAACACAGTCATAGTTTTTGCTCAGCACGAGCAACTTCTCGATCACCGCTTTACTATCTGGTCCGCGATCGACATAATCTCCAAGAAATATCAATTTGTCACCGCTGCTGAGAGGCAACTTCTTGAGCAAATTTTCAAGTGACTCTATACACCCATGTATGTCTCCAATGGCGTATATCAGTTCAAATCCCTCCGCCTTTGGACAAACAATGCAAAACCGACAACTATCATAATCGCACTGAAAAGTTGTGCTGTTCTGAGATTGCCAAGATAGAGACTATCCAGCCGCAACCTTTCTATGCAGATTCTACCGAGTGAGTACAAACAAAAATAAAGCGCGAAGACCTCACCAAAATTCTTGCGATCTTTATTCATATAACGTGTGAGCAAGAAAAAGATGAAAAGGTCCCAAATACTTTCGTAGAGAAAGGTAGGGTGAAAATACTCATACTGAAGATAACCAACAGGTCTGAATCTCAGAGGAACGTACATCTTCCAGGGAAGGTTCGTAGGACCGCCAAAGGCTTCGTAGTTGAAGAAATTTCCCCATCTGCCTATTGCCTGTCCCAAAGGAAGG
>JBBFME010000165.1:0-3536 GCA_037478695.1 Pseudothermotoga sp.
GAATCTCACACGCTTCAAGCGTTGGCCAATGGTATTCAGGTACTTCGTAGTTCCTACTTCTGAAAACCTGAAAGGCATGTCCCGCTTCGTGAGTCAATACTTCGACGTCGTGTTCTGTACCGTTGAAATTCGCAAAGATGAACGGGGCTTTGTACTCTGGTATGAAGTTGCAGAATCCTCCAGGGTACTTCCCTTCGCGGCTCTTTAAGTCTAACAGCTCATTGTCTAACATGAAATTGAAAAATTCATCTGTTTCCTTCGACATCTCTTGATACATCTGCTTTGCCTTAGCGACGATTTCATCTTCACTGCCCCTCGGTTTTGGATTTCCTTCCTTTGAAAGAACGGAAAGATCATAGTATTTCAGTTTCTCGATGCCCAAGAGTGCTGATTGTCTTTCGCGCAATTTTTCAACAACAGGTACGACGTGTTTTTTCACTGCCTTCCTGAGCCTTTCCACCATCTTCGCATCGTAGTCTGAACGTGTCAGTCTGTCATAGGCAAGTTGGATGAAAGAATCGTAACCGAGCTTGTGTGCTATCTTTGTTCTAAGCTTGACAAGTCTGTCGTATATCTCGTCTGATTCTTTTTCTTTTGAAGCGAAAAACGAATAAACTGCCTCACCTGCAGCCTTGCGAACCTCTCTCTTTTCGGAGAGCATATAAGCTCTGAGTTGTGGCAAGGTCAACTTTTTTCCCTCAAATTCTATCTGTGCAGAAGAAACGAGATCTGAATATTCAGTTGAAAGCTTGTTCTCTTCGATGAGATCTTCAAGAACCTCTGGCTTGAAGGTCTTGATCGTCAAAGATGCGATTTTAAAAAGTTGTTTCCCATAGATCTTCTCAAGATCATCTTTGAAGGGAGATTCGAGTAAGGCTTTGTAATACTCTGTCGACAAACCTTCGGCAATTGGTACAGCACCATCGAAAAAATCTTTCTCTTTCTTGTAGAACTCATCTTTTGTGTTCATACAATAACGAATCGAGCAAATAACAAAAGCCGTTGAAAAATCTTCCCTGATCTTATTGATTTCGTCAACAACTTCTCTTGCCTGTGATGAGTTTCTTGCTGTTTTCAATTTGTCGACCAGTCCTTGGAACCTTTCTTTGAGTTGTTCCATATCGGGCCTCTTGTAAACAAAAGATGAGAATTTCACCAACCACACCTCCTTTTTAAGCTAATTGTACTGCTCATTGCTGCTCGTACGTGATATATTATTTCCAAGAACAATGATATAGTATTCGAGGCGAAAATAGGAGGATGAAAAATGCTGAGAACTCATACTTGTGGACAACTAAATCTTCAAGATATCGGAAAAAGAGTCACCTTAGCGGGCTGGGTTGACAGAATCAGAGACCTCGGTGGTGTGAAGTTCGTAATGCTCAGAGATAGGTATGGCGTAACCCAAATTGTGCTGTCACCAGAGATACAAGTCGATCTTCGCAGAGAGACTGTAGTTCAAATCGAAGGTGTTGTCAAAGCAAGGCCAAAAGAAACGGTGAACAAAGACCTTTCAACAGGTGAGATCGAGGTTTTTGCTGAAAGAGTGAATCTTCTTTCCTCACCGAGCAGAGATCTACCGTTTTATCCTGGTGAAACAAAACTGCCAGCTGAAGATGTCAGGCTTAAGTATCGCTACATAGATCTTCGAAGAAAGGAAGCCATGGATAGAATTATTACGAGGCACAAGGTAGCACAGGCCACAAGAAGATATTTGACAGAACAAGGATTCATAGAAGTCGAAACACCTTTTCTGACAAAGAGTACACCAGAAGGTGCAAGAGACTTCTTGGTCCCCTCAAGACTTAAACCTGGTACCTTCTATGCCTTGCCACAATCACCACAACTCTTCAAGCAGTTGTTGATGCTGAGTGGATTAGATAGATACTTCCAAATCGTTAGATGTTTTCGTGATGAAGATCTGAGAGCAGATAGACAACCTGAGTTCACACAGATCGATATAGAGATGTCTTTCAACACACGAGAAGATGTAATGCACGTCACGGAGGGCATGCTCAGGTACGTCTTCAAAGAAGTTTTGGGCTTTGAACTACCTGAAAAACTCGACCGACTCACCTACGAATATTGCATGAACACCTACGGTTCGGATAAACCAGATCGAAGAATACAGATGCAGTTTAAAGATTTCAGTGAGTTCTTCAGAGATTCTGATTACCATGTGGTCTCGAATGTCTTGAAAAGCGATGGCATTGTTAAAGGGTTTGTAGCCAAAGGACTTGCACAGAAGATGACAAGAAAGTTGGCAGACGAACTCGATGAGCTTGCAAAGACCTTCGGCGTTGGTGGGGTTCTCTGGTTTGCAATAGATGCCAGCGGTGCTATGCGTGGTTCTGCATTGAAACATCTGCAGAAAAACTATGAAGTCGTATCAAAGGATCTTTCGATGCAACCAGAAGACGTGTGTATAATCGCAGCGGGGAAGAACAATGATGTCAACAATGCCCTTGGAGAAATCAGAAAGACTCTTGGAGAGAGATTCTACTCTCATCTCAAATCTGGTTTTGATATCTTCTGGGTGATAGATTTCCCAATGTTTGAATACAGCGATGAAGAACAGAGATTCGTTGCACAGCATCATCCATTCACGATGCCGAATCTGGAAGACTTGGCAAAGTATAAAGACAGCGATCTTTCTAAAATAAGGGCACAATCTTATGACATTGTCATAAACGGCTTTGAAGTAGGTTCTGGAAGTGTTAGAATTCATAATGCAGAACTTCAAAGAGAAGTCTTCGAGTTAATGCAGTTGACCGAGGACGAAATCAAACTGAAGTTTGGATTCTTGCTGGAAGCTTTTCAATATGGTGCACCACCACACGGTGGGATAGCTTTGGGTTTGGACAGACTTGTTGCCATAATGTGTGGTGTTTCTTCAATACGCGATGTCATAGCATTTCCAAAAACATCGAGCGGTGTTTGTCCACTCACTGGAGCGCCAGACATAGTCAGTGAAAGACAACTGAAGGAACTCAAGATAAACTTAGGGGGCGATTGATGATGAACGATATCACGGTGAAGTTTGAAGAAGCCAAAGCTATGTTGATCTGTAAAGTCGAAGGTGACTTTGACGCATATCACTCTGCCGACATCAAGAAAACAATTAAGGAGAAACTTGAAAAATCAAATAGTGCAAAAATAGTGATCGACATGTCAAACGTTCCCTATATCGACAGTGCCGGACTTGGCACAATGGTTTCACTTCTGAAAGATACGAGAACAGTGGGAAAGGAACTCGTTTTAGTTGGCTTGAGACAAAATGTGAAAAGAATCTTCGAGATGACACGACTTGACAAAGTTTTCAAAATCGTTGACGTACCGGAGGAAGCGTGAATTGAAGGAATTTCTCATAGCAATAGATGGCCCTGCTGGTTCTGGAAAATCTTCTGTGGCTCAGCTCGTCGCCAAAAGGTTGAAGTTGAGTTACTTAGACACAGGCGCTATGTACAGAGCTGTTGGCGTTTATCTGAACTCAAAAAATCTTTCGCCCTCAGACGATCTGTCAGAAGCCCTTAATG
>JBBFME010000166.1:0-3518 GCA_037478695.1 Pseudothermotoga sp.
TCTGAACGTATTCTATCTGCTTCTTAATGTAGTCGATCGCTGCTTGCCTCACAAAAGGATTGACACTCGAGAGATCGTTGTACTCTGAGTACAACCCGCAGACACCAGAGACTTTCATTTCAAATTGTTCGAGCAACCTGTTGATCTTCTCAAAATCTGGATGAAGCTCTGTAGTGTAATTGTCCCCTTTCAACTCCACATAGTCTATGCCGTTTGTTTTCAATCTGTTCAAAGATCTTTCAATTGGTTCTCGACCAAACATCCAGATACTCCATGACAGGTCGAATCTTCTCTCTAATTTCTGTGGATACTTTCTCTTGAATTCGAGAAAACTTTTCATTATCTCAACTTTCTTGGCTTGAAAGTTCTGCAATTTCATCTGAACACCTCTCTACTTTTCTTCTTCAATACCCAGTTCCTTCAAAGTATTTCTCAGCCAATTTATTGACTTTTCCAAAAGTATGCCGCCTTTTGCCTCGCATTCTATACTCAGAGTGCCAGTGTAATTGTTTTCTTTGAGAATCTGAAGAACCTTTCGTATGTTCTCGGCGTTCACGCCTTCTCCTACGGCACAATGACTTATACCTATACCTGTATCTTTCCCCCTCAAACTCATCGCAAGGCTTTCAGACACATCCTTTATGTGCACATGTTTTATCTTTTTGATGAATTTCTTGCAGAATTCAACGGGATCCTGGCCTGCTATAAAGGTATTCCCAGTATCAAGATTCAGGCCAAGTTTTTCGCTTTTCACAAAATCGAGCATCTTTTCAAGCATCTCAGGTTTTGTCGTGAAGTAGCCATGAATTTCTATATTTATGTTGATATCGTACAACTCTGCAAGATCTACGATGTAAGAATAAGACATTTTCATGAGTTCCATAGCTTCTGTGTCTGAAAGATCTTCAGGTTTGTTCAACCCGTCGGTAGTGGCTATGTTCTCACAACCGATCAACTTTGCCCACGGAAGGGTCTTCTGAACATACTGTACACCAAAGTAGATTCCATCCTTTCCCGAAAGTGGGTATGCTGCGTCCAACTGGGAAAATTTCACACCATACTTTGCCATCTTGTCTTTCATCTTCAAAGGATCTTCACTCAAAGATATGTGTGGGAAGTACCCAAGGCCGTGTATCCACGAAAGACTCTCGATCACACCGCATTCGATGTAGTGTATATCATGATCTTTTGCCCATTGCAAAGCTTTTTCAAAACTGAAAACAGCTGAGTTGAAAGCATCTGTATGAAAACCTATTCTCATAGATATCCCTCCTTAGATTCTCAACCGACACGCTTCTTGAATATACCCTTTCCAGCATAAGCGCTGAAAGCACTCACAGCAAGAGATGCCACTATGAAGATTCCGAAGACAACTTCCTGAAAGTATGGATTAACTCTCAACATGTTCAGAGTGTTGGAAATTATTCCCATCAGAAGAACACCGAAGAAAGTTCCTAAGATATTCCCTTTACCTCCAGAGAGCGGTGTCCCTCCAATCACCACCGCACCAATTGCCCTCAGTTCGAGTCCCGAACCGGTCGTTGGCTGGGCAGCTCCAACTCTCGAAAGGAGTATCATCGACGCCAAACCAACCAGTAACCCGTTTATCAGAAAAGCGAGTAGTTTCGTTCTAAAGATTGAGATTCCTGACAAATACGCTGCTGCAGGGTTGCTGCCCACAGCATAAAAGTGCCTACCGAGTTTGGTGTATTTCAAGAGAAAGTGAGATACAAAATAGATCAATATACCTATCATAAAACCAAGTGGTAATATATTCCATATTCGTGTCAGACCAAGTGCTTCAAACTTGCCATAGATGGTTTGAAAAACTCCCTTTGTTATTGCATATGCTGTTCCTCTGAAGACACTCAAAAAGCCCAGTGAGGTTATGAATGAAGGAGCTTTGAAGATGAGTGATGAAGAACCAACCAGAATACTGTTGAAGGCTGCTAAACCCAATGCCACGATCACTATCCACAGATAGCCAACATCGTTCTTGATCATCATCGCAATCACACAACTGACCAAACCTATGTTTGCACCAACCGATATATCAATCTCGCCTGAGATTATCAGCATTGTCATACCCGAAGCGAGTATTCCAAGAACGGCTATCTGCTCAAGGATGTTGGTTATGTTGCTGATCCCAAAGAACCTTGGGTTTATGCTTCCAGTGATAATCGCAAGGACGACCTCAGCGAGTAACAAAAAGAACCATTGATTTCTGTAAATCGGCTTCTTCCCCTTAGGCAACACCCTGTTATTGTTTGAACTCTTTGATTCAGTCATACCGATAACCTCCCAAAGTCAAACACCTATGAAAAGTTTCATCAAATCTTCTTCTTTCACATTTCTGTTCTCTAAAATGTGGGTCATCCTACCATTTCTCATTACACCTATTCTGTCACTCATCGACAGAAGTTCAGGCATGTCCGAAGAAACCATTATTATGCTCTTTCCTTGTTCTGCAAGCTGCAGAATTATCTCGTATATCTGCTCTCGCGCACCAATATCAACGCCCTTTGTCGGTTCATCGAAAATGTAAAGCATGGCATCTGAATTCAACAACCATCTACCAATTATGGTCTTCTGCTGGTTGCCTCCAGAGAGTTCTTCAATCAATTGATCTCTGTCTGACACGGCGATTGACAGCGTTCTCACCATGTCAGAAGAAAGTGTCACTTCTTGATTCAAGTTGAGCAAGAAGTTTCTGGACAATTTGTTCCTGACTATCACCAGATTCTCGACCAGATTTCTTCCATGGAACATACCATATCTTTTTCGATCTTCTGAAACAAAGCAAATACCTTTTTTCATGGCATCCAATGGAGACTTAGGCTCGATTTTCTCGTTGTTCAGGAGAATCTCTCCTTCATCTGGTCGGTCGGCACCGTATAGAAGACTTACCAGTTCTGTCCTGCCAGAGCCAACCAAACCACCTATACCAAAAACTTCACCTCTTCTCACATCAAAACTGACGTTCTCCACAACACCTTTCTTGGTGAGTCCCTTTACACTCAGGAGAACATCTTTGATTTGAACGGGTCTTCTCTGAAAGAACAAGGCGGTATCGCGCCCAACCATTTTCTTGACAACTTGGTTTACATCGATCTCGTTGGACGAAAAAGTTCCAACCTTTTCACCATCCTTGAGGATTGTCAACCTATCGGCAATCTCGAAAACTTCGTTCAAGTAATGGGATATGTATATGATCCCCAATCCCTGTGATTTGAGTGTCTTCAAGAGATTCAGAAGTGATCTCGCTTCCTCTAATCCAAGTGAACTGGTTGGTTCATCCATGATTATCACCTTGGCACTGCGGTGCAAAGCTTTGGCTATCTGGAGCAATTGTTTCTGCGCAGTAGAAAGGTTGGCAACATACTCGTCAGGGTTCAAATCTATACCGAGTTTGCCAAAGCTTCTCCTTGCTTCTTCAACTTGTCTACGCTTGTTGATTTTGAAGGGTAACCTCGAATTGAGTTCGCTCCCCAGAAAGACGTTTTCAGCCACAGTTAGAG
>JBBFME010000167.1:0-3320 GCA_037478695.1 Pseudothermotoga sp.
ACCGAAGTCGTATTGTTCGATCTCTTCTTGATTGAATCCCCGAGCGTAAAGATATTCCAATACGTTTGAACTCTGCCTCAATTGCCTCTTGTACTCTTCGTGAACTCTCGAAAGAAGAGATGTGTACCTCTCCTTTTCAGAATACCTGTCGTCTGTATCTACCTTTATGTTCACCATTTGACCAAGTTTTTGCAAAGCTTCTTGAAAGGAGATGTGCTCGATCTCCTGAACGAACTTTATCACATCTCCAGAGGCACCACAACCAAAACAGTGGTAGAGCTTCAGTGTAGGGTTAACGTGAAAAGAAGGCGTCTTTTCGCTGTGAAAGGGACACAATCCTCTGTAACTGGAACCAACCTTCTGCAATGAGACATATTGTGAGATGACTTGAACTATGTCTACCTCACGCTTGATTCTTTCAATGATTTCTTTGCTCGCCATCTTGAAGGTTTAATGGGCCAAGAAAATCTTCAGAAAACCTTCCTCCCATCGGATGAAAGAAAGCAGCCAACCTGCGAGGTCTAATACCAAGTGTATTTGACTCGTCGACAGAGAAAATGGTTCAACAAAACGAGGATGTCAACCACGACATCCTCGCGATTCGTTCAGCGTTTGGAGTACTGAGGTGCTCTTCGAGCTTTCTTGAGACCGTACTTTTTGCGTTCAACCATTCGCGGATCTCTTGTGAGCATCTCTTGAGCTTTCAAGACCGGCCTAAGGTTTGGATCAAATTTAATGAGTGCGCGAGCCAATGCCAATCTCACAGCGCCAGCCTGACCGGAAAGACCTCCACCTTCCAGTCTTATAAAAATGTCGAACTTACCGTCCATTTTTGTTACAACCAAAGGTTCAAAAGCCAGTCTTGCCCTCACTTGATCCTTGAAATACTCGTCGGCAGAACTGTAGGATTTATCATTTATCGTCAATCGACCCTGTCCCGGGTAAAGATATACCCTGGCTACAGAGGTCTTTCGTCTACCCAAACCGTTGTAAACAGCAACTGTCTCAGGCATTATTCACCCTCCCATTAGAACCCTGCAGGCTGTGGATTTTGAGCCTGATGGGGATGCTCGTTTCCAGCATAAACCTTAAGTCTCTTCAGGTACTTGTCTCCAAGAGCAGCCTTGGGAAGCATCCTTTTGACTGCCAAATAGACTAATCTTTCAGGATACTTTTCAAGCATCTGTTTTGCTGTTTGCTCTTTCAATCCTCCGGGATAACCAGAATAACGGTAGTAAATCTTCTTTTCGAGTTTCTTACCCGTCAAAACTACCTTGTCGGCGTTTATCACAACAACGAAGTTGCCAGTGTCCACTCCTGGAAAAAAGGTCGGTTCATTCTTGCCCATCAAGTACTTTGCAATTTGAGAAGCCAGTCTACCGAGCACCTTCCCGGAAGCATCGACCAGATACCATTTTCTTCCGGCTTCTCTGACTATCGTAGTTCTCTGTATGGGAAAAGCTTGCGCCATGACTATTCCTCCTCACTACTCGGTTATCACATCGACAAACCTTTTGTTGTTCTTCATGTGGAATTTAACTGTACCATCTTTCAAGGCAAAAAGTGTGAAATCTTTACCACAACCAACGTTCTTGCCAGAGTGTATCTTGGTTCCCCTCTGTCTGACGATTATACTGCCGGCAGAAACTCTCTGCCCATCACCGACCTTTACTCCTAAGTACTTTGGTCTACTGTCTCGCCCGTTGGTACTGCCACTTTTTCTATGAGCAAAGAGCTGTATATCGATTCGCATTTTCCTTCACCTCCAAAGAAAGGTTCTCGGGGTATTGCTTCTGTAAGTCTTTCAGACTTTCGTAAAGTTCGCCGATCAAAAGTTCAGATAATGCATCTTGATCCTTCAGTGTTACCTCAAGTCTCCCAGAGCTTCTCTTCACAGACGCTTTGCAATGGTTCATCAAAACTCTTGCAGTGTGCTGAGTCAGAACACTCACCGCCGCACAAACTATGTCTCTTCCTTTGAGGTCAAAATAACTGTGTCCACGAACTGTGAAGGAAACATAGCGACCAGTGGTCTTGAGAAAAGTGGCTTTTATCATTATTCTTCACCAGGCTGTATTTTTTCGATCTTCACAAGAGTAAACCATTGCCTGTGGCCACGTTCACGACGATAGTTCTTTCGAGATTTGTACTCGCCAACTACTATCTTTCTCGCCCTCTGATGACTGACGATTGTACCCTTCACCACACAACCTTGCAAATAGGGCTTTCCAACCTTGGTAGCGTTTTGCGTGGAGAGGTGCAATACTTTCTCGAATACAACTTCGTCTCCTTGCTGGTGTGGCAATTTCTCGACAGCAATAGTGTCTCCCTCTGAAACTTTGTACTGCTTGCCTCCTGTTTCAATGATCGCGTACACAGATTCACCTCCTTGGCAACATGCACTGAAAAACGTAGTTCCATCACCAAGAGGAACCTTTCTTCACGTTTTTCAAGTGCTCATATGAAATTTACGCCTTGATATTTTACCATCACTTTTGTTAAGATCCAGAAAATTTAAGATTACATAATCGATTTCCAAAGTCTGCATCACTTCAATTATTATAAGATTGACTTTGATAAACAATAAAATTGAGCTTCAATTTTTTGGAGGTGAGAGCGTGTATCTCGCAATCATTCTCATCATATGCGGAGTCTGTCTCATCCTTTTCGGAGCAAAGAGCTTTTTCGGTGTACTCTTTCTCGCAACGGGTGCTTACATACTGAGTGTCATTATCTCGCTACACTTCAAATTTCAAGCACGAACAAAACAAACACAAAAGATTTTGAAAGAGAGACTCGAGGGGAAATTAGGTGCAGAAGATCTTCAATGGGTGCTTGACGTTACAAAACCACCTTTTGGCAGAAAATTCTTGATCTTCGTAGACGATCAAAATGACTCAACACATGTCAGAATCTCTGTCCCATTCTCCCTTTTGATAGTCCTTAAACCGTTTGCCAGATCGCTCCTATCACTCACTCTCAAATTCACGAAAGATAAGATACCAATAGACGAGAAATACCTCAGCATCATACATGAAGTACTCATGGCTTCCTTAGACGAGCTGATGACTTACTCCGGAGATTTCATACACGTCGAGAGTGAAGGGACAACTGTCAGAATAGGAATTGCTTGAGGTGTCTATATGAAGCAGTTTTTTTCAAAATGCCCAATCTGCGGAAATCAGACTACTGTGACTTCTTACAGATGTCAGAGCTGTGGAACTGAGATAAAAGGTAATTTCGAACCGAACGAGTTCAACAATCTATCAAAGGAAGATCTGGAATTCTTGAGAACCTATCTGAGGAACAGAGGTAATCTC
>JBBFME010000168.1:0-3312 GCA_037478695.1 Pseudothermotoga sp.
CGATCTTCTTGTCAGTCGAAAGATTTCGAACAAACTGACCGGGCTTGTAGACATTTCCATTTGCCACAACATAACCTCTGCTCAGAATTGCTATGAATCCTTCTTCTTTTTTAAAGACGAGCCTATTAAGACCTTCGTAGGTTATCTCGATTATATCACCGATCTGGAAAACTTTGTCGATCACCATGTCGGGTAATATGATCTTCGATTCTTCTTCAATGAACAACAATTGAAAAGCCGAAAGGATATCTTTTAATGGCACTACCTTACTCTTTTTTGTAATCCCATCGATTATGAAGACATCGGCATTCTTGTCAAAACCTATCGTATGACCAGCCCATACTAAGTACTGAAAATCACCTATCTGTCCTTTGGATGGATTGTCGGCTCCCAAGATCTTCGTGTATTCTTCAAAAAACGAAACAAATGAAGACCAGCTCATCGTGTTTTGAAGATCTGCCGACGAGTAAACCAACTTATCACCGATATAAAGATCAAAGGAAAAGCACAAGCTCCAAAACGATATCAGTAGCAACAGTAATGACTTTTTCAATACTTGAATACACTCCTTCCCACAAATTCTCTGAGGATTGAACTCCTTGGAATGTCCTCTATGTTTGTTATGGGCAAGAAATAGTCTAAAAGTTTCGTCAGTCTCAAGGCTTCGGAATACTCTGCCTCGTCTGGAGAGATCTGTACCAAAAGTTGCTCGGCGAAGATCTTCAGTACCGCGAGTTCGTATACAATTGCCGAATTGAACATCACATCTGCTTCTTCTTGAAATGGAAAGATGTACTTCTCCTCACCCCTTCTAACGCTACGCCACATCCTCAATGTATCTAAGGCAGAGTGACCCCGAAATTTGTAATCTCGTACGATCCTCCTGAGCAAACGGGTATCAGTTGTCGTTATCCTGTTGTGTGCGTCGAGGTTCAACTGTGTAAGGGCACTCACGTAAACCTTGAACTTGAAAGATCTATCAATAGAAGGTGTCAATTTCTCGTTCAAACCGTGTATGCCTTCTATCACTATCGGTTGGTCTTTCCTCAAACGAATTGTTTTGTCAGACCAGATTCTCTTACCAGATTTGAAGTCAAAACGAGGCAAAAAAACCTCTCTGCCGTCGATTAAGTCGATCAACTGCCGGTTGAAAAGTTCTACATCTATTGCTTCCAAGGCTTCGAAGTCGTAATTTCCAGATTCATCTCTTGGTGTCTTTTCCCTGTCAACAAAGTAGTCGTCGAGTGAAATACTCAGAGGTTGAAAACCAAAGGCTTTGAGCTGAATCATCAATCTCTTTGCAAAGGTTGTTTTTCCTGATGAAGACGGGCCGGCGATTAGAATTAGCCGGGCGCCGCTATTTGCATACTGTTCGGCAATCTGTGCTATTTTCTTCTCGTGGAGTGCCTCGCTCAGTAACATCAGTTCGATAACGGTTCTCTCGCCACTTGCAATCAACTCATTCAGATCTGCAACTGTGTTTATTCCAATTACATCAAGCCATCTCGCGTATTCGAGAAAAACGGAGGACAACTTCGGCAGCGGCTTAGGCTTGGCAACACTCTGTGGATTGGATTGATCTGGGAGAATGAGCAAAAATCCATCTTTTTCTTTTTCGAGGTCAAAATACCTCAGACAACCGGTACTCGGAGGCATGTAGCCGTAATAGTAATCGTAGTAATCTAAGCATTTGTAGAGTTTTATCGTCTTTTTCTTTCTGAACCTGAAAAGTCTTATTCTGTCTGCATCGCCTTGATTTGAGAAGATCTCAAAGGCTTCATTCTTGTAGAACTCTTGTTTTTCAAATGGTATGTTTTGTTCAACGAGCTCAAGCATTCTCATCTTGATTTTCTGAATCTCTTCTTCTGAAAAGTTTTTCCTCTCACCGTCTTTTCTAAGCTCACAGTACAGAGCATTGCCTATCGAGTGCAACACCCACAGCTGGTACCCTCTGTAGAATTCCTTCAGAACCATGTGCAAGAGAAAGAGAACCCCTCTTTGATAGATTCTCAAACCATCGATTGTTGACAGATCTATGAACTCAACTGTTCCACCTCTATCGAGCGGTCTGTTGAGTTCTACAATACTGTTATCTATTCTGGCAGCCAAGATAGGTGTTTTGTGGTATTCAGCATACTTAGAGGCATACTGAATAAGTCTTTCGCCTTGAGGGGCTATCAGCACCTCATTCGTATCGGCCATCGTCAATCTGAGCTCTCTCAGACGATCACCTCCCAAAGTGTTGACGCCGACACTTGGCAATGGTAAAATTATATCACGGTGGGGCGTCGCCAAGCTGGTAAGGCATCGGACTTTGGATCCGACATTCGGAGGTTCGAATCCTCCCGCCCCAGCCAAACAAAAAGCGGGCTTATGCCCGCTTTTTATTATAGCCCGATCGAGATCACTTTAGTTCGTTAAGAGCCGCTTCGAAATCGATGTAATTTGGGTCAATCTTTCTGAGTTCGTCCAAGTAGAATTTCGCACTGGTAGCATCTTGAAGCGCTTTACTCAGATCGTACAGGTTGTAATAAGAACTAGCCCGCATCTCCGTAGAAGCTTTTGTGTCAAGAGCTATGCTCGAAAATCCTGCCTCAACTTCGATAATGCTCTGCAAAAGATATTGCAGGTATTCAGGATAAAGATACGGTTTGATCTCTGAATAAAGTAGGGTGAAATAGCCGTACTTCACCTGGAGGTTGTCCTTGTCGATTTCGTACATGCGTCGGCTTATTTCTAAGGAAGAAGGATATTGTTCGTAAAGGTTTTTCACTAAAACAGCTTTATCCTTATTGAGTGTTTCAATCTTTTCTTTGTTGGCTGGTTCGTTTTGGTCCAGCAAATCTTCCACCTTTTCAATCAGAACTATACAAGCACTTTTCATAGCATCAGGAGCCTCTGGAAGAATCGTTCCGTCCTGGCTGAAAATCTTCGGTTTCAACTGTTCGTAAAGTTGCTCACACTCAGTAGAAGTCGAAGCTTGATCGATTTTCCGCCAAGTATCGTAGATTTCGTCTGCGAAAAACAGTTCAACGTTATTCTGCTCAACGTAACTGTCGTACCATTCTTGCATTTTCTTCGATTGAAGCGTGTTTTTCTCTGTCTCATAACTCTCTGAAAGAGTGAAGGAATTGAAATCTTTTATAACGGTAGCATCTTGCACTTCTAAAACGTACCAAGAGCTGCCGAGTGGCACAGGACCTATCACAGTGCCCGTTGCACCTGAGAATATGTCGTTTTCGTATTTCTCATCGAAGATTCCCCTCGTTAAATCTGGTAGATCTTGCACACTTAGACTCATCTCACTCGCAG
>JBBFME010000169.1:0-2785 GCA_037478695.1 Pseudothermotoga sp.
GGTACAAGCACACTCTATCCCTCCATCAGAAGTTCTCCAAGAACCTCTTGTCGTTTCTCACAAAATCTCTGATGTCTTTGATGTTGTATTTCAGCATTGTAATACGCTCAACACCCATACCAAAGGCGAAACCGGTCCACTTCTGTGGATCGTAACCAACGTTCTTGAAAACATTTGGATGTACCATGCCTGCGCCGAGAATCTCAAGCCAGCCCGTGTAACCGCAGGCTTGACAGCCTTTCCCACCGCAAACACCACAAGAGACGTCTACCTCGAAGCTCGGTTCTGTGAAAGGAAAGAAACTCGGTCTTAGCCTTATCTGTCTTTCTCTGCCGAAGATCTGTTGTGCGAATCTTTCAAGAACGTACTTCAAGTGCGCAACAGAGACATCTTCATTCACATATAGACCTTCAACTTGTGTGAACATCGGCAGATGCGTGGCATCGTAGTCTCTTCTGTAGACCCTCCCGGGAGAAATGATCGCAATTGGTGGTTGTTCAGAGAGCATTGTTCTTATCTGAACTGGAGAGGTGTGAGTACGCAAAAGAAGATCGTTTATATAAAAGGAATCGTGTTCATCCCGCGCCGGGTGCCATTCGGGTGTGTTGAGTGCATCGAAGTTATGCCAGCTGTCTTCTATCTCAGGACCTTCCACAATCTTGAAGCCCATCGAAACGAATATCGTCTCTATCTCCTCGAGAGTTTTCGAGATAGGATGTCGATGCCCCACACGTCTCCTCGCGCCAGGTAATGTCACATCGACCCAAAGCTTCGGCGAAAGTTTTGCGCTTTCCTTTTTCTGTAACTCTTCTTTCTTTTTCTCGATTGCTTCTTCAACCTCGTCTTTCAACTGGTTCAAAATCTTTCCTGCCTCCGGACGTTCCTGAGGAGGCAATTTTCCTATGCTCTTGACCTGTTCTGTGATAACTCCCTTTTTGCCCAGCAGAGTTACCCTTACTTTTTCAAGTTGTTGCAGATCTTCTGCACTTTCAATTTGTTGTAGTGCATCTTTCTTCAGTTTCTCGAACACCTTTCACACCTCCAAAGCATTTCTTCAGCGCATCCTTCCATTCCAAGAATTCATCGTTCACGACAAAGCCAAAGCAGTTCCCAACTATTCCCTTCAAGCCGAGTGCTCTCATGATACTTTCTTGTTTATTAGTATAAGAAATTTCTTGTGGCTTAAGGAAGTCGATCACCTGCTCGAGCAATTTTATCTTAACGAGCTCACCAAATCGTGGGTGATATGGACCGGCTATTACATTAGATTGTAGCTCATTTGGAATGAACAAACCTATTCTTATCACTCTGACATTATTGGCTTCGAGAATGCCAGTCATCTCTGAAGAAATTTCGATTGCCTCTTCAAGACTCAGTGGTTGGTACTGCCCAGCAGAGTAGAGTTTTGCGAGACCTGAATCTCTTAAAACCAATGTTGGGTGAATTCTACAAGTCTTGGCTCCAACTTCTACAACCTCCCAGGCACTGTGAATATCCTTTGATCTGTCGTCATTTGGAAGGCCTATCATCAAGTGGATGCCGAAATCGACAGATAGATCTCTTAAGATTTGACACGCTCTCTCGATGTCCTCAACGGTGTGTCCTCTCTTTGATGCCCGGAGTACATCTTCATCGAATGACTGTGCGCCGATTTCGACAAAAGACACTCTGAATCTTTTCAAAAAGATGATTTTCTCTTCGGAAATTTCGTCGGGTCTTGTAGAGATTCGAATCCCTTTGCATACACCTTCATCGATATATCTCTTTGCCCACTCAAGGTAAGAAAGTTGAACAGCGTAGGGCAACGCTGTAAAAGTACCACCATAGAAAGCGATTTCAAATTGCTGAGAGATTCTTTTGTAATCTTTGACCTTTTCATCTAAGTCATAAAGACTCGGGGCATTTGTGATGCCCGTTGCCGACCTTTGATCGCAGAAGATGCACTTTCTCTTGCAGCCCATCTGGGGCAAGAAAATTGGCAGAATACTCACTGATTGAACTCTCCTTTGAGTTTTTCGAGGGCTTTCTTTGCTGCATCTTTCTCGGCCTCTTTTATGGAAAGTCCTTCGCCAAAGGCTATTGTTTTTCTGTTAAGCCTGAGTTCAACGATGAATTTCTTCATATGCGATGGTCCTTTCTCGTCGACGAGAATGTACTCGGGCAGCTGTCTGAATCTTTCCTGCGTGATCTCTTGCAAATGGGTTTTGTAGTCAAAGACGATCTTGCCTTCGGAGATTTCTTGTGCATATTTTGCGAAGTGAGAAAGAAGACATTTCTTCAAAGACTCAACACCACCGTCTATGTATATCGCCGCTGCAACGGCCTCTAAGGTATCGGCGAGTATTGAATCTCTGTCGCGCCCACCTGTGATTTCTTCGCCGCGACCCAAGAAGAGATAACTGCCTAAGTTGATGTCTCGTGCGATCTGGGCGAGAGCTTCTTCGCTTGCAATAGCCGCTTTTATCTTAGCCATCACGCCTTCTGGGGCGTCAGGGAAATGAGTGTAAAGGTATTCTGCGATGATCAGATCGATCGCTGCATCGCCAAGAAATTCCAATCTTTCGTTGGATTCAACGTCCTTTCTGCCGCGCTGCTTCTGTTCGTGTGAGTATGAAGAATGACACAGAGCGGTGTAGATAAGCCGAGGCTCTAAGAATCTATAGCCGAGAGATTCCATGAAATCGATTACTGTCTTTGTCTCTTCTTCGTTCACTCGATCATCTGACCCAGTCTTTCAGCTATCTTCGATGCACTGAGTCCGTAGATATCGTACAAAGCTTCATAT
>JBBFME010000170.1:0-2717 GCA_037478695.1 Pseudothermotoga sp.
GGTCGATCGTATTGTCTTACCATCTTTGTGTACTTTCAAAGCTTTTGCAAGTTCACAATTTTCGTCAGACAAGAAGTTCACTTTGAGCTCGTATTTTTCTTTGAAGTTTTTCAGAGTTTCTGGACTATCTTTGGACACACCGTAGATCTGTGCTCTATGTGAGTTGAACCAATCAATCTGCTTCGAAAACTCCTGCGCCTCCTTTGTACAACCGCTTGTGTTAGCCTTTGGAAAGAAATACAATACGGTGTATTTTCCGAGCAAATCGAGTTCCGCTGTTTTTCTGTTATCCTGATCGACCAAGTTGAATTTGATCGTTTTCATTTTTTCACCTCCTGTATTTATAATACTTCACATTGGATTTTGCTGTATAATGCTTTTCAGCGAGCCTCAATCAATGCACCACAGACAGAAGGGGTGTAGAGAGTGAAAGAAAATGCTTGGAAAGTCTTCTTCAATATGTACGCACCGAGATATATGAACGAGGTATTCACCAAAAACACTGAAAAAGAAGTAGACTTCATCGAAGAATTGTTCAATCTTCCAAAAGGCTCCTCGATACTCGACGTTGGTTGTGGAACTGCAAGACATGCTGTAGAACTTGCAAAAAGAGGTTACGCTGTGATGGGAATCGATATCTCAGAAAAGATGCTCGAAGAAGCTCGAAAGCGCTGTCTTGAACAAAAGGTGGAAGTTGAATTCATTCAAGCCGACGCGACTAATTTTTCAGTTAACAAACAATTTGATGCATGCATTTGTTTGTGCGAAGGTGCCTTTGGCCTGCTCACTCAAGGAGAAGATCCATTTGATAGAGACATGAAGATATTGAGAAACATCAACAAAGCTTTGAAAGACAATGCTCCTTTCTTGTTGACAGCACTCAATGGCTTGAGAATGATTCGAAGCTATACTGATGAAGATGTGGCAAAGGGCGTATTCGATCAACTTGGGATCGTCGAAACTCATCCTATGTCAGATTACGTTGAAAATGCGCCAGAAGGGTTCTTTCTCAGAGAGAAGGGTTTTGTTGCAACTGAACTTGTGCTGATGTTGAGAATGAGTGGGTTTCATGTGCAACACATTTGGGGTGGCACAGCAGGCTCGTGGAATCGCCAGCCACTCAAAATGGACGAAATGGAGTTAATGGTTTTTGCCAGAAAGATCAGGAATGATTTAGTGAATGGTTTTTAGAAATCTAAAGCGTGCTTAGGTAGATTTTCTGTTCACATTCTCCAATTTGGGCTGAAAATCAGCTATAGCTCTTTTGTAATATGCAGAAACTGCGTTTGAGATTTGACGGCACCGATAACTTGTCTGCATCAAGATTTCTTCATTGATACGATGGCAGCGAACAAGAAAATAGCCAGTTTGATTCATTGCAAGAGACTGCAAATTATGTGGCATTATTAATGAAAAAGAAGACAAAAATCAGCCGCTAAACTTTCTGGGGAGGGGATTGGGATGAGAAGATTGGTCTTTGTGCTTGTGACATTAGCCTGCACAATTCTATTTGCAAAGGGCACCTTCTACATTACAGAGTATGAAAGCAAGACTAAGCATCAGATCGAGTACATGCTTGATTCAGAGTTGCATACGTGGGTAGGGAGTAAAGATTATGTCGATCTAAGCCTTGAAAAACTCAATCTGCTTACATCGGTCATTGAGAAAAACGACCCTTATGTTGAGAAACTGATGAATCAGCTGGAAATCTTCAACAAACAGATTACCGATCTTCAGAAAGAATTTGAGAGGGCAAGCGCAACTGTGACAAGCCTTAGAAATTCAGTGACTGAGAAAGAGAAATTGTTGGCAAGTAAGGACGAAATCATAGCCGATCTGGAAGATAAGCTCAAGAAGAAGGATGAATTGATAAACAGCCTGAGGCAGCAGCTTTACAATCAGGAAATCATAAACAAGAACCAAAGTGAACTGATAGAAAGAAAGAATGAGTATATCTCGATCCTGGAAGGGACTATACCCGCAACAGCAACGAGTTTCATGAAAGAGATGGATGAAAAGATATCCGCACTGAATACTCAACTTTCAGATGCACAAGCTTCCATTACTGCTTTGCAAGATGCCGTTTATCATCGAGATGAGAAAATCAAAGAGTTAGAGAACTTGTTGGCAAGCGCGAACGCAAAAACAGAGCTTCTCACTGGGCTTCTCGAGACTGCGGAGAGTACTGTGACAAACCTACAGAATACTTTGCAGGAAAAAGAAAAGCAAATCGACGCACTGCTGAAGAAACTATCACAATTTCAAGCAAGAGAAGAGATTCTGCAGAACAGATTGTCGGAATCTCTTTCATTGCTCAGTTCACTTCAAGAACTTTGGTCGAAGATCCAGAGTACATCTGATCAATGGCAAGATCTAAGCACAAAAGCTAAGGAAATGATCGAAAAATTGAGTGAGATTCTGTCCAGGAAATAGAGATAGTGCGTCAATGAACGCGGAAAACTGAAACACTGCTATTTCTCAGGCTAAGATCAATTCAGTGAAGAGAGATAGATCTTGACTGAAAATTGACGATTAGTAATTTGCGTTGCTCTCATTGGTTGATCGATGTGGTGTCTTCATCAATTTGCGGCTGTGGAGACATGCGACTTTAGTCGTGTGAAGAAACAGCCGCTTCCCTCCTTTCAAATATCTTTTGAATAAAGCGGGGATTCGTCCCCGCTTGCAGTAAGCCTCCTTACGGAGTTAGGTGCTCATCC
>JBBFME010000171.1:0-2596 GCA_037478695.1 Pseudothermotoga sp.
GGTTGTTCTCCAGAACACCGATATAAGTGTCAAAAAATTCGCTGTAGAAGCTTTTCAGCGATTGCTTATAACTCTGCTGAGCACTCAACCATGTTTTCTGTGCAACCAACTGCTGTCTCTTGTTTTTTGCCTCAATCATTGCCTTGTCATAGTCGTTTTTTGCCTGTTCAAAGTTCAGCACAGCCTTCAAATAGGTAACGCTGTTTTGTTTTGCAAGCTCTACTACATCAACGATACCTGCGTAAACAATGATCAAAATGCTCAGTAAAAAAAACACGAAGAGTTTTCTCATGACTTAACCCTCCATTCTGCATAGTTTCAGGTAGTTTCTAAAAAGATTTTAGATCTTGGCGCGCTAAAAGGCTTCGAACTCTAATCTTTTTCTAATGGTATTGTGTATCATCTTGCTCCAACACGACTTCCTCCACCGCCACCACCGATTCTCGAACCACCTGAAGAGCCAGAAGAACTTGCACTCACAGTTGAAACAGCCACAGATCTGAGATTTGAGATGTTGCTGACCAAAACTGGATATCTGTAAAGAGTGCCGGCGATCGGCGAAGCAGGAGGTTCAGGGTAAAGTTTTTTCAAATTCTCAATCACACGTTTTGCCACACCTAATGCTGTTGCATAAATGATGTACTCATCCCATATCGCAACAGACTGGGGCGGATAAGTTGATAGTGCTGAGAAATCTTGAATGAACTTTTCAAAGTTTTTCCACTTCAAGTAGTACAGCAATCCATCTTCATTCCAACGAGCAAAGACACTTTTCTTCATGACTAAAAGCACTACTCCAACACCTATACATGCAACCATGAGCATAGTGCCATACCTTGCTAATACGCCATAAGCAGGCCCCATATTGTTCAAAAACATGATCACCAAGAATGGTACGAAGAGACCGAAGATTACACCGAATACCTTTGCAATTGTGTTCCCAGTCTCGTCCAAGTAATTTCTTTTCTGAACTTCCCTTAGAACACTCTTTTTCCATCTTTCAACGGCGTTCAAAAACTTTTGGGCTTTACTTGTCTTCTTGAGCTCTTTTTTCATTCTGTCGAAGTTTACCACCGAATCCACTTCAAAATCCTTGAATGCGTTCAACAAATCGCTTCTTTCTGTGCTGACCTTCAATATTCTCAAGCCTATTACCTCGCGTTTTTCGTTCTCGACAAACTCACAATCACCCCTTTTCACTGCGTCCAAAACTGCCGCGGCTATAGCATCATCGTCTGGTTTTGAACAGATCTTTTTGACAACTGAGTTCACAAATTCAGGTGAATCTGTCGATGGTAATTCTCGCTCGTATTCGGCATTGTACTCTACAGATATTTCCCTCCCATACTTTCGGTAGACACGTATTGGAACAGATAAAACAAAGATTGTATAAGCTATCAGAGCCACTACAATGAAACCAGTACGTATTGAATACCCACGTTCGGCTTTTTGGATCTCTGAAAGAGTCAACCCTCTTGTGATAAACTTTGTGCCAGTACCCGTTAAACCCGGGAAGACAAATCTTCCTTCAACGAAGCTGCTCGCCGGAATCTTTGCAAAGGAGAACTCATAAGTGTTCCCTAAGATGCTTTTATCCTTTGTTTGAAGTCCCCACGGGTGGTGGTATATGAGTGGCTTTGGAAAACTTTCAGGCAGTACAACACTCACATCTAAGTACTTTGTTCCAACATCGTTGTTCTCACCAACGTACTTTATGAACAACTGTGTGAAGTCTTCTCCTTCTTCGAGGATATCTATCAATCTATACTTGAAAGCAACTTTGACAATCTGTCCACCTTTAGGCACAGGCACATAGACATCCATCGATCTACTGAAACGAATTTCCACATCTATGCTTCTGTCGGTCTTCTTGTTGTAATAGATACCACCTTGCAAAGGCGGGCCTTCGAGTATCTCTATCTCAAAGTTATCGAGTCTGGTAGGATAACTGAAATCGATCGCCCAGCTGACCAATCGAAATGGTTTGTTGAGTTTGTAGGTAATCGTTTCAACAACATCTGCTGTACCGTCTTCGTTGACAAGTATTGAGTACGATCTGTGGGGCAGTTCCAGTAACCCAAGTGGTCCACTGATCAACCCGGCAATAACGCCAAAAGCGGCAAAGCTTATAGAAGCCACTATGATTATGGTTACAACATATTTCACTGGAGCACACCTCCTTTGTGCTCCATGATATCACAATTCAGCTCAGTTCATCGAGTATTTCCTTTGCCTGCTCGTACGTAAGCTTGCCGCTTGCAACAAGTCTCAAAATTCTTTTTTCTATGCCTTCGGTTCTTTCAGCTCTGTTCGTAGATCTGATCTGCACATCACCAGAAGCTGTGCTCACGGTGATCTTCATTCTACCATCGCCAAAGAGGTAATCTCTGCCTTGGCGACTGTAACCAACGTTCGTGCTCAAATCACCGCTGGCTGTACGCAACGTCAGACGAATATTTGGTACGCCGACTGTTTCAAGGCTTACATCACCACTCGTCGTGCTGATGATCCATTCGCTGCCTTGAGTGATGAGGTTTCGCACCGTCAGATCTCCACTGACACTTGAAAAGATTAGTCTTGCAAGGCTTGGCGAATC
>JBBFME010000172.1:0-2526 GCA_037478695.1 Pseudothermotoga sp.
GTCTTTTTCTCTGAATATGTCGTAAAGCTTTGCACCTTCGCCATGTGGCCAGAAGTCGGAGAGAATTTTCAACTTCTTGAGGTTCAAAGACTCTGCCCATGCCTTCTTGCTCGGTACAGGATCGACGCTCAAACCCAAGGGGACTGTTTTAAGCTTTTCAAAAGTATCGTAATTCTCTTCTAAGGACTTCATCTGATTTGCGCACACAGAGGTCCATGCAAGTG
Organism: Pseudothermotoga sp.; assembly: GCA_037478695.1. Taxonomy (GTDB): domain Bacteria; phylum Thermotogota; class Thermotogae; order Thermotogales; family DSM-5069; genus Pseudothermotoga_B. The sequence goes on from JBBFME010000172.1 coordinate 225, forward strand.
GATGGAAGGACAAAAGTACTTTCTTTCCTTTCAAATCAGAGAGTTTCACCAAATTGCCATCTTGATCTTTTAGAGCAAAATCTGGTGCTAATGAACCTAATTGCAACATTTTACCACCCCCGTTTTGAATTGATCAACTGAGCAACTTTTTGAAGATCATGCTTTTTTCTGAAGAGTGGTTCTAAGGAATCTCTGTAGACTCTCTGTTGCTGTTCAAAGGTCGGTCTTTCGTCGGCATAAAACACACCCAAGGGTAATGGGGAACTTTCCATAGCCCTTTCGAAGGCTTTGGAGAGATCTTTTTCGTCGTGGTCTTTCATGTAGTAAGTGTTTTCCTTGAACCATTTGTAGGTGTTGATCTTATTGAAAGTGACACATGGCTGAAAGATGTCAACAAGCGAAAAACCTTTGTGCAGAACGGCTCTTTTGATTATCTCTTTTGTTTCTTGAAGATCTCCGCAAAAAGCTCTCGCCACAAAGGAGCATTTCAAAGACAGCGCGACTGCTATTGGGTTGAATGGCTCACTGATTGCTCCACTCACTTGTACAGGCGTGACAAAGCCTCTTTGACTCGTTGGTGAGGCCTGACCTTTTGTTAAACCGTACACCATGTTGTTGTGAACCAGTACGGTTATATCTGGATTTCTTCTGATAGCATGTATGAAGTGATTGCCGCCTTCACCATACATACAACCGTCGCCACTCTCGACTATTACCGTCAGATTTGGGTTTGCCACTTTTATCGCAGTAGCTGCAGGTAAGCTCCTGCCGTGTAAGCCATTGAAATAATTGCATTTTATGTACTGCGGAGCCTTTGCTGCTTGGCCAATCCCAGAGACTAACACGAGGTTTTTTGGTTCTATGTTCAACTCTTCAAGTGCCATTTTCAGTACGTTGTGAATCGAATAGTTACCACACCCAGGACACCATGCGATATCGATATTTTCAAGGTCGAATTTTCTTGACATCAGAGTTCCCCCTTTAGAAACTTTTCAACACTTTCTCTTATTTCTTCTACGTAAAACGGTAAGCCATTGTATTTTGTGAGCGATTTGAAATTTGTGAAACCAAGCTCCATTTTCAAGAGTTTTCCAAGTTGTGAGGTTGCATTGGATTCCACGATCAGCACTTTTCGTGAACCGTTGAGATATTCAGTTAGATTCGAAGGCAAGGGATAAAGTTGTTGAAGATGAACGACTGCGACATTTTCGATGTCTTCAACTGCTTCGATAACGATTTCTCTGGTCGAGCCGAAACACAAGATGAGAAACTCAGAGTTCTCGTTGCCAATCAGCTGTGCTGGTATTTCATCAGAAAGATCTCTCAATTTCCTGAGCCTTTTGTCAACCATATTTTTCCTGACTGTAAAATCTTCTGTTATTCTTCCATATTCATCGTGTTCATCACTGTCAACACAGACAAGCCCTTCACCATAACCTGGTATGCCTCTTTCTGAGATTCCGCTATCTGTCAACTCATACCTTCTGTAATCAGAATGAGTTTTCACGATATAACTCGAAGGTTCTCTTAGTTCATCTGTGTTCTCAAAGTTGTATATCATATCCATCAAGTATTGATCTGTCATAACGAAAACTGGTACTTGGTATTTGTCTGCAATCTCGAAAGCCTTCACTGTACAAGAAAATGCTTGCTCGAGATTTCCAGGGGCAAAGATCACTCTTTCGAACTCACCATGGCCTGAAAAGAGCGCAAAGAGAAGATCTCCTTGTTCTGTTCTCGTTGGTAGGCCCGTCGCAGGTCCAGGTCTTTGTGCAAGGTGTATAACAATGGGGCTTTCTATCATTCCGGCAAGACTCAGTGCTTCAGTCATGAGAGCAAAGCCACCACCGCTTGTGGTCACAAGTGCCCTTGCACCAGCATACCAAGCTCCTAATGCCATGTTCATCGCTGCTATTTCATCTTCTGCTTGTTCAACAATGATGTCAAAGTCTTTTGAATGACTTGCGAGAGCTGTGAGAACGCCAGTTGAAGGCGACATTGGGTAAGAAGATACAAAATCACAACCTGCTGCAAGTGCGCCTAAGGCAACTGATTCGGCACCATTCATGAGCAGATGTTCACTTACACTTGGATTTCTTTTCATGTTTGTATCGAGATTGATACCAGCGTTTGAGTAGAGATAATCATGACCAAGTGTGGCTGCCTTTTTGTTCTCTTCGCACACCTTGGGACCTTTGTTGCAAAACCACTTTTCAATAGCAGAAAGTAAATTTTCCAAAGGAAGCTTCAAAAGACCACATAACATGCCAAGAACAACTGAATTTGAATACACTTTGTTACC
>JBBFME010000173.1:0-2494 GCA_037478695.1 Pseudothermotoga sp.
GGTCAACTCGGCAAAAGCTTTGACCATTTCTTCAGTTATGGTGAACTTCTCTGAATGGGATTGACCTATGCGAAAATCGGAAAATGTCATTTTCCCACCTCCACCATTTCAATTATCACACAAAATTCCAAGCTTATGAGTGAAACACCTAAGAGTAGTCTCTAACAGATGTCAGAGCGATGCCATTGCTGGTTTGAAATCCGTAATACTAACTACAACTTGGAGTAATTGAAAAACCATAAAATAAAATTGAAATGCACACGAGGGGTGAAGCGATGGCAAAGATTCAGAAGAATCCAAAAACAGTGTCGCAATACGAACTCCTTCGTATGTTGAAGGATGGAGAAAAAGGTGCAGAGGAAGAGATGCGAAGGAGGATGACTCTTCTTGACACAGAACGATCAGACAACGCAAAACCTGGTAAACCCAATAGAGAATCGTAGCTCTGTCGAGTTCCACGATTTTTCAATGTCCATAGATGGTGTGAGCGTCCTCAAAAACATAGATCTCGTAGTCAAAGCAGGTGAACTGACGATAGTTTATGGACCAAGGGGTGCAGGAAAATCTGCACTCCTGAGGTCTCTTTTGAGATTGAACAGAGAGATATACGACAACGTAAATTGGAGCGGAGAATTAAGAGTTAACGGAAAATCGATAACGATGTATGACAAGAAAACCTTGAGAAGGCTGATAACCTATATAGAGCCTTCTTTTGTTGAGGCATTGGACCATTTGAGATTTGGTGAGTTCATAAATTTGGTCTTATCGGAAAGGCCTGTGAGTTTAGATGAATTCTCCTCTGAACTCGATAGATTAGGCATCCTGAAATTACTCAGAAGAGAGATGCAGACTCCACTGAAAGAGTTCTACACGATGGAAAAGATCATAATCCTCCTATTTGCCGCGATAGTGAGAAAGTCTTCAATAATTGTCCTCGACTGTATTCTCGATCACGTCGACGATGAAACACTTGTTCCTGTGATCAAAGAGCTCTCCAATCTAAGAGAGGATAGAGTTGTAATACTCAGTACAAGGCATAAGAATCGCTTTTTGCCTCTCGCCGATATTTTTGTGGCCATGAAAGATGGTAAAATAGAATATAAGGGAGCACCAAGAGAATTGATCTTGAAGAGGTGACAACTTGAAGGTCATTACAGTCACTATCAATCCGGCTTTAGACAGGGAGTTCATAGTTGAGGATTTCACCGTAAATGAGCTTCACAGGATTGCACACTACAAAGATATAGTGATGTCTCCGGGGGGTAAAGGAATAAACGTTTCAGTCGCCTTGGCGAAGTTGCGAGTTCAATCCATTGCCATAGGTATTCTCGGTGGATACATTGGGCGAGTTCTTCTGATGGAACTGAGTAAGATCAGTCCGCTCATCAGTACGAGCTTTGTTCATATAGACCAAGAAACCCGTGAGAATATCTCTATTATTGACCCAAGAAACCACACTCTGACGGAGATCAACTCCCCTGGACCTATTGTTGAAAAACATGCTTTGGACCTTCTCTTAAAGAGATACGAGATTTATTTGTCTCGTGCCGAGGTTGTAGTTCTTTCGGGAAGCCTTCCTCCGAATTTACAAGGAGACGTCTATGGCCAGTTTGCAAAGATAGCAAAACAGAAGAACAAGCAGGTCTTCATGGAAGTTACCGATGAATACATCAAACAGGCTCTTCAAATACAGCCACCCGATGTGATCAGGCCAGATGTCAGAGAAAGAAATGTGGTTCTCGGTAAGGAACTTCTCACGCTTGACGACTATGTTCAGGCGGCACTTGAGTTGGTCAGAATGGGTTGCAAGTTGTCGGTGATTTCCTATCAGGTCAAGAGCAATATCGTGGCAACCAAAGAAGGTGTTTGGTTGATAACAACGCCAAGCGAGGTAGAGATTTCAAATCTTCTTGGTGCAGGAGATGCATATGTAGCAGCCATGGTTTACAAGAAGCTTTCAGAACCGACCAGTGAGTTGATCGAAGTGGCAAAGTTTGGATACGCAGCCGCTTTGGCTAAAACTAAGAAACCTCCTAAGGAGATGCCCGATTATGAAGACATAAGAAACTCTTTGCAAGAATGCCAAATTGAGAGACTCCGGTAGGTGGTTTAAGTGCGCGTCTACGATATTATGACACGTGATGTCACGGCGGTCACCAAGGACGAGACAGTTGGTAATGTCTTGAAGATAATGGCAAGTCAGCTTCTCTCGGGAATACCCGTCGTCTCAGAAGACATGTACGTAGTAGGTTTTGCGAGTGAAAGCGATATCATCAAAGCTGTTGTTCCAAGTTATTTTTCACTTTTGCAATCTACTTCATTCATACCAGATATGAACCAATTTTTGAGAAATGCCGTTCTTATAAAGGATAAACCTATTTCCGAGTACATGACTCATCCGCCGGTTGTGGTAAACGAAAATGCAATGCTTATACACGTAGCAGATATGATGATCAGACATGATGCAAAAACCATACCCGTTGTGGACGATCAG
>JBBFME010000174.1:0-2474 GCA_037478695.1 Pseudothermotoga sp.
ACTTTAGCTCCACCGGCTCTTTTCAAAACAGCGACTGCAGCAAGTCCTATGGGTCCACCTCCGAGAATCACAACGTTTTCGCCTGGTCTTATTCCTCCGCCTCTTTCGATAACTGCGTTGTAGGCAACGGACGTCGGTTCGACAAGACTACCAGCCAAGAACAATTTGTCTCCCTGATAGTTTTTCTCGAGCTCCTTCAAGCTCCAAAGATACTTCGCGTCAGAGATTACGTACTTGGCGAAGGCACCGTCGATGTCAAAACCTATCTCATGGAGATTCTCACAGTGGTTTGGATAACCATCGGCGCATGGTCTACAGTGTCCGCACCAGAACATTTCTTCAGAGGTCACCGGTTCACCGGGTTCAAATCTCTTGTTTGTCCTTCGGTTTATCGCCTCTGGACCAGCATCAACGACTATTCCAGAGAACTCGTGACCGAGCGTCGATGGAAATCCAGTCAACCCAGGGTAAAGCATGTATCCGTCCTGATCAGCCTGTGCCATGTGAACATCGCTACCACAGATTCCACATGCCTTGACTTGAATGAGCACTTCGGTTGGCTTCTTGATCTTTGGTTCTGGCACCTCTTCAACAACAACTTCTGGGTAACGCCAAACCTTGCTTCCAAGCCAACAAACTTTTCCTTCTACGTCTTTGGGACCGAGTTTGAAACCAGGTCTTGGATCCCATTTAGCGTGTAACCTGACTGTCTTCATCTTTCACCCCTCCTGTGCAGCCTCTCGGCTCAATTATAAGTCTACCTGCAGTTAACAAAGCAGACAAATTTGAAAATCGTCCTTCACAAGCAATTATTGACTGAGTATAACCTTCTTGCTCTTTGTCTTTCCTTTTTTCTCATTCTTTCATGTGATTTTGTATTGTTTCGAAATTGACTTTCGCAACCGAAACTGATAGTATTCAAGTGGAGGGATAATTTTGTTCACCGAAGAGCGCAGGAGTGTAATTCTTGATCTTTTACGAAAGAAAGGAAAGGTAACTGTTAATGAACTCACAAGACAGCTCAAAGTGAGCAGTGTGACGATAAGAAAAGATCTCGATTTTCTTGAAGCAAACGGCTCCATAGTGAGAACACATGGGGGCGCGATACTACCCGACCATTCTCGATCCGAATGGAACTTCCTCAAAAAGATACATCAACGCGAAAATGAAAAGAAAAGAATCGCAAAGAAGATTGTTTCGCTCATAGAAGACGGCGACACCGTAATACTCGACAGCAGCAGCACAAATTACTATGCAACCTTTGAACTGAGAAAATCAGAGCTCTCCATGATAACTGTGGTGACCAACAACGTTTTCATAGCAGGCAAACTGATAGAACTTGGAGTTGAAGTACTCGTTCTCGGGGGGGTTGTGAGGGAAAACAGTCTTTCGCTTGTAGGTCCCTGGGCTTTGAGATTTCTCGAAGAGATAAACGTTGATAAAGCTTTCTTGGGTACAACTGGATTCTCCATGGACAAGGGTTTTATGACACCGAGCGTTGTAGAGGCAGATGTGAAAAAAGCAATGATACAAAGCTCTTCGAAGGTGTACATCGTCACAGATTCGACCAAATTCAGCCGCAGTGCATTCGCTTCTTTTGCCTTGCCAGAAGACATAGATGGTGTGATAACAGATGAAAACATACCGAAAGAATATGAAGCATTTCTCCTTGAAAAAGGTGTTCAAGTCTATAAAGCGTGAAGGGGGATGATGACTTTGAAAGACCAAACCGATCATCTTTTGAGAGAGTTCGAGAAGCTCACCGACAGAAGGTATCAAAGTTATGCTGAATCAATTAGGCAGATCGATGGTTCTCACATCTTCATCTCAAGAGATGCAGAGCAGAAATATCTCACGATCATAGGCAAACCAGGATTGTGCGAGAAATTCGAGGGTAAGAAGATTGGTAGGATTGAGAATCTCGATGTGATGATTTGCCCAACCTCTCACAAGAACTGCGTGGTTCTGAAAGATCTCTTCGATCTCTCACCAAAAAGGTGCAACAGGAAAACCTCTTTTGGCTTTGGCGACAGACTTGGAATAGCAACGGCCGCGCATGCTGCTATAGCAAAAAAGTACGATATCTTTCCTATATTTGCACAACAATCGGTGAGAGAACTTTCAAGAACACAAAGAACCTTCGCAGATGCACTCGATAGCGCTGTCTTTGGAGTCTTCGAAAGCGGGTATAGTGGTACATTCGGTGCAGATGCCGATCATGTCAAAGAAATAGAAGATTTATTGAAGGCAGCACATGAAGGTTACAGCATGTACACCTTGGATCCTTCAGATCACGTTAGAGACATAACCAAGATGAGTTCAAAAGAAATAGAACAGATATACGAAAGTCATCCCAAGAGAAGGGAACTCGAATCGAGATACGTGGGAAAGAAGTACACCTTCGGGAATACCAAACTCGTTATGGAGGAAGCAGAATTCATCAAGATCTTCGTCACGTACATAGAAGTCATCGA
>JBBFME010000175.1:0-2452 GCA_037478695.1 Pseudothermotoga sp.
TTCTGTGTGATGGTCGATCATATGATTGTGGAAAATTCGTTGGCTTACTCTTGGTTGAGCTACGAAGATTACATCGAAAACAACTGTACTGATGATGATAGTACAGGCTTTGTTGGTGAAATGAGATCTTTGAGAGATGTCGAAGTGGCTATTTTGGTTACAGAATATCCAAAGGGTGAAGTACATGTCAGTCTGAGGTCAAAAAACTGGTTTGATGTCAGCAAAGTTGCTACAGTCTTAGGCGGTGGGGGACATGCAAGGGCTGCAGGATGTTCTTTCAAGAACACGAGACTTGATAAAGTCTTGACTGAGGTCATAGACACAGTGAAAGATCATTTTTGGGGGGAACAGAGTGAAACTGGTAAGATTTCTTAGAGAAACATATGCAGGCGATGAACACCTGATAATCGATAACAATGTCTATAAGAGACTGAGAATATTGAAGCCGGAGGCAGTTGGTAACAGAAAGCATGAACTCACTATGTTCTTGGCACTTTTCTCTCTACTCAAACATCCATCGATACTCGTTCCAGAAGGATACGATTTAAGGGAGATTCCAAAGATCTATCTCCCATACCTTGAAGGAAGAGCCATTGACCTGACAAACAGAGCAGAAAGAGAAAGCTTTGCACTGTTCCTGTTTGGTTTGCTCCGCGAGCTTCTGCATCTGGGAGTAGCAATACCTGTTATCTCTGTCGAAGATTTTCTCATTTCAGAGAACTTCTTCATGCTTCCGCCTTGCTGGTTCAATCCAGAGATTCTACCAAAAGGGGAATACGTCTTTACAGCACCGGAGTTCCTGAAGGATGGAAAGAGTTCCATCGCCTCGACGGTCTATGTTTTTGGGAAACTTATAGATTCATTGACAGATAGAAAAGAACTCAAAGAACTTGTCGGCGGTTTCACAGCGCAGGATCCCACTAAAAGAAAAACACATTTTCCTGTAGCACTCCATTTGCTCCAGGGAAAGATATCTTCTACAGGGCTCATAGGACTACGTTCGACCACTATCCACAGACAAGAGGAAGAGAGAATAATACAGGTTATCAGAAATAATGAGAAACGCTTGAATACCATCCTCATCTATGGACCTCAGAGAGTTGGAAAAACTACACTCTTGAGTGTTCTCAGTGATGAACTGAGAAATGAAGGCATACCTGTGATATGGGCGACAGATTTGCAAGCTCTGGTAATAGGATTGCTTCAGTTTGTTGACAACAGTATATTGTCTCGACTCGATGAACAAGATCGAAAGAAGATAGCAGATTTAGTAGATTCAGCAAAAATCAACGCTTCCGAGGTTGTTTTGACCGTTGGAAAGATCCTGTCAAATCTTGATCCCATAGCGATCATCGTTGATGACGCCCACGAAATGGATCTGTCGCTGAAGGCTGTTCTCGAGCAATTGCAAAGTTACAAGTTCTCGAAGGGACATACACTCCTTTTAGCATCTTATCAAAGGGAGATCTTCCTTTCTCATGATGTGTTTGTCGAGCTGAAACCTTTTGATCTCGAGAAAACCACAGAGATGATATCAACAATGCTCATGGCAACACAAGGGAATGTTGATGAACTGGCGAAATGGGCTTATGCGGTAACTCAAGGGCTGCCTGGACAGGTTGTTGAGCTTATGAAAGCTTTGACCAAGAACAATGTGTTGAGAGTTGAGAAGGATAAGATTGTCGTTGATCAAGAGATCCTCAAAAGAACAAATCTCATAGAAATAGTTAAGCCAACATTGAAACAGATAGCTGAATCTGGTGCACATTTGATAGCCATATGTGGTGAGAGGTTTGAAATAGGCGAACTTGAAGTTCTCGGACCTGTATCATCACTCAGTTCCCAGAAGATAAGCAAATACCTGTCGGCTTTGACTGACAGTGGTCTGCTTTACTGGGAAAATGGAAAATACAGATTTGCATTCTTTGAAATATGGAAATCGGTTTATGATCTCATAGAACCAGAAGTGAGAACTGAACTCCACACTAAGCTGTCACTTCAATTGCCTGAAGCATCAAAGAAGGCATGGCACCTGAAGATGCTCGGGCAGAAAGTCTCGGCAGCAGTTCTTTATCTGTTAACTGCAAAAAAGGAACTGGAGCATTACCACGATGTTACTACGGCAATCTCGCTGATAGAAGAAGCCGAGAAACTTTTGGAAGGCAGAGATAGCTATGCACTCAATTCTCTCAAACTCAGAGCTTTACAGATCAAGCAAGATTCTAACACCTTAGAGAGATTCGCATTGAGTTTGAGCAAGAAGTACAATTTTCTCATCTACAGTGCACTTGTGCATTCATCGAAGGCAAACCTTGCCAAAGAGATGGAACAGGACGAGAATCTCTTCAAAGCCAAAACAGTGTACAGCAGATTGGCGAAGTTGTGCTGCAAAATGAGAAGAATGCTGATCTCAGGAGAGAAAATAGGTCATGATCTGTTGCAAGAAGTCGAG
>JBBFME010000176.1:0-2409 GCA_037478695.1 Pseudothermotoga sp.
GCCTCCAGAGGGGAAGTGATTTCCCCTCTTTTTTTATCCTACTTGACTATTTCTCTGGCAGTTGCATAATCATCTTAGAGGTGATTCGATGGACATCAAGCGCCTCGATCGTTTTGTATTCCGAATAAAAGGGATCAACGTCGATGCAATTGTTTTCACAGATAATGAAACTATCAACGACCCTGAGTTCAAGGAGGCTCTACAACAGATTGTGAATGTCACTCACATGCCTGGTGTGATTGCGGCAATTGCTATGCCAGATATCCACTGGGGTTATGGTTTTCCAATAGGTGGTGTTGGAGTTTTTCCAGTCAAAGGTGGCGTTATCTCTCCTGGTGGCATAGGATTTGACATAAACTGTGGCGTAAGAGTACTGCTTACTTCTGTGACTGAGAACGAGGTCAGACCATTTTTGGAAAGATTTCTTCAGCAAATCTACAAAGAAGTTCCCGTTGGTGTTGGAGCAAGTGGTGCAATTAAGGCTGATGAAAAAACCTTGAAAAGAGTTTGCATTGATGGTGCTCACTGGGCTGTTGAAAAGGGATACGGGACCAAGCAAGACTTGCAGAGGATTGAGGATACAGGAAAATTGAAGCCAGCTGATCCGGAACACGTGTCAGAAAAGGCATTCAAAAGAGGTCTCGATGAGTTGGGTACGCTTGGTGCGGGCAATCATTTCATAGAAGTGCAGACGGTTGATCAAATTTTCAGCAAAGAGATCGCAAAAGCATTTGCAATTTTCGAAAAGCAGGTGGCGATTTCAATACACTGCGGTAGTCGTGGTTTTGGCCACCAGATTGCAACTGATTACATCCAGATAATGCGCGACAAGCTATCAGAACACAACAAAGACCTACCGGACAAACAACTGATAAACGCACCATTCGATCATCTCATAGGTCAAAGGTACTTCAGCGCTATGAATTGTGCTGCGAATTACGCATTTGCGAACAGACAGATCATATCTCATGCTATAGAGAGAGTTTTTGAAAGACTTTTTCCCTCTCACAGAGTCTGGCTTCTCTACGATGTGGCTCACAATATAGCGAAGGTAGAGAACTATGAGAAGCAAGTGATCGTGCATAGGAAGGGAGCGACAAGATCTCTTGGACCTGGCAACTCTCTACTCACAGAAGAGTTCATCGATACAGGACAACCAGTTCTCATACCGGGAAGCATGGGCAGTTCATCGTACATCTTGGTTGGCACCAAGAAGGCTGAAGAGATTTCTTACGGCAGTACTGCTCATGGTGCGGGAAGAGTTCTGGGGCGAAGGGCTGCTCTGAGAGGTTTGAATTATGAACAGATCTTGAAACAGCTCAGAGACAGAGGTATAGTCGCTCTGAGTAAAGAGAAAAAGACATTGATCGAAGAGGCACCGAGTACATACAAGGACGTAGACAGAGTAGTAGAAATAGTTGATCAGATAGGTATATCAAAAAAAGTAGCACGATTGGTACCAATGGGCGTGGTAAAAGGATGAGATTTTATCTCAATTTAGAGGGCATCGCTTCAACACTTTACATATTGCTCACACAAGGCGCAGTTTTCACAGGACTTGCTTTGGCATTTGGATTAGATGAGTTCCTTATAGGTGTGAGTGCTGCATTTCCAATGATCGCTCAGGTTTTTCAGGTGTTATCACCCTTAGTCATGAGAAAGTTCCCAAAGCGGAGATTCTTGACGAATCTCTTCAACTTGCTCTCAAGGTCTCCTTGGATGTTGCTGATGATCTTTTTACTCTTGCCCAACAGGAGTCCAAGCGTTTTTGTGATTGTTTTTGCCTTTTCACAGATCTTTGGAACCTTGGCTGGCAATGCTTGGACATCCTTGGTTAGAGATCTCATACCCGAGGAAGAAAGAGGTAATTTCTTCGGCAGACGGAACATCTACATCTCTCTTGTAACCCTTGTTGCTTTTTATGGCTATTCGCTGATCATTGAGAGATTCAAAGATCCTCTTGGTTACGAGATTGTCATAGGCATAGGAATGCTCGGAATGCTTCTCTCGTTGTGGTCGCTGAAGAAGGTACCTGAAGTCCCATTTAAGAGTTCAGGTGCACTCATCGAGACAAAAGTGGTTTTCCAAGATTACAACTTCATGAGACTGTGTACTTTTTACTTTTTTTGGAATGCAGTGATAGCTTTCACATCACCTTTTTATAGTTACCACTTGCTGAAAAATCTAAATGTACCCTTCTCGTATATAGGTGTCACAACGGTGATCAACAGCCTTGTCGCGATGGCGTTTTACAGTATCTGGGGTAAGTTGTCCGACCGGTACGGTCACAAGACGATAGCTGTTTTAGGCATTATTATGGCATGTTATGTCTCGCCCCTGTGGATACTGATGAACCAGTACACTTGGAAGTATATGATGATCGTCGATGTAGTCATGTCTGGTATCGCG
>JBBFME010000177.1:0-2408 GCA_037478695.1 Pseudothermotoga sp.
GACGGGTCAGGGTGTCGTTTCGGCGATGACCGCCGCCGGGATTATCAGTGCTGCAATCCTAGATCCAGCAACTGGTCAGCTGGTTGGCGTGAATCCGGCGCTGCTGGTACTGGTTCAGCGGTGTCAATAATCATTTCTGCTTCAATGATACTATCAACACCGTCTAAGAACAGAATGATTCTCTTTGGTTCAAATTTCTCTATCTCGATGATCATGAGCGTCCTTGGTAACTTAACTGGCGGATTTGTAGCCGACCAAGTGGGCTTTAGATCTACAATGTTTCTTGCCGCCTCAATTTACAGCACAAATCTACTGATCGTCAAGAAATTACCAGTCAAAGATCGCCAGGTTCTTGAAAAGGTTGTTTTCAACCCATTGCAGAAAGGCATTCTTTGGTACTATCTACTCTCTAACTTGCTTGTAGGTTTTGGTGCGGGGTTGTTTATAAGCTTCGGAAACTTGATCTTGAGCGATCTTTTTGCCATGTCGACAACCTTGATTGGTTTGGTGATGGCTTTGACTCAGATAGCTACCGCTATCGGAGGAGCTATGAACTATTTGCTTGAAAAGCGCTTCAGTCCAACAAAGGTCTTACTCTTCTGCTATACTGCCGTTATACCATTGATGATCTTTCTGGCTTTCGTGAGAAATCCTGTTGTCTTCTCTGTGATGTACGTATTGAGGTTTATGTTCATGAACATGGTAAGCCCCATCTTCTCTGTGCTGGTGTTTTCAAATCTACCAATCCAATATCTTTCTATCACGAATGGAATTGGCAACTTGCTGAACAACTCTTCTCGTGCTGTTGCCGCTCTTCTGTATGGATACATAGTCAAGGGCAATTCTGATTACACCAAACTGCTCTTGCTGAGTATGACTTTTTACCTACTGAATGCCATAATCACATATTCATTACACAAAAAGTTAGATCTTCGCTCTGATATCAATACTGTATAATTCATAAGGAAATCAGTTCTTTGAGGTGTCAGTATGAGGATAATCGTCTTGTTTCTTTGTATTCTTACGATCACGATTTTGGCAGAGTCTTTGCTTGTTCTAACCAGCAACAGCCTTGAGTTGTATGATATCTCGATACCCCTTGTCCCAACAAGAATAGCAGTTACAGAAACTACTGCTCCTTTGAAGGCATTGTACGAGTCAGAAAGGATATACGTCCTTTGTGAATCACAGATAGAACTATACGATTCCTCTTTGAACAGAATCTCGGCCACCAAGCTCACTGAAAAGTTTTCTGACGCTTTGCTCATCGACGAATTGTATCTGTTCTCGGATTACAAACTCTCAGTCTACAGCAAAACTCTTCTGCCTCTCCGCAATTACACATTTGCAGAGAAAGCCATGAAGGTCGACGCACATGGTAGCAACATACTAATACTGCATTCATCGGGAAAGATTGTCTGCTATACAAAATCAATGAATAAACTGTGGGATTTGTCCGGTCCAGACCCATTTTTGGGAATGCAAACCATAGAGGACAGTCTCTTTGTCTGGACAAAGAATAGATTCTACATGTTCAAGATGAACGAAGGCTATCCTGTTTACGAAAAAGAAGGCAATTTTACTGGCAATTTTATTCAAGTGATCAGAGTTAGAGATAGCTTGGTTTTGCTTGATTCTAACGGTGTATTGAGGTTAGTTCCATTGCAAGGCTTCAAGATTGTGGAAACCATAAGTGTTAACGCCAAATCAATGAGTGCCTATGGAGATTACATATACACAACCACAAAAGATGGCAAGATAAGAGTTGTGAATGTTTTGTTCTCCTCAATGAAATTGCTGCACAGTTTTTCGACGAATGCTTTATTCTCGAGAACGATTCCCATCTCAACAAAACCAAAAACAGTCGAACCAGAAAAACCTACACAGTTGCTTGTGGAACCTCCAAAGATTGAAAAGAAACAAATTGAGCTGATCTACGAGGCAAAGTTACCGATGCCAGCAAATACCTCTTGTGTTGTCTCTAATAAAGATCTTTATTCAACATCGATGTATGGTGAATTGATCAATTTCAACACAGAAACAAAGAGAAGCTCTTCATCGAAGATCTCTTTCATCACCACAAGCGATCTTGCTTTGACGAATGACGGCACATTGATAATGGGCTCTTGGGACAAAAGCGTCTATATCGTAAGAAACAAGCCAGTAAAACTCAGAATAGGTTCAAATGTAAGTCTTGCCAGTTCGATAACACCTAAAGGATTTGTAGTCGCAGATGACGATGGAGTACTCTCACATTTCGATAATATTGGAAACGAAATTTGGAAATTCAGTTTGGGCAACTGGCTTGTCTGTCCTGCTGCAGTACATGAACATTTTGGAATTCTCACACTCGATTGGCTAGGCATACTAAGACTGATCGATTTTTCCGGCAATTTGGTCTGGGCAAC
>JBBFME010000178.1:0-2381 GCA_037478695.1 Pseudothermotoga sp.
ATTTGCACACCTTCACTTTCTGCTGTCTTTCTCGCTTGCAAATCGACCTTTACTCTGAAACCGATTATGATTCCATTACTCGCAGAGGCGAGCATCACATCACTGTTGTTAATCGCTCCAATCGATGAATGTACTATATTTACCTTTATTTCCTCGCTCTTGATCGAGTTTATAGCATTCTGTAGGGCGCTCAGCGAGCCGAATGTATCGGCTTTGAGCACTATGTTCAGTTCTTTCTTTTCGCTTTCTTCCATCAGTTTGAGGAGTTCTTCCAACTTGATCTTTCTTTTTGTGGCTCTCTCTTTATCGAATCTCTCCTTGAGTTGTTCTGTTACAATCCTTGCAGTTTGAAGATCTGCTACAGCGTACACCATATATCTGATATCTGGTACCTCTTCAAATCCAACTATCATGACTGGTTGTGACGGCTCGGCATTCTTGATCGATCTACCCTTGTCGTCTATGAGTGTTCTGACTTTACAATACACGGGCCCGGAAACCAAGTAATCTCCCACACTCAGTACTCCGTCTTTCACTATCACATTTGCCACCGGTCCAAGTGCCCTGTCCAATCTGGACTCTATGATCACACACCTGGCTGGTCCTTTTGGAAAACACTTTATCTCTTTCATTTCTGCAACTAACAAGATCATCTCGAGTAACTCGTCTATGCCAGCACCAGTTCTTGCAGAGATCGGCACAACGATGGCATCTCCGCCCCAATCTTCAGGGATCAGATTCAAGCTATCCACCAATTGACGCTTGGTTAATTCAACGTTTGCATTTGGTTTGTCTATTTTGTTTATTGCCACAATAACTGGTACACCAGCTGTTTTGGCATGATTGTATGCCTCCACCGTCTGAGGCATAACGCCGTCGTCTGCAGCAACGACAAGCACAACAATATCTGTGGCTTGCACTCCTTTGGCACGCATTTCGGTGAATAGCTCATGCCCTGGGGTGTCTATAAAGGTAATCTTCTTACCATTATGAACTACCTGATAAGCTCCTATGGACTGTGTGATACCACCTATCTCTTGCTCTGCTATTCTTGTCTTTCTGATTCTGTCTAAGAGAGTCGTTTTACCATGGTCGACATGACCCATCACCGTGACAACGGGTGGACGAGTTGTCAATTCATTTCTGTGGACTGTGTAAAGTGTCTCGAAATATCTCTCGAGTTTCTCCAGTTCATTCTCGATGATCTCTTCTTGCTCTACCTTTTCAACGTCTTGCTGGAATCTCACACGATATCCATACATACGAGCTATTTCTTTGGCGAGCTTCTCATCAAGTTGTTGCATCGGCTTTAAAACAATTCCCTTGGCAAACATGTCTTGTATGATTCTGTTCAGCGCAATGCCTATCTTCACGGCAAAGGTGTTCAACTGCATTTCTTCTGGCTTTAGGAGAACCTCTTGTGCAACCTCTTCTTCCTCTTCTTTCTCTTTTTTCGGTTTGGATACCTTTGCTTTTACAGCTGTTTCCTCTTCTTCGAAAATCTCAAGAATGAGACTCACAGTCTCTTCATCTATATAGCTCATATGGTTCTTCACGTCTAAACCGAGTTCTTCAAGTTCTTGAAGAAGCTCCTTCGCCGACATGTTCAACTTCTTGGCGAGTTCGTACACTCTGAGTCTTGGCATGTTTCACACTCCCTTTCAAGTACCCTTTGTGTATTTTACACGATTTGTTTGCCTTTTGTCTGAAGAGTTTTTAAAATCTTATGTTATAAACTTAATCGAGTATACGGTGAGGAGGTTATAGCAGATGAAATCGATGTTCCTGCAAGATGTTCTTGAGCAACCAAAGGCTCTTAGAGAACTTTTGAAGCAAAAAGGCACCTTGGTGAGAATGGCAAAAACACTTCGCCATGATAGTGTACTTTTTCTTGGAATGGGTGCGTCATACTACGCCTCTCTCTACGCGACTATATACCTGCGCTCTCATGGAATAGATGCGCAGTGCAGAGAACTGTCTGAGTTCATATGGTATGACAGTGAGAAGTTGCTTGAAAGATATGAAACGATCTTTCTGGTCAGTCAATCAGGTGAAACAGCAGAATTGACACGTTTTCTTGACTTGTATGCAGGAAAGATTAATAACTGTGTTCTCGTCACAAACAATCCCCAGTCTTCGAACGCGAAGGTTTTCACCGATTCAAGAGTTTTTCCAGTCTTTGCGGGTATCGAAAGAGCCATGGGTTCATCGAAAACCTTTCTGAACACCATAGTCACACTACTCATTGTTGCCTCGGCATGGATTGGTGAAGAACTCAACTACGAAAGATTAATTGAGTACGTTGAGAATGCCTTGACTCTGAAGATTGAACTCTTCACACAGGACTTGCTCAAGAAGGAAAATTCCATTTTAGTTGCAAG
>JBBFME010000179.1:0-2373 GCA_037478695.1 Pseudothermotoga sp.
CTTCTTCCAAATGGATTGTTCTATACCACAGATATCTGAAAGGTTTGAAATCAAGAACGGCAGATTTCCCCCTGTTGTTGATTACTGCCAGAGAAATGGCTATGAATACTATCCAGTGAATCTCGAAGTGGACAGAGGCGTAACCGTTCTCTATGGACCAAACATGGGTGGTAAAACGACTCTTTTGAGGACAATAGGAAGTTTTGTGGTTCTCATGCATCTTGGGTTCCCTGTGCCATCTGATTTTTTCTCATCTCCACTTTTCGTTCATGTCAGATGTCTTTCGAAAGGCGATGAACTTGGCCTGAGTTCCTTTGCCAAAGAAATCTCCTCATTTGTCGAAATCATGAGACTCGATAAGAGAAAGTTGATTCTGGTCGACGAGTTTGGCTCGACCACCAATCCAGTTGAAGGTGAATCACTTGCCTTGGCAGTTGTCAGTTACCTGGATTCCTCGGATGACTTCATCTTTTTCACCACTCATTATCCTGCAGTTGTCAAAAAGGCGACGAATGCTTACATGTGCGGAAAGTTGAGAGATTTGACAGTGCAAGATCCTCACAAGATGATAGACTACTCTTTGGAAAAGGGCAAAAACTTGCATCAGACTGTTGCAATAGCGCTTGCGGACAGATTTGGTTTACCAAAACGAATTGTAGAACTTGCCCAAAACTTTGTGAAGAAGGATGATCTTTTTGGAGAAGGTTTACACAGTCAGTGAGGTCACCTATTACATAGAAAACCTCATAAACGATGATCCGTACTTGACTGACATACAGATCGTCGGTGAAGTTACAGATTGCAAAGAGCGCAATGGTCATCTGTTTTTCTCTCTGAAAGATGAGTTTACCTCGATAGGATGTGTGTTTTTTGGAGCAGCTTCAAGAGGGCTCAACCTGACAGATGGCCAGACAGTTCAAGCAAATGGAGATGTGAGAGTTTATCCCCCGAGGGGTGTATACAGATTTCAATGCAAGAGTTTGAAGATTCTACCTCAACGTGGCTTACTCTATTTGAAGATGAGAGAGATCTACAACAGACTCTCGAAAGAGGGCATTTTTGAAAAACCCAAACGTCCGTTGCCAAAATTCCCAGAAAGAATAGGCATCATAACCTCAAGGAATTCCGCAGCCTATCAGGATGTTCTGAGAACGATTCAGGAAAGATATCCTGTCGTGGAGATCTTTCTTTACCACACAGGTGTACAGGGAGATGAGGCGAGAGAAACACTTATTAAAGCTCTGAATGATGCGAATCGTGAAGATCTGGATGTGGTGATAATAACAAGAGGTGGCGGCTCTGCAGACGATCTGTGGGTATTCAACGATGAACAAGTTGTGAAAGGCGTTTATAACTTGAGGCATCCTGTCATCACGGGTGTTGGTCATCAAATAGATACAGTTTTTATCGATCTTGTGGCTGATTATTCTGCTCACACGCCAACAGCGGCAGCTCAAGCAGCCGTACCGGATAGGTCACAGATCTTAGATTATGCGATGAACTTGCTGCAGAAGGCTCACCTCTATTTCGGACAGAAGGTAAAGAACAACCAAAGCCATGTTGAGAATCTTGGGAAAGAACTCCTTAAATCTATGAATGATAGAGTTTTGAACAGAACACGCCTCACTCTTGAGAATGTCGAAAAACTTACACAATCGATGCAGAAACATCTACTGCTCTGTGAGAAAAGAGTGGAACTCTTGCAAACAAAACTGAGTTCTTTGAACCCAAAAGGTATACTTGAAAGAGGTTATGCAATAATTGAAAAAGACACTTTATGGATCAAGAAGTCTTGGAGATTGAACAAGAACGATGAATTAACCGTCCGATTTTCAGACGGAACTGTGAAGGTGATCGTTAGTGAAAATCGATCAGATGATAAAGGAACTTGAGACGATCGTTGAGAGACTTGAACGTGAAGATCTCTCTTTTGATGAGTCTATGGATCTTTACAACAAAGGTGTAGAAATCTACAAAGAGTTGGTTGTTGCGCTCAAAGAAGCGAAGATCCAAATTCAAGACGTGTATGCGAAGATTCAATCGCTCAATGGAGAGAGTGAAATTGAGTTTTGACGATGTAGTTGGTGCAGAGATTGAAAAACTTAAAGAAATGTCAAGTGTCATTAGAGAGCGTATCATACGAGTCGTTTCAACTCGAGGCGGTCATCTGGCATCAAATCTTGGCGTAGTTGAACTCACATTGGCACTCTACAGTGTCTTCGATCCCAGAGAAGACATAATAATATGGGATACCTCACACCAGTGCTACACTCACAAGTTGTTGACAGGCAGATGGGATGAGTTTTCGACTCTTCGGAAGTTTGGAGGTATCAGTGGGTACACATCGCTGAGAGAATCTGAGCTCGATAGATT
>JBBFME010000180.1:0-2344 GCA_037478695.1 Pseudothermotoga sp.
ATATCCACCGAAGACGATGTAATTTTCAAAGCTCAAGAATGCCTTTGCCTTATTGACCATCTCGCCGACGACTTGTTTTATAGATCTTGCCGAACCAAGACTCAGCACCTCTCCTTCATTGCTCGTTGAGAGAATGGGTTTTATTCGCAGAATCTTTCCTAAGAGAGCCTTCGCCTTTCCTATTCTCCCACCTCTTTGAAGGTAATCAAGTGTTGTCACAGTGAAGAGCAAAAGAGAATCTTCTACGTATTGCTGTGCCGATTGTTCTGTAATTTCTTTCTGTGCTTGCAAGTCTTTTATCAATCTGTAGACTACGTAGAAGCTTTTGACACTGCCACTCTTTGAATCTATTAAAGTGGCATTCCTGATCTTCAACTGCTCCAACGTCATTCTGATCATGTTCCATGTACCACTCAGTTTGCTGGAGATGGTTACAATGTACAAATGGTCATATTCTTTTGAAAGCTTGAGCAAAAGCTGCGCAGTTTCAGAAGGATTTGGCAGAGCTGTCCCAACCTTCTTTCCAGACAGCGCCTGTGAATAGAATTGCTCGTCTGTAATCTCGATTTTGTCTTTGAATTCATTTTCATCAACATAGACCTTCAGTGGCAAAATGTAGTTTGGCACAGTGAATTCATACCCTTCAGGTATATCAATACTGCTGTCAAAGACAATGGCAACTTTCATAAAAGCAACCTCCTCATAGTTCAACAAGCAGTTTGGTTGTTACCCAAAGCCTTGGCTGCATAAAGAGTTCTGTCTGCTCGATCGATCAACTCTCTGAGTTTCTCACCATCTGCGGGAAAGCTTGCTATACCCGCACAGAAGCTTATGGCTATTTGAAGTCCGTTGATCTGCAGAGGGGTTCTGAACTCTTTTCTGACACGTTCGATCAAGTTCTTCGCAGCTTCTTTTCCACTTCGAGGTGCGATGATGAGAAATTCATCTCCGCCATATCTAACGAAAAAGGTATCTTTTCTGATTGAGTTTTTGATAGTCTCTGCGAAATGTACAAGAACACGATCGCCAACTAAATGGCCATAGGAATCGTTAATTTTTTTGAAGTCGTCTAAATCGAGCATTATAACAGAAAATTCCGACGCCAATTCTGGAAAGTTGTCCATCAATTGCTCTAAGACGTTTCTGTTTGCCACACCTGTTAATGGATCTTGGTTGGCTTTGTCCTGCCAGAAAAGGATCTGCAGTTTCTGTTCTGTTATGTCAGTCAGTATTTGTATACTACCTTCGAGATTTTTGTCTTTGTCGAGGATTTCGCGGCACATGGCGTTGTACCATCTCATACCAGAATGGGTTTTCAAACTGATCTCTCGAGATTCTTGAGAACTTTGAACACACTGAATTTGAAATTGGGCAGGCTCATAATTGAGTAACTCTGAATACGCTTTGTTGTATTCCAAGAGTTTCTGAGTTTGATCAAAGAGTGCGACAGGCTGAGGCATCGATTCGATCAACGTTCTAAGTCGATCTCTTTCCATGCTGATTTGCTTTAGAATTCTTGATATCTCTTTGTTTGCTTTGTTGTACTGAATCAGAAAGATCAAATAAATGATGACGACTAAGCCAAAAAACAGCACAACAGCGAGTATGAAGTTGTTTTGAATCATCCTCACTTGTGTCAGAAAGGTTGTTCTGTAAAAACCTGTACCAACGATCCAGCCCCAAGGTTCAAAAACCTCTATTGCACTGATTTTGTGTTCGATTTGACTGCGATCATATCTGTAGAAGTCGTATTCAACATGATCTCTGTTTTCCTTCGCTGCACGTAGAATTCTTTCAACGGCGCTTCTGAACAAACTATCGTTTATCTCAAGGTAGTGCCGCCCCACATAATCTCTTAGGTATGGGTGTACCAAGAGTACTCCTTCTTTGTTCAGAACCCAGAAATAGTCACGTTTTTCTATGCCGTAGAAAAGACTTTGTAGATGCATCTTCGTCATTTCTTGTGCTGTGAATTCATCGAGAAGACCATGAGTGTAACTTTCGTAGTGCTGGCTGATGAGAAGAAAGGCAATGTTGAGTTTATCGGTCGCCTCTTGTAACATATTTCGTTTCACCAAATCGTTCATTCTGGGGAAGATACCGACTAAGACGAAGATTCCCAAAGCAACAATACTCAAGCCAATGAGAATTATGAAAACAAAGGCTCTTACTGAGTGTCTGTTTTTGGTCATATCTGCCCTCCCGCAACGATAGATATTCAATGAGATTATACAAAAGATTGCATTGAGTTGAACATTTGGAGGGAGATAAAGACTCTGGGAATAAATGGTGCCGAGGGCGGGAGTTGAACCCGCACGAGGTCATCCCTCAACTGATTTTGAGT
>JBBFME010000181.1:0-2315 GCA_037478695.1 Pseudothermotoga sp.
ATTCTAATGGACCCACCAAGAGGCCAGTTATGATCAATTATATATATCCGCCTGCGCCTATCACGCAAGTACCTCAAAGGCTGTGAATCATCCTTCCTAAGCGCATTTCTACACATCTTACCCCACTGCTACCGCAGAACGGCATACTCGAAAGACCTTCATAATA
This sequence comes from Pseudothermotoga sp., assembly GCA_037478695.1. Taxonomy (GTDB): domain Bacteria; phylum Thermotogota; class Thermotogae; order Thermotogales; family DSM-5069; genus Pseudothermotoga_B. Next base: position 167 of record JBBFME010000181.1, read on the forward strand.
TGTAGTGCAATTTTCTCTTAGAACACGTGATCTATAAGCCGATCTATTGGCAACTATAACTGTCTAATTACTTGGAAAATAATTAACTTGAGGTTTTTTCGCTACAAAAGAGCAAAGGTGTAAAATTGCAGTTTGCCCGTAAAACCGTCTAACTCTAACTGCGACGGTCTTTTACCTGTACTGCACCCTTCTTTTTTACCTATAGACGAACCCAAAAGACAGACATAGTCGGTCTCTTTTTCACGCCTTGTTGATTCTACCGCAACATTCAATTCAAAATGCCTTTCACTCCAAAGATATGATTTTGGCTTTTCAATCGTGCACGTACGACATTAGGATAAGAGGTGTTTCATGATATTCATCGATGAAGCAGATATTTCTATCCGACGAAGATTCACTCACACAGTCATCATCTCACAAACAGGCGGTGGCTATCAGCAAGGTCTATTTCAAGTGCTGGTATGTGCTTACTGGGTTAAGATCTCAAAGTTTGCGATCAATCTGAACCATTCAAAAGATTTGTATTTGTTCTTCTCTCACGAACTGAACGTCTAAGCCTAACCACAAGCGACACTTGAAACAAAGCGGGCAAACTCAGCGAACGAATCTGCCACCTAAGAACATTGTGAACCACGGTACATATGTGACGAGTAATAAGATCAAGATCATCGATATGTACAATGGCATGGATGCTTTCGCAACTTTTTCCATCGTGCTCTTTCCAATGGCACATCCAACGAAGAGTGTCGTGCCGACCGGTGGCGTGCACAATCCTATACCAAGGTTTATCATCATGATGATTCCAAACTGGATCGGTGAAACCCCGAGTGAGCGAACCAGAGGTAAAAGGATCGGAGTCGTTATGAGTATGAGTGGAGCCATGTCCATGATCATTCCCAAGAAGAGAAGCATCAAATTTATGAGAAGTAGCAACACGTACTTGTTTGTGGAGATACTCATTAAAGTGCTGGCAACAAGAGCCGGCACCTTCAAGTAAGCCAAGAGATAACCAAAGGCTGAAGAGCTCGCTATGATGAACAAAACCATCGCAATGACGATCGCTGTGTTCTGAAAGGTTCTCAAAAGTTTTTTGAATTTCAGAGTCTTGTACACAAATACGGTGATGATCATCGCGTAGACGGCTGCTACGACAGAAGCTTCAGTTGCCGTGAAGACACCGAATATGATACCCGCAATGATGATGACGCCCACCAGCAAGCCAAGAATAGAATCTCTCGTTATGATGAGAGCCTCCTTAAATCCCACTTTACCTGACACAGGATACTTTCTCCTCCTGGAGATGATATAAGCCACGACCATCTGTGCCACGCCAACCATGATTCCAGGAATGTAACCAGCCATGAAGAGTGCCCCAACCGAAACACCACCCGCTGCGAGAGAATAGATGATCATGTTGTGGCTTGGCGGAATGATAATGCCCAGTGTGGAAGAAGTTATCGTAACCGCAATAGAAAAATCTCTATCGTAGCCTTGATCAACCATCATAGGTATCAGAAACGCACCTATCGAAGAGGTGTCTGCCACCGAGGAGCCGCTCACACCTCCAAAGAACATGCTTGCGAGTATGTTTACCATCGCAAGCCCTCCACGAACCCTACCGATGAGAATATTTGAAAACTCCACTATCTTCTGGGCAATTCCACCTTCCGCCATAACCTGTCCAGCCAGTATAAAGAAAGGAATGGCTATCAAAGAAAAGGCGTTTATCCCTGCACCCATCCTTTGGAAGATCACCATCGTTGGAAGATTCAGATAAATCGCAGTGAGGAAAGCTGGGATGCTCAAACAAAAAGCTATAGGTACTCTGAGCATCATCAAGAGCACGAAAGATGTGAACAGTACTATCCTTCCACCTTCTTCACGGGAGAAATTCTCTACGATGGGAAGTCTAAAGATGAATGCAAGAAGCACACCAAGAAGAAAGATCATGAAAGCACCGAAGATGTATGAAAGTACTTTCTTCATCGCTTTCTCACATCCTTTAAGCTTGCTATCTGGTTCAGAATCTTGAGAACAGCACACATAACCACCAGGACTCCACAGATTGCTATCGGCACGTACATCCACGCCACCGATATACCCGTCGCAGCAAGTCGGTTCGGAAGCCTTTGGACCATCATCAGCGTGT
>JBBFME010000182.1:0-2245 GCA_037478695.1 Pseudothermotoga sp.
GTCAGAAGCCCTTAATGAGATAGAGTTTTCTTACAATTCAGGCGATCTGTACTTTAACGGCGAGAAGTTAAAAGAACAAATAAGAACAGCTCAGGCAGGAAGGCTTGCTTCTGATTTTGCTGTAAATCCATTAGTGAGGTCGAAGTTGACAGAGATTCAGAGAAATATATGTAATGGCGGAAGATTCGTAGTCGATGGGAGAGACATAGGGACAGTAGTTCTTCCGAATGCACAAGTGAAGATCTTTCTCACAGCTTCCTTCGAAGAGCGTGTTCGAAGAAGACTAAAAGAACTCCGTCAGAAAGGCGTTGATCTCACATTCGAAGAAGTTGCACAGCAGATCAGATTGCGGGATGAACAAGACTCGAAAAGATCACTCGCACCACTTCGACCAGCTGAAGACGCCATAGTCATTGACACAACAGACAAGAGTATAGAGGAAGTGGTTCAAGAGATCTGCGATATCGCACTCAGGAGGATGAACTGTGAGAACGATCATTGCTGAAGATACAGGTTTCTGTTTTGGCGTTAACCGTGCCTTAGAGATGGCACTAAGAGAGATTTCTAAAAACGAAAAAGTTTACACACTCGGCGAGTTAGTTCACAACAAAACAGTTGTGGAATCTCTGAAGCAAAAGGGAGTTAAAGTCATAGAAGATGACATTCCAGAAGATGCAAGAGATTCTGTCTTGATAATACGCGCACACGGTGTTCCGGAAGAAGATATAAAGAAAGCGAAGGAGAGTTTCAAAAAGGTTGTTGACACGACTTGTCCAATTGTTCTGAATCTGTTTAAGATAGGTCAGCAGATGCACCGATCAGGTTATAGAGTTTTCATCTTTGGTAAGAAAGATCATCCTGAAATGAAAGCACTGCTCAGTTACGTACCAACTGCCTTGATCACGACCGAACCTGTTGTCCTGGACGAAAAGAGTTGTATACTGTCACAGACCACTATGTCTGTCGAAGAATTCAATAACTTTGTCTCATGTTCGCTTCAAATATCTGTCTACAGAGAACTACATGTCATAAACACGATATGTGACGTGACGGCAAGGCGGGAAAGAGAAACAAAAAAGATATCACAAGAAAGTGATTTGGTGATAGTCTTAGGTGGCAAGAACAGTTCAAATACCTCTAAGCTTGCAAAGATTGCTTCAAAGATAACAAAAGTTGTGCACATCGAAGATCCTTCAGAGGTCGAGAAGATCGATTTAAGTGGTATAAACACTATAGGTATTGTCACAGGCACTTCGACGCCGAAAGAAGACTTAGAAATACTCACCGAAAAAATTCTTCATAGGAGGGAAAGGAAATGAGTGAGCAACAGGAAAGGATGGAAAATTTCGAAGAGTACCTGGACTTTTCCGAGAGTACTCCAGGTCAGGTCTTGGAAGCGACGGTGACCAGAGTCAACCCAGCCGAAGGGATCTCCGTTGATTTCGGAGGTAAGCAAGAAGGGATGATACCCCAGAACGAACTCGTGCGCCCAGCAAGCAGTTACACAGTAGGTGAAAAAATCAGAGCCCAGATACTCAAAATCAACGACGAAGAAGGCTATGCTGTCCTCTCTGAGAGAAGACCCTATGCAAGAGAGGTAAGAAATTCGCTGAAAAAAGCTTATGAAACGAAGACACCAATCAAGGGTAAGATAGTTCAGGCGGTTTCAGGTGGCTATCAAGTTGATATTCAAGGTGTCATGAGCGCATTCTTGCCAGGATCGCACTCTCTGCTCAGAAAAGATCAAGTAATTCCAGATGAGGAAATGGAGTTTCTGATAATCGAGTACACCGTGGATCGAAAACGACAGCGAGTGGTTGTTTCAAGAAGAGAACTCGTAGAGCAACTGAAACGCGATTTCTTCAATTCTCATAAAGTTGCTGATGAGATCTCAGGAATCGTCGAACAAATTGCTGAGAATCATGCCATACTCGATTTGGGCGTAGTAAAGGCCTTCTTGCCGAGAACTGAGCTCTCCCACGATCCATCGGTTTCTTTTGCAGATGTCTTGAAAAAAGGAGAAAAGATCAAAGTCAAGATAATAGATTTAGACGAAGCGAAAGGTTCTGTAACCGTCAGTTTGAAGGCACTCGAGCCAGATCCTTGGCTGAAGGTCACTGAGAAGTACCCCGTTGGAACGATAGTGCAAGGTGCAGTGAAGAGTATTCTACCTTTTGGTGTCTTCATAAATCTCGAACCTGGCCTCGACGGATTGATACACATCTCGGAAATCTTTTGGGGCAGC
>JBBFME010000183.1:0-2232 GCA_037478695.1 Pseudothermotoga sp.
GAAACACATGATCAAGTTGTGAGGTTTGCCCCACCTCTTGTTATAAAGAGTGAAGAAATAGACTGGGCACTCGAACGGATATCAAAGGTTCTCACAGAACCAATTCAAGTCAAGGAAAAGGCTACAGAAAACAGTCAAAAGGCACATCCTCTCAAAGGTTAGTGATCACTGAGACGAGAGGATTTCAACACGGAATAGTTTACAAAATGGGAAAATAAGAGGAGTTGATCTGTGTAGAACTGATCTTAGTGTTGAGGATCTTTCAGACAATGGATGTAAGCAGGTTTTTGATGAGCTTAGCAGTGATATGTGTGAACCTTAGTCCCATTGGGCAATGAAACCATATCTCTTTAGTTGTATTCGAAGAAGGTCTATTGAAGTCCTGATTCTCTTGTTGTTGACCGCAGAGCTGTGGGCGTCAAGTTCAATCGCCCACAGTTTCACTTTGAACCTTCCTGGCGCACAAGAACCTATAAAGTGTTTTGAGACCGAGGGTGGTTTTCTCGTCTTTGCACAAGAAAAAGAACAAGGTAGGATATTGGCGATAGAACTGGACACAGATCTTCATTTAAAGAAACTTGTCGCACTCGACAGAGTTTCTTTCACAAAACTCAACGATGTTACCCAGGATATCCTTGGTGGTTTTGTCCTCGCTGGGTATGAGATAATCAGCAAACAATCTCGAATCAAAATAGCTATCTTGGACGAAAAGCTCAGTGTTGTTTTTCAACATTCCGTTCCTGTTTCTGGCGCAGACCAATGGGCAGAGTCTCTGATTTGTGAAGAAAAAGATCTCATAATCGTTGGAGGTCATCGCACGACTGGTAGCAACTGGTACGATGCCTTGGTGATGAGAATTGATCATGACGGTGAGATCTTGTGGAGCAAGCGGGTTGGCGGTTCTTCTGATGAATGGTTCAGCGGAGTTTGCAAGCTGAATGGCAAATATCTGTGCTTTGGTTCTACCGAGAGTTATGGCAACGGACAGGCGGATTTCTGGGGTTGCTTGTTCTCAGAAAATGGCAACAGGTATTGGTGTACAACCTTTGGCGGTCAGAGGTGGGAAAGGGCTGTCGGTTGTGCAAGGACGCAAGACTCAATAGTATTAGTTGGTTCATCGAACTCCTTTACGCCTTACAACGCACTGTTTGTTGTAAAAGTTGATCCCTATGGTCGAACTGTGTGGCAAAAGACGATTGATCTGGGAAATGACTTCACAACTAAGGGTGCTTTGACACATGAAGATATCGTGCTCGTTTACGGTGAACTTTGGCAGAACGACACACGAAGAGACATATCCTATCTGTTATTAGACCAGAATGGAATATTGATCACACAACGCACTCTGAGAGAGCCAAATGATCAGCGCGTTGTGGAAATCGTACCACTTGAAAGCAAAAGAATGCTGATACTCGCAGCGTCAGACAACCCTCACAGTTCAACGGATATCCAGTTGTACCTGATTCAACAAGATATTAAAAATTGAAAGTGAAATGAAAATCCTTTCATTGAAGTTCACACTCTTGAATGTCTTCAAACTGCAGAGCTTTGAGAGATTTACTCTTTGCTCTGTACATGGCCATGTCGGCTTTTCTTATAAGTTGGTCTATCTCAGTGCCATCATCGGGATACCTTGCAACACCTATGTTGCAAGATATCCTGAAGATTTCACCAGCTATCTCTACTGGTTCCTCAACAACTCTAATTATTCGTTCTAATAGACGATTCAAATCTTCAGACGAGCAATCATACAAGATGATCACAAATTCATCGCCGCCAAAGCGAGAGATGAGATCGCTTTCTCTGAGAGATTTTTCCAATCTGCTGCCTATGATTCTTAATACTTCATCTCCCACTTGATGTCCATGAATATCATTTATCTGCTTGAAATGTTTCAAGTCCATGAACAGGACAGTTACTTTCTTACCTTCCCTCTGGGCTAAGGAGATGATCTTTTGGCTGTATTCTTCGAACATTCTTCTGTTTGCAAGCCCCGTGAGTGCGTCATGGTATGAAAGATATTCCATCAATTCTCGTTGTTCCAGTATCGTTTTTTCAAGATTCTTTCGCTGCAAGACAATCCCGAGATGATTGGCAAAAATCTTGGCAAGTTCTACTGATTCTTCTGTAAAAGCTTCCTCACTCTCAAAGTTGTCAAGATTCAAAAGCAAAACAACTTCGTTCTTCAGCTTCACTGGTACTATGAGAGTCGATTTTATTTCATCTATTCTG
>JBBFME010000184.1:0-2226 GCA_037478695.1 Pseudothermotoga sp.
GTGGTTTTGAAAGATTCCTCTATGGCTTATGCACTCGGTGTTGTTGAGCTGCTCAGACAAGGCAGTTACATCATATCAAGGACGTATGAACCTATGACAATCTTCTTGACGTGTGCGGCAATATACTTGCTGATGACTATTTCTGCAAACAAAATCATGCAATTACTCGAACGAAGACTGCAGATCCCAGGTTTTGAAATCAAGGAGGTCTCACATTGAACGAAGAAGTCGTGCTGAAGATAGAGAATCTGTACAAGAGTTATGGTGACAACGTTGTCCTAAAGGGTGTTTCACTGCAGTTGAAGAGGGGTGAAACAAAGGTAATCATTGGACCGAGTGGAACTGGAAAAAGCACATTGCTCGGTTGTGTCAACAGACTTGTTGAACCTGATGGTGGTGAGGTTTATTTAGAAAACGAGTTGATCACACCTCAAAATGTTCATAGAATACGACAGAAGATCGGTTATGTCTTTCAGGATTTTAACCTTTTCAACCATCTCACGGCACTCGACAATGTCAGAATAGGACTTATGAAGGTCCAAAAACTTTCAAAAGATGAAGCCACTCAAATAGCATTGGAGCAACTGAAGAGAGTTGGTTTGGCTGAAAAGGCAAATCTTTACCCATCTCAGCTGTCTGGCGGGCAAAAACAAAGAGTTGCAATTGCAAGAGCTCTGGCGATGAGACCAAAACTGATGCTCTTTGACGAACCGACATCTGCACTCGACCCAGAACTGATAGGGGAAGTGCTTTCGGTTATGATAGAACTCGCAAAGTCGGGTATGACAATGCTCGTTGTCACACACGAACTTGGTTTTGCAAGAACTGTTGCAGACGAGATCATTTTCATGGAAAATGGTGTAATCGTTGAACAGGGACCACCATCGAAGATCTTCACAAATCCAGAAAAAGAGAGAACTAAACAGTTTCTCAGAAGACTAACCGAACTCTATGGTGAGGACAAAGTATGAGTTTCGGACAGATCTTTCTGAGTTCGATGCCAAGGCTTTTGAATGGCTTGGTAGTAACTATCTACATGACCATTTTTTCTGCTGGCATAGGCATGCTGATTGGCGTGTTGCTTTGCTTGGGAAGAGTCTATGGAAATAGATTGGTAAGAGCTTTGTGCGTGGGTTTCATTGAACTGATTCGTGGAACACCAATGCTTGTACAATTGTTCATTTTGTACTATGGTTTACCTGTTTACGGTATTCGACTCACACCACTTATGGCTGCACTTATTGGTTTCTGCATCAACAGTGGTGCTTATCAAGCGGAGTACATACGTGGTGCAATACAGTCGATTGGTACCGGACAGATGAAAGCTGCATATTCCATAGGAATGACAAAATGGCAAGCCGTTAGATTAATCATACTGCCCCAGGCGCTCAGAAGGGTGATACCCGCTTGGACAAATGAGTTTATTTACTTGTTGAAGTACACCTCTATGGCTTACATCATCGGTGCTCCTGAGATGATGGCGCAGGCCAAGTTTATAGCGAGTAGGAACTTTGAGTTCTTCAAAGTCTACCTCTTGACCGCGCTCGTATATCTGGTCGTTGTATGGATAGCTGCTGAGATCTTCTCAAAGCTCGAAAAGAGATTACGAATTCCTGACACTGTAATCGGAGAAAGATAGCTAATCTAACAGTTTTTTCAATTGTTGTGGCTCAATTCTGAATGGGGAACCTCTCCCTTGAAGAAAGTGGTGTTTTTTCAACAGATGAATGGAGAGATCACTGAAACTGATTTTGACCTCGTTCTTAAGGTTTTTCACCGAAACTACTCTCTTTCTGAAGATTCCATCTTTAAAAGGACATGGTATGAAACCACGGGCTTCATAGACTTGAGCTTCCCACCTTCCATCTATCACTATTGGTTCACCCAAACCTTTTACCGCTTCATCCATTATTCTTTCCATCCACCGGGCAACTTCATCAAAGTCGAGCTGAAGGCGACTCATGAGCAGTTCATCTTCTTGAATGATCTGCGCCAATTCTCTTTCATCGTCACCGAGAAATCCCACAGAACTTATGATGCCTGGTTTCATATTTTTCTGAGCTTCAATGAACTCGGGGGACATCTTCATCTTCTCACCCCTCATGCGAATTTGTCGAAGTAAATCTTTTCTTCAGGGATACCGTTGTTCTTCATCACCTGCACACAGGCGTTGATCATACCATGGCTACCACACAGATAACCTTCTTTTGGTTTTGACAAATCTAT
>JBBFME010000185.1:0-2216 GCA_037478695.1 Pseudothermotoga sp.
CCTTTCAGAGAGGACCTTCTTTCGGACGGAAGTGAAATTTGAGTATAAGGAAAGTGCGAAACATGTGGTTGCCATCCCTTTCAGAGAGGACCTTCTTTCGGACCGATTGTTCGGGATTTGTAAAGTTCCTGCGCACATAGTTGCCATCCCTTTCAGAGAGGACCTTCTTTCGGACTTCAAGGTGGACTTTGCCAAGATAGAAGAGCGATACCAAGTTGCCATCCCTTTCAGAGAGGACCTTCTTTCGGACTATCCCTTTATCGGGGGAGAAGGTTAAAGCTTTCGTTCAAGTTGCCATCCCTTTCAGAGAGGACCTTCTTTCGGACCCTTACATTTTGAATATATGATAGATATGATGCCAAATATGTATAATATTCTGTGTCTAGTGTTAACAAAGTGAGTGCGAGGCTAACATGGGGGCAATTTGGTTAATTTTATTCAGTATTGATGCGTATTCAGGATCTGTTGACGGAAACCCGCACAAATACGCAACTGATACTTTTTGAGGGAGATATGGAACTTTTTGGACTACAATATTAATATGTCAATGACCTGTGAGTAAAGTTATTACAATCCTCGTTGTTTCGTTGAGTTGGCAGAGTGTGCTATTATTGTGTATTCATGCATGTTTCAGTTTATAATATCTTCATGAAAGCATTTTACGACTTTTGGAGTTATGAGCCTGCAATGGGTAATATTAGTTGTCATGGCTGCATTTATTAGTCCTTACAGTACTTTTATTCAAAATGCATTTTGGATCTTTTTTCCAGTTCGCGTGTATGAGCGCAGGGCTATATGTGTTTGATTAACTCATAGTGTTACTGAAATGTAATATAGTACCCTTGTTGCTCATATTCATAGATATTCTACAACACTTTTGGCAGATCTTGAAATCGGGGTGTTGTTTTTAGCTTTTGTTTTGTCGTAATTTAGAGGGAATTTTCGTTTGAACTTCTCGGAATGCTTTGAAGGAGATAAAGATTTTTCTGCATATTGCGGTTAGTCCAGCTTTACTGTTTTCAACATCTTCAGAACTACGGAGATTTGGCTTTGTCTTGACGTGATATAAGATCACCAAGAGATGGCTTGTTTTGTTCTATGTCAACCATCATAGTCTGGATTTGAAGAAATATTGTTGGCTTGGTTTGCTATCACGCAACTCACAAAGTGAGGCTGAACAGATCTTCGTTTTTGTGTTTCTGTCCTCGGTCGAGGATAAGCTGACTTAAATCTTGCCCGCTACCAATCCAAAGACCTCTGGACCAACGTGAGCACTCACACCAGGACCAATTCTCGAAATTCCGAATATCTTCTGACTTGGAAAATGTGATAAAAGTTCGTCTAAGTACTGTTTCATGTGCTGTGCTCCATATCCTCCTATGATGATGTAGTCTTCAAAATGCAGAAACTCCTTCGTTTTCTTGACCATCTCTTCGATGAGCTGTTTGATCGATCTTGCTGAACCGAGGCTCAACACTTCTCCCTCATTACTTGTTGAGAGGATTGGTTTTATCCGCAGAATCTTTCCAAGAAGCGCCTTTGCCTTACCTATTCTTCCGCCTCTGTGAAGATAATCAAGGGTTGTCACTGTGAAAACCAAAAGAGAATCTTGAACATACTGTTGCCCCGTTTGTTCTGTAATTTCCCTTTGTGCTTTCAAATCCTCTATTAATCTGTAAACTACGTAAAAGCTCTTGACACTGCCGCTCTTTGAGTCGATCAAAGTTGCGTTCTTGATATTCATCTGCTCGAGGGTCATTCGAACCATGTTCCAGGTGCCGCTCAATTTGCTCGAGATGGTAACTATATACAGATGGTCGTATTCTTTCGAAAGCTTCACCAACAACTGGGCAGTCTCCGAAGGATTGGGCAGAGCCGTTCCAACCTTCTTACCAGACAGTGCCTGTGAATAAAATTGTTCGTCTGTAATCTCGATTTTGTCTTTGAATTCACTGGCTTCAACATAAACCTTCAGTGGCAGAATGTAGTGGGGCAGCTCAAATTGATATTCAGCAGGTATATCTATACTGCTGTCGAAGACTATTGCAACTTTCATAAAACCACTCTCCTTAAAATTCAAAAACCAGTCTGATTAGTACCTATGGACTTAGCTTTGTAAAGAGCTTTGTCTGCTTGCTCGATCAGGTTTCTAAGTTTCTTACCATCTTCAGGAAAGCTGGCTATTCCTGCACAAAAACTTATGCTGACTTGACCTC
>JBBFME010000186.1:0-2155 GCA_037478695.1 Pseudothermotoga sp.
TTCACCTTTGGTATCTCATTCTTTTCCACATAGAGTCGTCTTCCAGGTTTGGAAACCCTGACGATTCCTCTGATGATCCTTTCTTTGTTCCTTCTCTGGCCTTTGTATTTCATGTGTATTCTCAGGATTCCTTGTTTTCCATCCTCTATGTACTTGTAATCTTGAATGAATCCTTCCTTCTTCAGAATCTCGCATATAGCTTTCTTCATATTCGAAGCTGGAACATCCACATATTCTTTAAAAACTACATTTGCGTTCCTTATTCTCGTGAGCATGTCAGCTATCGGGTCACTCCACATCTTTCTCCCTCCCTTTACCAGCTTGCCTTTTTGACACCAGGGAGTTTGCCTTCAAGAACCATCTTTCTGAAGCAAACTCTGCACAAACCGAATTCACGGTAAACTGCTTTGGGTCTTCCACACATCGAACATCTTGTATACTCACGAACTTTGAATTTTTTCGGTCTTTTCCACCTCTCTATGATCCCTTTTCTTGGCATCTTATACCTCCTCTCAGTGCTTAAAAGGCAAACCAAGAAGCTCGAGTAGTCTCAAAGCCTCAGGATCTGTCTTAGCAGTTGTCACAATTATGATATCCATTCCCTGCGTTCTGGGTGATTGATCTGGTGTTATCTCCGGGAAAACAAACTGCTCAGTAAGTCCAAAGCTGTAATTACCTCGCCCGTCAAAGGAATTCGGATTCAATCCTCTGAAATCTCTCACCTTCGGTAGCACAATGTTTGCTAATTTGTAAATAAAATTCCACATCCTCAACCCGCGAAGCGTCACTTTCAGACCGACGTTCATACCCTTTCTCACTTTGAAGTTCGAGATGCTCTTCTTTGCTTTTGTAATGACTGGCTTCTGACCAGTTATCGCTGCGAGTTCTTTCATATGCCTGTTCAGAATTTCGGCATTTCTTGAACCTTCACCAATTCCCATATTTATGATTATTTTCTCCAACCTTGGAACCTGGTGTATGTTTTTGTAATTGAACTCTTTGATGAGTTTCGGTACAACTTCCTTTTCGTACTTCTCCTTCAGTGGGATGTACTGAGTACCCATCTTTGGATTCCTCCTCACGCCTTATCTATGACTTCACCGCACTTTTTGCAGAATCTGACCTTTGTCCCATCTTCTAAGAACTTCATACCGACACGTGTTGGTTTATCGCAACTGGGGCACACAAGCATCACTTTGGAAGCGTAGATTGCTCCTTCGCGCTCTATGATTCCACCTTCTCTGAGCTGTGGTATCGGTCTTTGATGTCTTTTTACTATATTCACACCCTGAACAACTACTTTTTTCTCCTTGGGAATAACCTTGAGAACTTTTCCTCTTTTGCCTCTGTCCTTTCCCAATATCACTTGTACGAGATCATCTTTCTTTATTCTCATGCCAGTTCACCTCTCACAGTACTTCGGGGGCAAGTGAGATTATCTTCATATATCCCTTCTCACGAATCTCTCTTGCCACAGGTCCGAAGACTCGAGTACCTCGTGGTTCGTTGAATTTATCGATCAGAACGGCTGCGTTGTCATCAAATCTAATGTAAGTACCATCAGGTCTTCTCACTGGTTTCCTCGTTCTCACGATCACAGCCTTGACCACTTCACCTTTCTTGATAGCGGTGTTTGGTACAACGTCTCTAACAGAACAAACCACTACATCACCAACCGTTCCATATTTCTTATGAAAACCACCCATAACCCTTATAACCCGAAGTTTCTTGGCACCTGAGTTGTCTGCAACATCGAGATAACTTTCGACTTGGATCATATTCCTTCACTCTCCTCGGAACTGGGTATCTCACCAGTAACGATTTGTTTTTTCAATATCTCGACAACTCGCCAACTCTTTGTTTTGCTGAGTGGTCTTGTTTCTTCAATGACAACCACATCGCCTATCTTGCACACGTTGTTCTCATCGTGAACGTGGTATTTTTTCGATCTTTCGATCGCTTTTTTGTATTTGGGATGCTCGAATTTCCTTGTCACCTTAACAACAATTGTTTTATTCATTTTGTCGCTCACGACAACGCCTGTGAGTCTCTTTTTTGGCATAAGTCAACTACCTCCTTACTCCGAGTTCTCTTTCACGAAGAATTGTTTTGATTCTTGCTATGTCTCTCCTCAATTCGCTAATCTGTGCAGTAT
>JBBFME010000187.1:0-2138 GCA_037478695.1 Pseudothermotoga sp.
GTTGTAATCTGGTACAACTCGATCGCTAAGCCAATAGGTCAGTAGACTGAGAAAGACCGAGAGCAACAAGAAAGGTACGATGAGCACCTTGAGAGATATACCGTGAACTTGAAGAGCCATCAGTTCATGATCTGTGGAAAGTTGTGAGAGCACCCAGAAGATCGCGAGCAAAACACCAACTGGTATTCCAAGCGCGACGAAATACGGCATGTAATAGTAGAGAACTCTGAGTAAAACCAAGATTCCAACCCTGTGCCTGACAATCAAATCCGAAAGCTGGTAGAGGATTTCGACGCTGACAAAGACTACAAATCCAGCCAAACCTATCAGTATAGGTCCTATTGAGAGCTTGGAAATGTACTTAGTCAGGATTGTCAAACAGAACACCTTCGCTTTGCTTGAAAAGCCTCATTTCGTCCTTGAAACATTTGTAAGACTCACCTGTAATCACATATAAGATGATTTCGACTATGTTTGTCGAGAGATCTGCTATTTCCTCCATCTTTTGCGCTATCTCGACGAGTAGAGAATTACGATCGATTGTTTCAGGTTTGTTTCGTGCCGAATTGAGGAGTTCATTTCTTACGTCCATATAAAGTTCGTCCACTTCGGCATCTTTCGAACAGAGTTCAAATGAGCCTTCAATCTGAAGATCAGCGAGAACTCTGAGACTCTCCTTGAGTAAATTTGAGGTCAATTTGCCGAGTCTCAGAAGATCTGGATTGAAAGCCTGTTGTTCTCTGAGAATGGTAATCGTTATTTGGGAAATCCTTCTCGCGTTGTCACCGATTCTCTCGAAGATATTCGCAAGCTGCATGCTACCAACGATAAAGCGCAACTGGGTGCCTGTGAGGTTGTGAATGCCAAGCATCACAGCAGCTTCTTCTCTCAATTCTATTTCCATCTGGTCAAGGACGTTGTCGTCTTCTATGACCTGCTTGGCCAGTTTTGTGTCCCTACCTTCGAGTGCTTCTATCGAACGCAGAAACATCTTCTCTGTATACCAACCCATTTTCATCAAGGCTTTCTTGAACCTCTCAGTTCTTTCATCGATTATCCATTTCATGTTGAACACCTCTTCCGTAACCAACCTTGTCCTTCAAGACCATGAAGAAGTCATAGTAATCTGGTCTAAGAAGAGTGAAATGACGTTCAGATTTGGTGATCACTATCTCTTTCGAATTTCCAATCGCTATTCCATCTGCAAGAATCTCGCAATCTTTCTTGGCGCGAACTGTTGTTGATCTCTGATTTGGTATGACGATGCTCCTGTTCTGCAGATAATATGGGGCTATCGGCAGAAGCTGAAGAACGTCACAATTGGGAGTAACTATGGCTCCGCCGAGCGAAAGGTTGTACGCCGTTGAGCCTGTAGGCGTTGAGATCAAAATTCCATCGGCGAAAAAAGAAAGCTTGGAACATCCATCGAAGAAAATCTCGTATTCACTCATCTGACGAGATGGGGTGTGGAAAACTACATCGTTGACTGCATCGGCATCTTGGCCATCAAACTGTACCTTGATCATCCATCTTTTTTCCTCGATGAGTCTGCCTTCTATCAAATCATTTACGAAGCGCTCTGCCTCCTCTATTTTGTAATAGGCCAAGAAACCTATTCTGCCTGCCTTAAAGCCGACGATAGGAACTTTCAGATGTTTAATGGCCTTCAAAACAGTGCCATCTCCACCAACGATGATCGCAAAATCGCAACTTTTTTCCAAATTCTCACTCTTTGCTTCAATTACTTGTGTTATGGAGATCTGTGAACCAATTCTTCTTGCCAGTTCTTCAGCCTCTTCTTTCTTGTCAGTTCTGAAGATTATCGCTGCCGAAGTTTTCAACGTATCACCACCGCCAAATCGAGTAGAGTGTTCACCAAGAATATATCGAGAAAGGTCAGAATCAATATCGCAATCATTGGTGTGATATCCACAGGTCCGATCGAAGGTATTATCTTTCTCAAAGGTCTCAAGACAATCGAAGAAACGCCGTCGACAAACTGTCTGAGTGGATAATAATGATAAGGTGTGATCCAACTCAAAATCGCTGAAACTATAACGCAGACCATTTCAAAGTATATGAATACTCGTAGTACCTTAGCTATGGCGAAGAGAAAGTTTGAGACCACAAACACTTTT
>JBBFME010000188.1:0-2117 GCA_037478695.1 Pseudothermotoga sp.
GGAGAATGTACTCATCGTTAGCTACAAAGACGGTTATAAGCAAGACATAATAGATCTGATCAAATCATTGGACGCAAATGCAACTGAGCGTGTCAAGGATCTGAAGATCGGCGAACTCAACGTCATAAGCTTCAAGATTTCAAGAGACTACAACATGATGAGACAAGAAATAATAAGCAGACTCAAGGCTGATAAAGATCTGAGAGAAAAAATCATTTACGTTGAACCAAGCTACAAAAGATATCTGATAGAACCTGTCAAGAACGATGAATGGAAAGATTCAGATCTTCTCACAAAGCAAGCTTATGCAGATCAGCAAGAAGAGTTCTTCGAAAAATACTTGTGGGGCATCAGGAAGGTAAAGGCTCCTGAGGCATGGCAGATGGGATACACCGGGGAAGGTGTGATAGTTGCCGTGGTTGACACAGGTGTCGATGGGACACATCCAGATCTTCAGGGTCAACTCGTGGAAGGTTACAGGCCATTGACAGATGAAACGCTTCCACCAGCTTCAGACAGTTCCTTTGGTGGATCTCATGGCACTCACGTTGCTGGAACTATAGCTGCAAAAGACAACGATATAGGTGTTGTGGGTGTGGCACCGAATGCAAAGATCATGCCCATCGTGATCTTTGATACTGGTGATCCTGAACCTGGCGGAGATGGTAGCTACATCGGAGATGACCTCGTTGCACAAGGTCTCTTGTGGGCAGCTGAAAACGGTGCAAAGGTCTTTTCGAACAGTTGGGGTGGCAAAGGGTACTCGATTACATTGGCGTATTTTATCTCTTACGTAATGGAATTCTACGGCGGCATCTTCGTTGCTTCGGCTGGTAACAGTCACACCGACGAGATACACTATCCATCGTGTTATCCAGGTGTGATAAATGTCGCGGCGAGTACCGCTATCGATGGAATCACGCACTTCTCAACTCGTGGCAGGTGGATAACCGTTGCAGCACCTGGTGATTACACAATTCTATCAACGGTGCCGCTTTGGGATGATGAAGAATTCTTCGACGGTGAAAATCCATATGCTTTGTATGGTGGAACATCGATGGCAACACCTCATGTCTCTGGTGTGATCGCACTGCTTTTGGAAAAACTTGGAGAAGAAGAATATACGCCTTACCAAATAAGAAAGCATATAGCTGCCACAGCAGACGACATCATGGCTCCAGGTTTTGACCACGACAGTGGTTGGGGTAGAGTGAACGCTCAAGAAGCCCTCACGCAGAATCTGCCAAGCGATGAAGGTGCAACTGTGTACTTCCAGTTCTATTGTCAATTCGGAGACGAATATGATTATGCACCAGAAGTGTATGTCACACTCTATCCACAAGACAGCACAGTGCCTGTTTATTATGGGAAGTCTAATGAATATGGTTTCTTACCGTTGGTTAGCATCGAACCAGGTACTTACGATGTCTACATGGCCTTTGGAGATGCTTGGTATCTGGATATGCCTGTGAGTATGCAAGTGCCACACTATATGAACATAAATATCGTGAATGGTCTCAATTACTATTCGCATGTTTTTGAATTCCCTGGGACCTGAAACAAACAAAAAGAGGGGCTTTCGCCCCTCTTTTTACTGAACTTGAAATCGGTTTTCATGAAGGGAACAAATCTTTTCTGAGAATTTATAAATGGATTTTCATTCAGATTCAAACTAAGGATTTGAAGTTCTCAAGGAAGTCAGGATGAAGAAGTACAGAAGGTAAGAAGAAGGTTTTTTCAGGAAAGTCGGTTCTCTTTTGATATTTATCTGTTTATCACTTTGAGAAAACAGGCGATTGAACAAATTCTAAAAGGGTTTTACTCATTTCTCTTGAATCTTCATTGGAAACCTAAATTCAAATCTTCACATATCTTTTCTCATCATATTCCTCTTAATGATCTCTCAGCTTCTGCTTCAAACCGTTGATATCACTTGATCTTTCAGGGACCAGCATCTTTAATTGATTTCAATCGTCGTGTTTTCGAGTGGTGAACCTTCTTACCAACAAACGACTATTAATTAAATAAGGTGTACAGCTTCTGACGGGGTAGACCTATGGCAAAGATACAGCAGAACTCTTTCACCAAGATCTTGGTAGGCGCCCTTTTTGTTCCAC
>JBBFME010000189.1:0-2073 GCA_037478695.1 Pseudothermotoga sp.
GGCATTAGCTATGGTGGTTTCATGACAAACTGGGCTATCACGCAGACGGATTTCTTCAAAGCCGCGGTGAGTGAAAATGGCATAAGTTATTGGTTCACAAGCTATGCATTCTCTGACATCGGATTTTGGTTCGACAAAGCGCTGATCGGAGAAGACCCTCTGAGCTGTGAAAACTATCGAAAACTCAGCCCAATCTTCCATGCCAAGAGCGTCAAAACACCCCTCTTGCTGATACACAGCCTGGAAGATTACAGATGTCCGTTAGATCAGTCGCTCATGTACTACACAGTTTTGAAAGACCTTGGCAAGGAGGTTTACATAGCCATCTTCAAAAAAGGTGCACACGGTCACAGTGTACAAGGTAGCTACAAACACAGATTGAAGAGGTACAAATTGATCATAGAGTTCTTCAAACAAAAACTTCTGCAGAGGTCTACAACCTTTGACTCAACTGAGGTTTTCAAATAAAAAGGTGGGCACGTCCCCACCTTTTTTAGATCACATCTTTATGCCCTCAAAGTTCTCTTTAATGACATTCAGAAGTCTTATGGTTTCATTCACACTATCGAGTACTACCTTGAGTTGTGCAAAGAAGTTCTGAATGGAAGAACTGATCTCCTCTGCCGTAGCTGAACTTTCCTCTGATATTGCCAAAAGGTTCTGTATGCTGCTGGTGATGTTTTGAAGGTTCGTAGCCTGAGAGTTGAGCGTTTCAATCAATATCGAGAGCTTGTCAGAGATCTTCGAAATCACATCACTCGACTGTTTATTTCTCTCAGAGCTTTCAAGCAGTTTCTTGGATTGTTCTTTCATCTCGTTGAACTCAGCTTGAATACTCTTACCGAGCTGATCTATACCTGAGGTGATGGAACTGAGAAACTCAGAGATCTTTGCAGCCGAAGATCTGCTCTCTTCGGCGAGCTTTCTTATCTCGTCGGCAACGACGGCAAAGCCACGTCCTGCCTCACCACTTCTCGCTGCTTCGATCGCGGCATTGAGTGCAAGTAAGTTTGTCTGTTCTGCGATGCTCGACACAGTTGTTGCTACCTGCATGATCAAACTTGCCTGATCCTGGAGTTTTCTTCCCTCTTCGACAAGCTGAGAGAACCTTTCACTCATCTTGACGATACCGTCTGCCGAGTTCTCCACGTTCTGTGCCGAATTGACAATCAACAAGACTGCCTCGTTCAATGATTTCACTATCTGCGTCTGTTCATTGATTATAGAAGTAATCGTATCAACATTCGTGCTAACCGCATTTGAGATCCTCTCTGTATCGTTGCTGATCTGTACTGCAGTGTTTGCAATCTCGTTTGATAGTGCTCCCATTGTATCAAGTTGTTCTTTCATTGCATTCACCGCCGTGACAACTCTTTCGGAATACGAACTCATCTCTTGGACATCTCCAGATATGCCCAGCAGGACTTCTTTTATTTTGTCAATGGAGTTCATCAAAGCCTGTGACAGCTCAGAAAACTCAGTTGCCCCTGCCATGGCAAGCGGGGCATCTAAATCGGACTGAGAGACACGCTTCAAAGCATTTTCAATAGCACTCTTACCCTTCCTGAAATCAAACATTCCCAGAAGAGATAGAACAAAACTCGCTGCAGCTACCACTCCTGACTTCAGGAAGATACTGCCTGGCAGAAAGGAAAAGACCAGATAACTCAAGGCAAAAACGTAAACTGGTAAAAGAAAACCGTACACAGAAAAAACAGACCTCAGGAATCCCAACCCAAGAATCGTTAAACTGAGCATCTTTTCGAAAACACCATAAGATTTCGTCGCTCTAACCTCAACCTCAAGATAGTTCTGCCCATCCACAGTACCTTCAGATGTTATCTTGTATTCTATAGGATCTTTGAAAAACTCCGATGCGCTCTCCATCAATCCCAAGAAATACCTCTTAAAGCTCCTCTTAGACTGATATCTTATGGTTGCCTCTTTGTCACTCTTGAGACTGAAGAAGACACGTGGAGGCGTTGCACCTTTTATTCTTTTGGTCAAGACTCTATGCACGGCATCCATGGCAGCCATGAAAGAGAGGAAACTGGGCTTTTTGAAAAACTCAGG
>JBBFME010000190.1:0-2020 GCA_037478695.1 Pseudothermotoga sp.
AGAGCCTATCAAGAGGCCATCAAAGAGAGATACCGTTTTTACTCCTTTGGTGATGCGATGTTGATACTGTAGAAAGGTGATTCTGTGAAACAAGGTCTGACATTAGAACCAATTTTTTCAAACAATCGAAAGACCTTTTTCAGAATACTCGAACTGCCTTTTTCGGCATTGGTTGAGTATTTGAAAGAAGTACCCATTGGCTTGAGTCTCGATGCTGAGTTGCTGAACGAGAATGAAACAAGATTGGAACGAATCTCAAGTGATGAGAAAAGTTTGTCAGAAGAAATCGTTGAAAACCTCGTCTTCGCCAGACTAGATGAAGAAACTGAAAGGATTGCCGAATACATCGCTTACAACATAGACGATCATGGTAATATGATGGTTTCCATTGAGGAAGTTTGTGAAAAACTGAAGACCGATGCCTCAGTTGTCAACAGGGCTATCAATGCCATAAAAGAAGTTGGCCCGGACGGAATACTCGAAGGTAAGGTTGTTGGCTTTGGAGTGAAATCACATTACATTGAACCGGATGTAATTGTGAACGAAGATTTGAGTATCTCGGTTAAAGAGATAGGCGTGAGGCAGCCTCGCCATTTCACGAAACTGGAATTGAAGATCTTCATTTTTCTAAACGAAGCAATCAACTACAGAAGACAGCTGCTTTTGACTCTTGGTCAAATGCTCGTAAGAGAAAACACACTCTTTTTGTCGAAGAAGATCGAATATCCTCAGAAGATCACAATGAGTCAGGCTGCCAAATCTTCGAATGTGAGTGTTTCAACTGTGTCCAGAGCGATCAGTGGGAAGTACGTAAAAACACCGATAGGCATCTTTCAGATGAGGTCTTTTTTCGGACGAAATGTGGAAAAAGATTACCTACTGAAGGAACTTTCTAAGATCGTTGCCGAAGATTGCAAATTAACAGACAAAGAGATCGCTGAACGATTGAGACCAAAGGGTATATACATTAGCAGGAGAACGGTGAACAAGTACAGACAGATATTCTACAAACTTTCAAAAGGGAATGATTGAACTGAGGGCAATTGTCTTTTTGAACGGTGATTACACAGAACAACAAGTTGGCAGTTTGATGGAAAATGATATCGTCGTTGCCGTTGATGGCGGAGCAAAGTACTTGCTCAAAAGAAGGATCACACCCAGAATCTTTGTTGGAGACGCCGATTCCGTTGAAAAAAGTGTTCTGGAAGAGCTGTTGAAACTGGGGTGTGAGGTATATCTGTACCCAGAGGACAAAGATGAAATTGATGCGCAGCTTGCCATCGAAAGAGTTCTACAGCTCGGTGTAGATGAGATAATAATACGTGGTTGGCAAGGCGAACGTCTGGACATGATACTTGCCCTCATCTATCTGATGCACAAATACCATGATGTGAAGATGATCGCTAAGGATGACAATCTTGAGATGGGTGTGATCACAGGTCACGTTGAACTCGATTCAGTTGAAGGTGAAAAATGGTCGATCTTGCCGATTTGTGGAGATGCAGCTGGAGTAACTTTGGAAGGCTTCAAGTATCCACTGCACAAAGGATCTATGCCTTGTCATAAACCTTTCGGCGTAAGTAACGTTGCCATAACCAGTAAGGTGAGGATAACAGTCGAGAAAGGATCGGTGGTTTATTTCAGATGGATAAGACAACCGTCGTGATATTGGGAATAACCGGTTCTATTGGAATTCAAGCGGTCGAAGTGATCAACAAAATAGGTGGATATGAAATCCTCGCTGGTACGTATCACTCCAACAAAGAGATGGCTGATCATTTGTCCAGGAATTTCAACATAAGAAAACTTCTGAAAATGCAAGAGAACTATGAAGAGATCTTTGAGGAACTCGAAAGACTCAAACCAGAGATAACGATCGTTGCAATTCCAGGCTTCGTTAGCCTACCTGTGACTTTGAAAGCGATAGATCTTTCTAACAGAGTTCTCTTAGCCAGCAAAGAGGCACTTGTTTGTGGTGGCTGGCTTGTGAGAAAGGCATTGGCAGAGAAATCAAAGCAGC
>JBBFME010000191.1:0-1997 GCA_037478695.1 Pseudothermotoga sp.
CATGAAGTCATAGCCTTTGTGAAGATGGCAACAAAAAACATGGCGGAAGAAGCCAGATTCTTTCACTATGGACTGACATCTTCCGACATCATAGATACAGCACTTTCGCTCACCCTTGTGAAGGCTTGTGACATTCTTCTGAGTCAGATGAAAGAACTGCTAAGAATCTTGTGGAAAGTTGCCGTTGAACACAAGTACACCGTAACCATTGGCAGAACACACGGAGTTCACGCTGAACCAACAACCTTTGGTTTGAAGGTTTTGAACTGGTACGCTGAGATGAAGAGAAATTACGAAAGACTCACCTTTTCAAGAGAACAAATATCCTTTGGCAAGATAAGTGGAGCTGTGGGAAACTACGCAAATGTGCCACCAAAGGTCGAAGAACTCGCACTCAGTAAACTTGGGCTGAAACCAGCACCAGTGTCAAGTCAAATAGTCAACAGAGACCACCATGCTTACTTGATAATGAATTTAGCCTTAGTCGCTGCAGGAATTGAAAGAATTGCAACCGAGATCAGACATCTTCAGAAAACAGAGGTACTTGAAGCTCAGGAGCCTTTTAAAGAAGGGCAGAAAGGTTCCAGTGCGATGCCTCACAAACAAAATCCTATACTGTGTGAAAGATTGTGTGGTCTTTCAAGAGTCATGAGATCTTTCGTGTCTGTTGCTCTTGAGAATATCACCTTGTGGCACGAGAGAGACATCTCTCACTCTTCAGCAGAAAGATACATCTTGCCAGATGCTACCCAAACACTCCACTATATGTTGGTGAAATCGAAGTATTTGCTCGAGAATTTAGTCGTGTACAAGGAGAGAATGCAAAAAAATCTCGAAATAACCAACGGTCTTGTGTATTCTCAAAGGCTGATGCTCGCTTTGATAGACAAAGGGTTAACCCGCAATGAGGCTTATGATCTGGTTCAATCACTATCATTAAAGTGTTGGCAAACCAATGAACATCTGAAAGATCTGGTGAAGAAAAATGTGAATCTTTTGCAAGACGAGGAAATTAATTCCATCTTTGAACCAAGTTATTATTTGAAATATGTCGATGAAATCTACGAGAGATTTCAAGGAGAGTGTGTCTTATGAAAGCTACTGTGGTTGGGCTTCAATGGGGTGACGAAGGCAAAGGAAAGGTTGTCACTTATCTTTCAAGAGATTATGATTGCGTGGTGAGGTATTCAGGTGGAAGCAATGCTGGACACACGGTAGACTATGGTGATTTCAAAATCGTACACCATCTGTTGCCATCTGCAGATCTCAAAAGGCAAAGAATGATGTACATAGGTCCCGGTGTCGTGGTAGATTTAGATGTATTACTTCAGGAGATTGAGCAGATCGATCAGTACCTGCCGTACGCACGGAGATTACTCAGAATATCAAAGCAAGCCCACGTAGTGGTGCCTTTTTATAAACAATTAGACGAAGCACTCGACAAAGCTCGTTTGAGCGCAATAGGTACAACCAGGAGGGGCATAGGCTTGTCCTATGCAAATCGCGCCCTTAGATGTGGTCTGAGATTTCAAGATCTTGAGAACCCTCAGAGGGCAAAAGATCTTCTTCAAGAGTTGGCAAGGATATGGAAAATCTCCATCGACTGCGAAGAAATCTTGAACGAAATGCTCACTAAGTATGACCTTGTTCGTGACCTTATGATAGACAGCATCGAAGCAGTGAAGGTCCTGAGGGACAAGAATCTTCTTTTTGAGGGTACGCAGGGGGTTCTCTTAGACGTCGATGTAGGAACGTATCCATACGTGACATCTACCAACTGCTCGAGCACGGGTGTTCAAGCAGGGTTTTCTTGGCCAGTTAAGGTGGATCAGATCTATGGCGTTATGAAAGCTTACACAACGAGGGTTGGAGAAGGACCTTTTCCAACAGAACTCAAAGGTGAAGAACAAGAAAAACTGCGTAAACTCGGAGGAGAGTACGGCGCTACAACAGGAAGACCCAGAAGGTGTGGTTGGTTAGACCTCGTACTTCTGAGA
>JBBFME010000192.1:0-1991 GCA_037478695.1 Pseudothermotoga sp.
CGTACAACTCGTAAGAGCTTCCAACGCCAGGTTGACCCTGAGAAAGCCTTGAAGCAACAACAATTCCAACCAATCCCGAAAGAACAGCGCAAATTGTGAAGGCTATGAATCTTACTTTATCAATGTTCACACCAGAGAATTTCGCCGCTACTTCATTGCCACCTGTAGCTCGCAAATGTTTGCCGTACACAGTTTTCGTCAAGAAAAAGTGAAAGATAAGAGCTGCTACTGCGAATATCCAAACTGCTATCGGTACACTCAGCCAATCTGCCTGTCCTATGGTTAGAAAACTCTTGGGCAAACCCACGATTGGCCAACCTTTGGTTATAACAGCCGCCATGCCTCTTGCAATGGTCAGCGTACCAAGTGTGACAATAAATGCGGGAACTCTCATCTTTGTTACTGCAAAACCATGCCACATTCCAATGCCAGCGGAAAAGAACAAAATCAGCAGAACACTCAACCATACAGGTACTTGATGCTTTATCAACCACGCAACTGTGACACCTGTTAGAGCGACTACAGAACCTGCGGAAAGATCTATCGCCCCCCCACCAGATATGATCACGAACGTTTCACCAATTGCTAAAAGACCAAAGATCGCAATCTGCCTTCCAAGGGATTGAAGATTGAATGGAGTCAAAAATCTTGGATTGAGCACCGCTGTAAAGATGACAAGTACAATCAAAGCGATGAATGGACCAAGTTCTTTGGAGAATTTCTTAAACGTATCCTTCTGCTTTGCCAACTGGATCACTCCTTTTGCAGATGAGGCACCCTACACAAAGAAGAGATCATCAAAACAGTGCCTTGAGTCAGTCCATTCAGCTAAAGTGTATATATTTTTTGATCAAAACCCCCATCTGGATAACTCCTGGTCTTTTATTTTTTCCTCGAAAAAATTGTAACTGTAATTTATCACAAAATCAAGTCCGATTTCTTGGCGTTTTGGATGGTTTTTGAGACAGAACAGGAACAATTGGCTGATTTGTTCCTGTTTTTGGTCTTTGTGCTGATTTGCTCAGAAAAACTTTTGATTTTGACCAATTTGGTCTTTATACCTTCAGTGAAAAAGTTCTTTTGTAACATTGTCAATATGTCTTTTTCGCCAAGAGCGGATCTGCATGCATAGTTTGGTGCTGTAAGAGTGTGCGTGTTGGTATAATGTTGGGGGTGGAATGAGATTGAAGGTGATGGTTTTAGATGGACATGATTGTATCGGTGGTAACAAAATCTTGGTTGTGAACAATCACAATGATGGTTTTCTGCTGGACTTTGGACTGAATTTTTCAAAGTGGTCTATGTACTTTGAGGAGTACTTGAAGCCACGAACAGGTAAGGTACTGCATGATCTACTCAAACTCGGTTTGGTACCAAAAATCAACATCTACAGAAAGGATCTCGAAGCTCCTGAATTCCCGGGAAATGAACGTGTGCATTTCTTGTTCTTGAGCCATGGACACGAAGATCATACAGGTCTGATCGGCTTGATAAGTGAGACAATACCCATTCTTACTACGAACGAGACACTCGCCATTATCAGTACCAATGCCGAGATAAGACAGGAAGTGTGGAATGAACTCTATCTCAGAAAAAGACAGAGATCTCAACCAGATGATATATACAGACCTGATGTCTTGAAAACAGAGAAAGGGGCGTTTATCAGAAGAGGAATATGTGTGTACAACACATTTGACAATCATTGTGAACTCGCTAAAGATTTCTTTGAATCATACGAGATCAAAGATTTGTGGAAGGAACAGCTGTATGTTCTGCCTGTTTATCATTCTGTGATAGGAGCATCTGGTTTAGTTGCAAAGGTTGATGATCTCTGGGTTGCCTACACAGGGGATTTTCGAACAGGTCCGCAAAAACGCGAAGAAGAAAGTTTTTGGGAACAACACTTGGGACAAAGGAGGCTCAGTCTTTCCAAGAGAACGGAGAATTTCTTTCAGTTCTTGAAGGACAAGAAACCCTTGTTGCTGATCACT
>JBBFME010000193.1:0-1973 GCA_037478695.1 Pseudothermotoga sp.
CGGGAGTTGAACCCGCACGAGGTCATCCCTCAACTGATTTTGAGTCAGTCGCGTCTGCCTGTTCCGCCACCTCGGCAACCGTGAAAGATTTTACCACAGAACTCTTCTGATGACAAGAGGTTTTAAGTACTAACATTCATACGAATAACCTATTCAACCAACTCAGTAAAAGCACGATATTTTTCACGCAGATTTTCAAAGATGGTTGCTCCAGCTTTAGAGAACCAAGATCAACAAAATAGGAAGACTCACCAATGAAAGAGCAGTAGAGAGCACAACCCCCTGTGAGGCGAGTTTGTAATCTCTGCCAAAGATTCTCGCGAAGATTGCCGTGTTCACACCAGAAGGCATTCCACTCATGATGATCGGTATTGCTTTCACGATGATGGGCAGATCGACTTTGAAGAGTATCAAAGCCATCAATGCAGGACCTATGACCAATTTCGCAATTGCTGCGATGTAAAGATCGATTTTGCTGAGAAAATCGGAAAATTTCGCATCTGCCAAGAAAGCTCCAACTATGAACATTGCCAAGGGAACAGTCATACTTCCAACTGTTTCGAGTGTGCTTTTGATAACCGCTGGAAGATCCCAAGAAAAGAAAAAGATCATCACACCGAAAGAAGTTGCCAACAGCCCAGGGTTCAAGATGAGTCTGGTGAAGTTGATCTTCTCCTTGGACATCAACTTCACACCGAGTGTCCACGTCAGTATCTGAAACCAGATGTTGAAAAATGCTGTGTAAAAGACACCGATATCACCAAACGCTATGTTAGCAATAGGGTATCCAAGATAACCTACATTTCCAAAGATGACCATGTAGAGATAAACACCTCTATCGCTGTCGTTTATACCTCTGAATTTCACAAAGGCAAAGGCAATAATCGAGAGTATTAGATACATCAAAGCACCGAAGAAGAAAACTACAAGACCGTTGGATGCAAGTTCCTTTGAGAAGTCTCTATCCATCGAAGCAAGGACCATAGCCGGAAGAGTTACATAGATTATCAAATCGGTTGCACCTTTTGTAAAACCATCGTTCATGACATTCAGCTTTCTCAGAAAATATCCAAAACCGATCAAAAGAAAAATCATCAAGACCTGATTTACAACAACTTGTGTCAAAAGATCACCTCTAATACAATCATATATCTCTGCTGGAGTGTGCCAACGAATATTAACCGAATTCAAGTAGAATATTCAAAGAAAGGAGGAAGCCATCTGAAAGTTCATCTCGCAAAGTGTGAATCTTACGATCGAGTGGAAGAAACTCTTTTGCCACTACTCGAGAAATACTCGAAACTTTTTCAGAAGGGTGACATTGTTTTGATAAAACCGAATTTGCTTTCAGCGAGAAAGCCAGACCAAGGTGTGACAACTCATCCTGCTGTTGTAGAAACTGTTTTGAAGTTTTTGATCTCACTCGGCACAAAGCCGTTCGTCGGCGATAGCCCCGCCGCAGGTGTTTTTCAGAGGGTTATCTCAGAGTCAGGCATTGCAGATGTGTGTAGGAAATTGGGAATACCAACGGTTGAACTGGATGATCCAATCGTAGTCGATGGGCAAGTGTACAAGAAGATAAAGATCAGTTCAAAGGTCTTTGAAGCAGACAAAGTAGTCAATCTTGCCAAACTCAAAACACATTCACAGATGATACTCACTCTTGGAGTGAAGAACACCTTTGGTTGTATACCCGGCTTGGAAAAGTCAGGTTGGCACATAAGGTGTGGTACAAACGAAAATTTTGCCTCTTTGCTCGTGGATGTTCATCTTCTTGTTAAACCAGTTCTCACAATTTTAGATGGCGTACTGGGTATGGAGGGCAATGGTCCTGCAAATGGAAAGTTGAAGAACTTTGGTGTGCTTGCAGTCTGTGAAAACGCATTTGCTCTTGATCACGCCATATGTGAGAGGCTTAGTGTTCAACCGCAGGTAGTCTTCACTGTCAAAGAGAGTTTGAGGAGAAATCTTGT
>JBBFME010000194.1:0-1963 GCA_037478695.1 Pseudothermotoga sp.
CGAGAATGAATCAACAGAGTTTCCCACTATCCACGAGATGATGGCTATCGTTATCCAAAGTAGAAAGGAAGGAATGGGGGAGAACTTTCCAAGAATCAATTCGAAGATAACTGTGTGGTAGAAAAAGGACATCAAAGCAGTGTAAAAGAAAATTCTTCTCATTTCAATTCCACCTCTATTGGAAGCGCAAGGTTCATCGAAAGCCACAACCAGTTGATCTTGACATTAGAATAGCCCGCGACGTGCCATTCTGTAGACAACAACTTTTCTTTAGCCGGTACATTGAACACAGCGTAGTTTTTTCCGTTCAAGGAATCAGCAACGAGTTGCAGTGTATCGCCCCGTTTGTCGTGAAAGTACACTTGATAATCTACTGGATAGACTGCGAAACCTTCTGGTGGCTCTATCTTTATCTCACCGTGCAAAAAACCATCCTTCAGGACAAGCTGACATGTGAGCGATGTCATGGAAAGTTTCTTCACATAGTATCTGTAGACGAAAACTCCGGTGGCGTAATTCAGTGCCACCAGAGTTGTACACAAGAGCAAGAGAAAATTCTTAGTTCTACTTTGCTTCGCCGCTGACGACATAACATGCGACCTTATGATTTGAAGCAACTTCCACAAGCTTTGGGTGGTCGTTCTTTTCGCAGTACTCGACAGCATACGGGCATCTGTCGAAGAATCTGCAGCGTTTTGGTGGATCTATCGGTTTTGGTACACTGCCCTTGATATTAGGTTCTCCTCTCTTCTGTTCGGGATCAGGTATGGGTACCGCGGCAAGCAAGGCCTTTGTATAAGGGTGAAGTGGGTTTTGCAACACTTCTTCTGTTGAACCTGTCTCCACAATCTTGCCAAGGTACATCACCGCGATGTTGTTGCTCATATACCTGGCAACAGCAAGATCGTGCGTTATGTACAAATAGCTCATGTTGTGGTCTTCGGCAAGCTTCATCATCAACTTCATTACTCCAGTTCTAATTGAAACATCTAACATAGAGGTGGGTTCGTCTGCAACGACAAAAGATGGATTAAGAATGAGAGCTCTTGCAATTGCAACTCTTTGTCTTTGCCCACCAGAAAGCTCGTGAGGAAATCTGAACATGAAAGTCTCCGGTGGAGTCAAACCAACGCTCGCAAGCATTTCAGCTACTCTATCTTCTCGCTCTTTCAGATTCCCTATGTCGTGTATATTCAACGGTTCAGAAACTATGTCAAAGATGGTCATCCTTGGGTTGAGAGATTCATATGGGTCCTGAAAGATCATCTGCACACGCCTACGAAGCTGCCAGATTCTTTCTCTTCGATTCTCAAGGAATTCAGAGACAAACTTTAGAGCATTTTTCGAGAGCTTGAGAAATCTTTCTGCGTAAATTCTGTCTATTCCAGAAAGTTTTTCGAACTCTTCGTTGGTCATCTTCGAAAATCTCTCCACGTATGTTCTTTCAACATAACGTCTTGCTGAAGACTCGCTATCGTAGAGGAGTGGAGTTACATCTTCTTGCTCTACGATAATTCTTCCATCCGTTGGTTCCTCAAGTCCAACAAGGACCTTTCCTGTCGTTGTTTTGCCACAACCAGATTCACCGACTAATGCCAGAGATTCTTTTCTCTTTATCTCGACGCTGATATCATCTACCGCATGGACAAAATGTCTGATTCTACCGAATATACGTCTGTGTGCGGGAAAAAGTTTTCTCAGACCTTCTATCTTCAACACCGTATCATTCTGCATAGAATTGCACCACCTCTCCGACTTTGACTGGATGATGGCATGCCACGAAATGCCCCTTCTCTACTTCCACATACTCTGGTTCCTCATTCTGGCACTTTTCATCGGCTTTTGGACACCTTGGTGCAAAGCGACATCCCTTTGGTGGATTGAGTAAGTTCGGTGGCTCTCCTGGTATCGTTACAAGGTCGGTCTTCTTTCCTACCGTGCTTGGGAAAGCATGCATCAAGCC
>JBBFME010000195.1:0-1950 GCA_037478695.1 Pseudothermotoga sp.
GTCCAAGAGATTTCTTTCTCCTAACACTCAGAAAATCGTCGAGAAAGCCTATGAATCCAAAAGAAATCAAAGCAAATGCATCGATGGCTTCTCCAACCAAAAGAGAAAAAACAGCAGCGGCGAGCAAGAAAAGAATTCCACCCATCGTAGGCGTTCCTGCCTTGTAGCCGTGAAGATCTGGTCCTTCTTCGCGAATGAATTGGCCAATCTTCGCAAAACGCAAGAACTTGATAAAAAACGGATAGAGAATTACACAGCACAAGAAATCGGCAATTGCAAGTAACATCATCGATCATCCTCCAAGAAGACTTTGAGTACTCTTTCCATTTCCACAGAACGTGAAGCTTTGAACAAGATTGCATCTTGTGGCTTGAGAAGCTTTCTCAGAAAATCACAGATCTTCATTGGATCGTCAGACCTGAACATTTCCTTTGAGCATTCCATTGGATCGATCTCGTGATCGATGTTGTAAACGACCACACCGTCTAACTCTTCTAAGATTTTTCCAAGCTGCTTGTGTGTTTCCACAGAATACTGCCCTTGTTCTTTTATGGAACCAACTACTGCAAAAGATCTTTTGCCCAATTTTTTCAGAGCCTCGACGGCAACTCTGAAAGATTCAAGGCTTGCGTTGTAACAATCATCGATCGTGTATATTTCTCTATGTTTGAAAACTCTGAATCTGCCACCGATCGGTGAGAAAGTCTCCAGAAACTCTATGTTCAAAGTTATATCTAAGAAATCAACAGCAGCGATCGCCGCAGCAAGGTTTGTCAGTTGACCGACATTCCAAATAGAACCAAAATGAAAGGATAGTATACCCTTCGGAGTCTTGTACTCAGCCTTGGTTGTGAGCTCCTCGTAACTGTAGTCGAGTAATTGGTAGTCGCCTTGTTTGTTTCCAAAGGTGATCAGCGATTTGTTGGAAATTCTCTGAAGAAGTCTTTGATCGTGGTGTACGATCGCCGTTCCATCTTCTTCCATGAATTGAACTATCTGAAGCTTTCCTTCAATGATTGCTTCGTCTGAACCGGCTACACCTCGATGTGCTGTACCGACATTGAGCAAGATAGAGAGCTTTGGCTTTGCGACCTCACAAAGTTTTGCTATGTCTCCCACTCTGTTCATCGCCATTTCCAGCACGACAAACTTCTCGCCTTTGTAGTCGTTCAAAATAGAAATGGGAAGCCCAATCTCGGTGTTCAAATTACCTTGATTACGGAAGGCTTTGCCTTCTCCTATGAGGTGGTAGATGACCTCTTTGGTAGTCGTCTTACCGTTAGAACCGGTGATACCTATCACGAAAGGTTTATACCGCTGGAGTTTTTCTTTGGCTTTTAAAAGAAGAAATTCAACGGTGTTTTCCACCTTAAGTACTTTGTCTTTTGGCAGACTGACATCTTCTTGGACGACCACATAAAGGGCTCCTTTATTCAATGCCTCTTGTACGTAGAGATGTCCGTCGGTTCTTGTGCCTTTCAGCGCAACAAAAACAGATCCTGGTACAACTTTTCGAGAGTCTGTGACAAAAAGGGGATTCTCACACATGCCTCTTTTCCTTTTCGTATTCTCTTATGACTATCTTTCTTATCTCGTCGGCATCTTTGAAAGGAATCTTCTTCTCGTCACTGAATATCTGATACTCTTCATGCCCTCTGCCAGCAACGATGACCATATCACCGCGATTGGCAATCGTCAGAGCCGTTTCGATCGCCTCACGCCTGTCTGGTATAACGAGGTAGGGTGCACCAGCTGGGACACCTTTTTCTACTTCGCTCAGAATCTCTTCGGGATCATCACCTCTTGGATCGTCGGTGGTTATTATGCTCACATCTGAATACTTACACACAACTTGAGCCATCATGGGCCTCTTACCCTTATCTGCCTGACCACCTGCGCCAAAGACCGTGATGACCCTGCCTGTAGAAAGCTTTTTCGCCGTTATCAAGG
>JBBFME010000196.1:0-1901 GCA_037478695.1 Pseudothermotoga sp.
GTGGTCGATCAACTGGATGAACTGATTTTTTATGCTGTGATCTTTGGAATAGTGGGAGCAAGGTTGTTCTATGTGATCTTCAATTTGAGGTACTACACGAAAAATCCCATTGAAATCTTCATGGTGTGGCATGGCGGACTGGCAATACAAGGTGCTGTTCTTTTCGCAATAGTTACCTGCGTAGTCTACGCGAGATACAGAAAGGGTGTTTCTTTCACTACCTTTCAAGTACTCGATCTCGGTGCAGCTTACCTTCCTCTGGGACAGGCAATAGGCAGATGGGGAAATTTCTTCAACTACGAAGCCTTTGGTGGTCCGACGAACCTTCCTTGGAAGATGTATGTTCCTCTGAGATTCAGACCTGTTGGCTATCTTCAATACGAGTATTTCCACCCTACCTTTCTCTATGAAAGTATTTGGGATCTTCTTATCTTTTTCCTACTCACACGTTATATGAGCAAAAATCGAAAGAATTTCGGTGAAGTTTTCGCACTATATCTGTGTTTTTACTCACTTGGTAGAATCTGCATAGAGAGATTGAGACTCGATAGTCTTTATCTTGGTAATCTCAGATCGGCACAACTTTTCAGTGCGATTATGATAGCTGTTGGTTTTGTACTGTTTGTGCAAAGACGGGGGGATTTGAACTGATATACACCATTGGAGACATACATGGATGTATAGAGTCACTTGAAAGTTTGATCATGAAGTTACCCCTCAGTGGCGGTGACAAGTTGATATTTCTTGGGGATTACATCGATCGTGGACCAGATAGCAGAGCGGTCATCGATAGACTAATCGCACTGAGCAAGGACTATGAATGTGTTTTTTTGCGTGGTAATCACGAGTGGATGATGCTCAACTATCTTCTAAAGGGACAGGATTTCGACCTGTGGATGATGAACGGCGCTCGTGCAACGATCAGAAGTTATGGTGATGTGAGACAGATTCCACCAGAACACCTTGAATTTCTCAAGAATACTGTCTTTTATCACGTCGAGCCAGGATATCTCTTTGTCCACGCAGGTGTAAAACCTCATGTTGAACTTGAAAATCAAGACAGTTTCGATTTGATATGGATCAGAGAAGAGTTTATATACAGCGAAAATCCCTTGCCTGGTTATCGGGTCGTCTTTGGTCACACCCCATTGCACAAGGTTTTGATCTCAAGAGACAAAATAGGTATCGATACAGGTTGTGTCTATGGTGGTAAGCTCACATGTGTGAGAATTGACGATGAACGTATTTTCCAGACTGATTGTGGTGGTGATTGATGTGAGGGCTGTCTATCCAGGCTCTTTTGATCCGATCACCTATGGGCATCTTGACATAATAAACCGTGCTCTGAAGATCTTCGACGAGTTGTGGGTTGTTGTGATGGTAAACCCAAGAAAAAAGCCAATTTTCACTGCTGAAGAAAGAATGAAGATGATAGCCCAGCTGATTGGCAATAACGGTAAGGTCCATGTAGACTACCACGAAGGTTTATTAGTGGACTATTTGAGGCGAAATCAGATCAAGGTAGTTATCAGAGGACTAAGGGCGGTGACTGATTTCCAGTATGAATTGGAGATGGCGATAGCAAACAAACACCTGTGCCATGAATTTGAAACGGTTTTTTTAATGACTGACGAACGCTTTTCTTTTCTTTCTTCCGGATTGGTGAGAGAGGTTGCCGCAATGGGTGGAGATGTCAGTATGTGGGTTCCGCCAAATGTTGTTGAAGCACTGAATAAACTCAGATCGAATTTCGTGATATAATATGGCTCGGCTATTCTGTCAAAATCAAAAGGAGGTTTCCGCATGCAGATAAGCGCAGAGATGGTTAAGAAACTCAGAGAGATGACCGGTGCAGGTGTCATGGAGTGCAAGACAGCCTTGAGCGAGGCGCAAGGGGATTT
>JBBFME010000197.1:0-1890 GCA_037478695.1 Pseudothermotoga sp.
GTGGTTGATCCAATAGATGGAACTTTGAATTACAGTCACGCACTTGCTTACTTTGCAGTCAGCATCGCTCGAGTGGACTACAGAGAAATAACAGAGGCTGCTGTCTATTTGCCTATGAGCAATGAGTTGTTTTACGCGAAAAGGGGCTTAGGGGCATTTCTGAACGGTGAACAGATTTTCAATCGAAAGAACCCGTCGTTAGAAAAAGCCTTTTTGGTGACTGGTTGGCCCTATGATGAATCACTTTTCAACTGGACTTTCAGGGCTATAGAGAGGCTGGTGCGAAAGACTCAGGAGATAAGAATACTCGGTTCTTCGGCAGCCGAACTCTGTCACTTAGCCTGTGGAAAGTTTGACGGGTACTGGGAGGTTGGACTCAAACCATGGGACACAGCCGGAGGGGTTCTTGTAGCAAGAGAAGCAGGCGTTGTGGTCAGTGGAGTTCAAGGAGACTATGATTTTGAATCTGGTGAAGTTTTGGCTGCTGTTCCTTCTATACACAAAGAATTGAGAGAGATACTCAGAGAGGTCAAAAGATGAGACCACTGATCATCGTTGAAGGAACTGTTGGTGCAGGCAAGACTACTTTGATAAACCGTTTGGCTGAAAGGTTGTCACTTGAGCCTCTCTATGAATTGACTGATCAAAAGTTGGTGCAGATACTCGAAAAATTCTATGCAGATCCAACTAAGTGGGGTTTTCAGTTACAGATATACTTCTTAACAAAGAGATTAGAACAGATGAGAATTGCCTGTGAAAAACAGGATGTAGTAATGGACCGCTCGATCTTCTGTGATCACATCTTTCCAACTGTTCTGTTGAAAAGAGGGGAGATGACAGAGCTCGAGTATCTGATCTACAAAGAGCTGTACGATCAATTGATCGACGTGTCATCACCACCACAACTGATGATTTATTTGAGATGCAGTACGAAGACCGCTATTGACAGAATAAAGAAAAGAGGTAGACTTTGGGAGCTTCAAATAGATCAAGAATATTGGGAAAAACTCAATCAAGAGTATGAGATCTTCTTTTCACATTACAATCTCTCCTCTCTCTTGATAATCGATTCAGACCTGGTAGATCAGAATTTCGAGGGAGTCGATTCGTTGATCCAACAGATTCTGCAGGATCCTCAAAAAGCTGTTTACGAGTACGATGGTAGATCGTTGAAAAGGAGTGTTAGATGTGCTTGAAATAGTTGTCGAGGGTACCGTGGGGGCTGGTAAAACAACTTTGGTGGAAATTCTGGAAAGAGAAAGAGGTATGAAAGGTTTTTACGAGATGGGCGATGAGCTCGCAGATAATATACTCGAGAAATATTACAAAGACAAGCATAGATGGTGTTTAACGATGGAGCTTTATTTCCTGCACAAACGCTTTTTGCAAATCAGAGATGCAAGTCAGACGGATAAGGCAGTTATGGATCGTTCGATGAAAGGAGATTTTGTGTTTGTAAAAATGCAGAAACAACTCGGCTTTTTGCAAGAAATTGAATACTCTGTCTACGAGAATTACTACAAAACGATGGTTCAAATACTACCGTTGCCAAAACTGTTGGTTTACATAAAATGCTCTGTAGAAACAGCCCTTCGCAGAATTGCGAAAAGAGGGAGGGCTTATGAGATCTCTGTTGAAAGGTCTTACTGGGAACAACTCAACTACTACTACGATATGACATTTCTTGATGGTTCCAATCACAACGTACTCATTCTGGACGGTGACCAGATAGATTTTGTCGAAAACGACTCTCACCGAACTCTTGTTCTCAGTGCAATTGATAAATGCGTAAACTCTCATGGAATCTACGTTCTCGATGAAACCGGTCTCAGACGTCAGGTGAACTGGTATAATAATGTTTAGATTCATTGATGAGGTGTGGTACGCGTG
>JBBFME010000198.1:0-1840 GCA_037478695.1 Pseudothermotoga sp.
GTTTCCGCGCGCATACTTGTTCATCACGAAGTATTCAAAAGTGAAGATCACGTCGTCTGAAATAATAGGCTTTCCGTCAGACCAGTAAGCTTCCCTGATAGAGAATGTCACTTCTTTTCCATCTGGTGAGACTGTCCAAGATTTTGCTAAGGCTGGCCTGATCTCGTTCGTCACTGGGTGCATCTCTACGAGAGTTGAAAACATCGGTCCCATTATGACGGTGTACGCAGATGAGTCTAAGGAGCCATAGAGCAGGAAAGATTCGGGTGTTGAAGCAAGTGCGAGCCTAAGAACTCCACCAGATGTTGGTTTCGAATCGGGTGTCAGTATACTGTCTTCTACGAAAAATTCAGTCGCAGTGGCTGCAAAAAACATAGCAATGATGGCAAACAAGACAAACCACTTTTTCATAAAAACCACCTCCCCTTGAGATGTGATTACAATATGACTATTCTCCAAGGGTATAATATCATGAAGATGAACTTTCGACAAATGGAGGAATGAGTGTGAGGATTCTTGGAATAGATGGTGGAGGCACATCTTTGAAAGCAACTCTTCTGCAAGAAGATGGGAATATCAGGAGAACTGTTTTGCGTCGTGGCGTGAATCTGTCTGCAGTTGATCGAAGACAACTTGAGCAAACTATAGAAGAACTCGCTGAATGGGCTAAAGGTGTTGATTTTGTGAGGGCTGCATTTTCGGGAGCAGGTAGTCAGCAGAGAAGAGCTATGCTCAAAGAGATTCTTGGCAAGCATTTTCCAGGTTCTAATTTGCAGATTTTCACAGATGCGGAAGGTATTTTGTACTCTTGCTATGAAGATCAGCCAATAGTCGTGACAATAGCTGGTACAGGATCTGTTGTGATGGGAATAGACACCACTGGAAAATTGCATCGTGCTGGTGGTTGGGGTCATCTTTTCGATGATGAAGGAGGAGCTTTCAGTGTCGTTTGCAAGATTATACGGGCTGCTTTGGATTACAGAGATGGTATAGGTGGCTTTGATTCAATCTTCGATGAACTGCTGAGCTTTTATGAGGTAAGTGCCATTGAAGACTTGGTAGAATTACAGAGATTAGAAGATTTCAAAGAAAAAATAGCTTCCTTTGCAAGTCATATGAAGATCACACCTTTGGTACTCAAGGTGTTGAAGGAAGACCTGAAAGTATTGATTAGCAGAACAAACTGTGTTTTGAGCAAGACTGGTGCGAGGAAAGTTTACATACACGGTGGCATGTTCAAGATACCAGAAGTTCAGAGCATTTTCGTTGAAGGTCTTTCTAATGTACAAATACTGAAATTAGAACATGATGTGGATTATATGCTTGCGACCAACAGATCTTTGTTCAGTTTGAAGATCGGTTAAGTTGAAGAATGAGCTGGTTATAGAATTCGTTTTGAAATATATAACATTTCATAGGAATTCACGCACTTGGAAGGGTTGATCTTCATCTTTTCGTTCCCAAACGCAGCTTCTGAAAGCGACTGCGTCAGACCAAATGAATCGGGTATGAAATTCAGAGAAATGGGAGAACCACTGAGGTCGGTAGGTTCTCCCACATGTTATACTTTTTTACCGAGGTCTCTCTTAGCAAAAAGAATGTTTACGCCTTCGCAGACCGTCGATTTCAAAGGCATAAACCTTATCACGTACAATCCCTTAGTGTTTTTGCTTTCCGTCCATCCGTCGAGTTTCTTTGGTACTCGTTCCTTTGTCAGTGGCTTTTCAGAAACTCTATTATTTCTTGAACATCTGGCAGTTCTCTAATTGGATATACTTTCACAAAAATGACTTTGCCATTCTCATCGACTATTATGTTGGCTCTCTCTGAAAAGCCGTCT
>JBBFME010000199.1:0-1822 GCA_037478695.1 Pseudothermotoga sp.
GCTGTCTGAAGTGTTCCACCTTCTTCTTGAATGATCAGACACTCGACTGGCTTGTTCGCCTTTTTGGCTTGTTCAGCGATCTGTCTGGTTGGTATCGTTTCACAGCCTAAACCGATGTATAGAACACCAGCAACATTGGGATTTGAAGCCATGCCAACCAGGACATCGAAGACCTTTTCGTGATCTTGTTTCATGTGGTTGCAGCCGTGCTGATTGTCCAAGAAAACAGCACCGTCTATGTGGTTTGCGATCTCTTGGGCTGTCCTCGTTGCGCAGATCACCGTTGGGACGACCAGAAAGTGATTTCTAAAACCTACTTTATTGTTCTTTCTTTTGTATCCGAAGATCTTCACAGAGTATACCTCCTCACGCCACGTCTGCCTGATACGTTGTGTACGTGAACGTAATCTCCGATCTTTATATCTTCTGTCGCCACGCCTATCGGCTCACCATATTTGAAGATCTCAGAGCCTTTACTAATATCTCTTACGGCAAATTTGTGTCCAAAAGGTATGTCGTGGTTCAACTTTACCTTCAGTGTTCTATTCTCAAGATTCAGTTGAATCTCTTCGCCTTTTGAAAGGTTTTTCACAGCCGTTGCAACGTTGTCTTTTTCAGAAAAAACTATGGCATCCATAGGATGTACCTCCTCATGGGAGCTTTATAATCTTGGCATCTACCAGAACTCTTTCCATTATTCTTCCAGCTTTTATTCTCTCTTCGATCTTTTTTCTGAGCTCTTCATCGCTCAACGGTTTTTGTGCAACCTTTTGTTCGATTGCCTTCTTTGCGACAGCCATCGCTTCTTCCACATAGACTTGATCTTCTTCCATTGTGGGGACTATGTATTCTTCATGTATGCCTTTCCTGTATGCGAAATCTGCGATCGCTTGAGCTGCTGCTACGCACATTTCGTCTGTCACCTTTGTTGCTCTGACATCGAGCACACCTCTGAAGATCGCTGGGAATCCAAGAGAGTTGTTCACTTGGTTTGGAAAGTCGCTTCTACCAGTTGCAACTATTCTTGCGCCTGCCTCTTTTGCCTCCCAGGGCCAGATCTCGGGAACTGGGTTTGCGCCCGCAAAGACGATGGCGTCTTTGTTCATCGCTCTTACCCATTCTGGTTTTATCACCCCAGGACCACTCTTTGAGTATGCTATGCACACATCTGCACCTCTCAGTGCCTCCTCTATACCTCCATTAATGTTCTCTCTGTTGGTTTTGATCCACATCTGTTTGCTTATTTCATCCAGAGTCTGCGCCCTTTCTTTTGTGAGTATGCCCTTTGAATCACAGACAACGATATTTCCAAGATCAACGTTGACCTTTTCGAGTAACCTCAAGAATGCATAGTTGGCGCTTCCTGCGCCTATGACTGCGATCTTAACTTCGTCGATCTTTTTGCCAACTATGCGAAGCGCGTTGATCAAACCGGCGAGCGTTATAGTAGCGGTACCTTGTTGATCGTCGTGAAACACTGGTATAGACAGTTCTTCTTGAAGCTTCTTGAGCAGAGCAAAGCACTTTGGCTTTTCAACGTCTTCAAGGTTTATTCCCGCTATCGATGGCGAAAGCCATTTGCAGAACTGAACTGTTTCCTCTATCTGCGTTGTGCCAATGCACAAAGGTATTGCATCGACCCCACCAAGGTATTTGAACAGAAGCGCCTTTCCTTCCATGACAGGGAGTCCAGCCTCTGGACCAATATCGCCAAGCCCAAGAATTCTCGTTCCATCGCTTATGATCGCAATCGTGTTCTCTTTGTTCGTGTATTCGTAGACTTTTTCTCGATCCTTTGCGATCTCTTGGCATACCTTTGCAA
>JBBFME010000200.1:0-1813 GCA_037478695.1 Pseudothermotoga sp.
ATTACCGAATAATAACACAGTCCTCAACGACTGTTGTTGGAAGACAAAAAGGTGCCGAACTGGAAAAACCAGAATACTCCCACTTGACCTCGGAGCAAAAAGAGCGAGCAGCACTTCTGCAACAAGGAGAAATGATAGTCGATCAACCTTTTATGAGAATACCGATAACTGTTCGTTTCCCATTGCCAGCTTGGTGCACGAGAGAAGATGGCTATTACTCTATGGACGAAGAAGAAATGAAGAGAATAGAAAAGAGGCTTTATGGGAGATGAGGGAATGATTCTGAAGAACTGCTTGATGTATGGGAATGGGAGATTTGAAAAGCGAGATCTCTTTATCGATGAGAAGTTCTTCGTTTCGAAATCAGATGGTCCTGTTCTCGATCTATCTGGGATGTATGTTATGCCGGGATTTGTCGATTCACACGCTCACGTGCTCGGCGTTGGTCACAAATACGGTTATCTCAACTTAGAGGAAGTCTATTCGCAAGAAAAACTGATTGCATTGATCAGAAATTCTACAGATCTTGTCATAAGAGGAAGAGGTTGGAGCGAAGAAAAGCTTGGGGGTTATCCGAACAAATTTTTGCTCGATGAGATAGAAAAGCCCATCGTGTTGACGAGAAGATGTGGGCATATAGCAGTCTTGAACAACGCCGCAATGAAAGTCGTCGGCCTTTACAAAGAAGATGGCATTTTTAGAGAGAAGGAACTTGACATAGTGAGAGAGAGAATAAGAGATGACAATCCAGAAAGATACTTCTCCATAGGTGAAGAGCAGTTTCTCAAACACGGAGTAACTTTCGTCCACTCTGATGACCTTCACGGAATAACTTGGCAAGATCTGAAAAAAATTTTACTCAAGACAAAGATCAGGATCTTTGAAAAACTTTACTTCTCGAATTTAGAAGACCTTGGAAAGTTC
The DNA here is from genome assembly GCA_037478695.1 of Pseudothermotoga sp. Classification (GTDB taxonomy): domain Bacteria; phylum Thermotogota; class Thermotogae; order Thermotogales; family DSM-5069; genus Pseudothermotoga_B. The sequence goes on from JBBFME010000200.1 coordinate 925, forward strand.
AACGAATTTGGTTATCTCACAGAAAAGGCTCTTGTTGGTGGTGTGAAGATCTTTGCTGATGGTTCCTTAGGCGGTAAGACTGCGTTCCTCAGTGAACCTTATCCTGATGAGAAGGAATACAGGGGTATGAAGTTGCTCGATTCTGAGACGATAGAAGAATTTGCTAAAATCTGCCATCAGAAGAAGGTTCAACTCTGTGTCCACGCTATAGGCAACGGCGCAGTTCACGAAGTGGCAAAGGCTTTTCAAAGATACCCACACAACAGGATAATCCACGCCCAACTTGTCAACGAAGAAGATTTACCCCTTCTGAGGCGAACACATTTCAGTGTTCAACCACACTTCGCTTTTGAAGATCAAGAATTAATTCAACACAGAATACCAAAAAACTCAAGGGCTCTCAAATACGATTTTCTGAGATTCTTCAAGGAAGGCTTCGAGTTGTCTTTTTCATCAGACGCACCAGTCTCACCAGAGGATCCAAAGTACATAATACAGAGTGCTTTGAAGATGGGATTTGATCTCGCCAAAGCTATCGAATTGTACACAACGGCGGGAGCAAAGGCAGTGGGTATTGATAGAGTTGGAAAGATTTGCGAAGGTTACATGGCGGATTTCGCAATCTACGAAAGAGATCCATTGAAACTCGACGATGATCCTGTGGCAGTTTATGTTTCTTGTGAATTAGTCTGGCAGAAATAGAATGGAGCAGGCGGTGGGACTCGAACCCACACCCTCCGCCTTACCAAGGCGGCGCTCCACCTCTTGAAGCTACGCCTGCTTACACTGCCAGTATATCAGAAAAGCATTTTCTTTTCAAGAGTAATTTACTGCTTCTTGAAACAGTAGAGTTTATAATCAACTTGGGTGAGAGGTGTGAGCACTTTCC
>JBBFME010000201.1:0-1690 GCA_037478695.1 Pseudothermotoga sp.
GTGAGAGCTCTTCCATAGGGGGAAATGTAGCGGAAAATGCCGGAGGCGTGAAGGTCTTGAAGTACGGTCCAACTGCCTTTCACGTGTTGGGTGTAGAGGTTGTTCTTCCAACCGGTGAGATTGTCAACTTTGGTGGAAAGATGATGAAAAACGTTATGGGTTATGACATGGTGAGACTTTTTGTCGGCAGTGAAGGTACGTTGGGTATCGTAACGAAGATCATACTCAGATTGATACCAAAACCAAAATACTCAGCTGTGCTATTAACACCTTTTGAAGATATGCAGACCGCTGTGGCTTGTGTCCCCAAAGTTCTGTGTGAATCAGGGATACTACCAACTTCTATTGAGTTAATGGACAGATACTCTGTGGAAATATCTTCAAAATTTTTGAGCGAGACTATACCGCATCAAGGAGTGGATTGCCATCTGATATTTGAAATCGACAGTCTCGACAGAGAGAGTCTGACCAGAGCCTACATATCTCTTGGCGAAAGACTTCAAAAGATGGGTGCTTTAGAGGTGTACATAGCAGACAACAGACATCAAAAGATGAAAATCTGGAAGTTCAGAAAGGCAATAGCAGAAGGCATAATAGCCTTTAAACCAAAACATTGCATGGAAGATGTGAGTGTACCCATAAAAACCATTCCGACTTTGATCAAGTCGACCTATGAAATCGCACAGAAAAATGGTGTAGAGGTGCTCAACTTCGGGCACGTAGGTGACGGGAATGTCCATGTGACTTTCCTGAAACGTGATGAGATGACCGACGAAGAATGGGAAAATGCCATGCACAGATCTTTGAAAGAACTGTACCGAGTTACCGTTGAGCTCGAGGGCACCATGACAGGTGAACACGGCGTGGGCTTGAAGAGAAAAGATTTTCTACCCATCTTTATGAGTGAGTCTGAGATCGAACTGATGAAAAAGATCAAGAAGGTAATCGATCCAAACAACATTCTCAATCCAGACAAGATCTTCCCAGATTGATCAAAGATTCACTCGGTGCATTCTGTTGACCAAATTGGGTAATTCAATATTCATACATATCTCATCAGATGATGAAAACACCGATTGCTTAAACAAGAGGGGCACGAAGGTGTTCAGCAAGCTTCTGTTGAGGACCCTAATACTCACATTTCTGCTGTGTGCCGTCAATGTTTTTGCTATTCCTTGGGATGTATCCTACGCCGTGACTTCAGATGTGGGATACATAGTTGCTGGTTATACTTGGTCAAATGATAGTGATGTGAGTGGGAATCATGGGGAAGCTGATATTTGGGCAGTGAAACTTGACAGAGGCAGAAACATAGTCAAGGTAAGGATGTTGTGGAAACAATAGGCCTGTAGAAAGTGACAGTCAACGCGCAGTAGACGGAACACATATAGTGACAATGGTTTGAAAGGTTGAAGCTGTACATTGCAATTCTCTGTGTATACGGTTAGTGTGCACAGTCTCGTTGGGCTTATGGATCTTCGGGTGGTGGCATTGCAACGATTTATGATGCTGGCTGTCGACACCGTTTAATTTGAGAGCATTCTAGGTGTCTCCATACTTTTGATGAGACGCAAATGTTAACTAAGCGTAGCGCGGAGGGTTTTGTACAGGTTCGACAACGGTTTCAGAAGAATACGGCCTTTGCCGTTCAGTGTGGTTTGAATGTTTCAAATAAACAGAGTGATTCGAT
>JBBFME010000202.1:0-1662 GCA_037478695.1 Pseudothermotoga sp.
GCTATTTGATTAACAGATAAACGGTCACAACGTGTGGATAATAGATGTTTCCTATCTTTTCCTGAACGGTGAACAAACCCATCCCAAAGAACTTTGGTCTCTCTGGCAACTGAACGTGCAAAAGTTTTCCGATGATTCCTATTAGTTCTGGATTGTCGATTCTCTGTGCATAGGCTTCTACTAACTGCCAGTTCACGTTGACCTTCAGCATCCCACCGCTGAGATTGCCAAGAGGATTTGGCACGTTGGAGGTGTCGATCTTTATGAATCTCGAGCTTGGTCCAATTTGCCAACTAACGCTTGTTTTCAGATTTGTGTTGTACACAAGAACCTCGTGAATACGAAGATCTCCCGAGACGAAAAACAAAGCATTTGGTGCAACAATGAGGTTGGGACGCTTTTCTGGCATTAGTGAAACGTCAAATTCGAGTATCTGTGCGATAGTTAGAATCGCCAACAGCATTACGAATATGCTCAGCAACTTTACCTTAGACACAAAAATCCCCCCTTCAAATAAAGTTTAGTTCAAGAACAATTAGAAAATTATTAAAAGTGCAAGTCACAGTTGAGTTTTTGCAGAGCTATCATGAAGTTGTGAAAGGAAGGTTATTTCTGAGCAACAACAAAGATTCGGTTTTCTTTTTCTGGTTGTTGAACAGGTTCACTCAAATCTTTCAGTGTGGCAAAATAGACTTTTTGAAATCCTTCTTGCAACAACCGTTGTTTTATCTCGTCCAGTTCATATCCCTTGTTGTAGACAACTTCATCAAATCTATCAAAAAAGCCGTGTTCTTCTTGAAGAAAACCCGTTATCTTCGTCACTGCGAGTTTCTTTTCCTCGTCGTATATTGCTCTGTTCAGGATCACTATATTTCCTTTGTCCATAAAGGTCAAGGAATTCCAGCCAGTTCTCAAACCCAATATTGTGTTCAGATCGAAGATGAAGTAACCTGAATCAACAAGAGTTTTGTATACTGAATGAAAACAACTTCTCAGTGCTTCGATGTTTTCCAGATGGTTCATCGCATCATACGTAGAGACGACTAAGCCAACTTTCTCTTCTATCGTGAATTCTTTGGCGTCTGCTTTTATGAATCTTGCCTTGCCAAGCTCGATGAATTCTCTGCAGTTTTCTCGAGCGTAATCAAGCATTGCCTCCGAAAGATCAATTCCTATGACATGATAACCTTGAGTCAAAAAGTATTTTGCAAGTTGACCTGTGCCGCAGCACAGGTCCAAGATATGACTGTTCTGTGGACCTTGAGTTTTGTAAAATTGCAGCAAGATCGGTGCCACGCTTTGGGCAAAATTAGTCCACAGTATGTTATAGATCCTTGCGAATTTGTTCCCATAAGCCTGAGCCATTCATTTGCCTCCAAGTTTACAAGGATATCTTTTGATCTGCAAGATCTCTGAAAGTCACTGCTATTTTTCTTTCAGTCATCATACCCCAAATAAATGTAACGGCCTCCGCAGTGATGTTACCACACAACATACCCCACCAGACGCCGTCCAGACCAAGCTTTAGAACAAAAACAAATAACCACGAGAAGAAAACATGGAGCACGATCGTCCTTAAGATTGATACCGCTAAACTCTTGACACCCTGACCTATTCCTTGAAACATCGCAGAGGTAAACATGCCAAAAGGAACGGTTGGTA
>JBBFME010000203.1:0-1579 GCA_037478695.1 Pseudothermotoga sp.
ATCATGTGATAAGCGCTGTTATCTTCGACATGGATGGTGTTTTGATAGAAACCGAGAGCATATACAAAGAGACATTCAAGACGATTCTTTCCAGATATGGTGTTAACTTCTCAGACAGAGATTTTGCTCAACTCACTGGAAGGACCTTAGAAAAGGGTGGGGCAAGAAATATCATCGATAGATTCAGATTACCGGTCGATGAAAAGACCTTCGTTCAAGATGTCTACAGGATATTCAACCAACTGTCGCGATCGATGAAGCCCAGAGAAGGGGTGGTTGAAGTTCTTGAACTGATGAAAGAATCCGGAGTGAAGATCGCTGTTGCCACGTCAACTGTCAGAGAGATCGCAACGACACGATTAGAAAAATCAGGCCTTGTTAGGTTTTTCAATACTATGGTCTTCGGTGATGAAGTTGAATTCAGCAAACCTGATCCACAAATATATCTTGAGGCTTTGAAAAGACTGGGTACACAGAGTACTGAGACAGTAGTTTTCGAAGATTCTGTCAGCGGAGTTAGGGCTGCCATTCAAGCTAATATACCCTACGTCTTTGGTGTATTGCACGAGCATAATAACGCAGATGATTTAGTGAAAGCTGGTGTCCTCTGTGCAGAGAGACCGCCAGAAATTTTCCACTTTTTCTTCAGGATATGTTGCAAATTAGGAAAAAAATAAGCTATACTCTTGAGTAAGATAGGGGGTGTGAAGATGCCTTGTGCAAAGAACCCGGGTCCAAAGAAACCTGAAGAAAAACCAAAGGAAACAAAAAAGGAAAAACCAAAGAAATGACAAAAACCCCGGCAACTGCCGGGGGTTTTTCATCAGATCTGTGTCACCCATTCATATCTGCTGATGAACTCTTCTGGACTCATCTTTGCAGCAGTTGAGAGTTTGGCAAGGATACTTGGGTTCTGTAAGTCTTTCTTGGTGAGTCTTATCATATAACCTCGTGCCACGCGGTAGTGTTCAGAGTTGATATCAACCATGCGTACCTTAGTGCGACCAGTTGTTGGGTCAGTGAGCTCTTCAAATGGCAAAACTCTTATTCTTCCACTCTCTAAGCAGATCATGCCTCCTGAAAGATTCTTCTCGAAGTCTCCCATCAAGAATCTGATAGCACCATATCCAAGGGTTCTCGTATAGTCAATGTCGAAAGGTACAGGTCTTGCACACCTCAATTCATAACCTAAAGTCACATCTATGATGTTTATCTTTTCACCTCTTTGAGCAAAACGCCTTTGAATCTCGCGCTTTAGGATAGTTGCAAGTGGTATCTCGCTGAGTCTAATATGTCCATGGGGATCTCGCTCGACTGTAACTCCAGGAATTTCCGCCAATTCCTGTGGATCGATCATCTCTCCAATACCTTCTGCTATTATCGCCAGACCATCATTTCTGCCGAGAATTCGTCTCTTCAGCATGGTTGTCTCGAGTATATCGCATACTTCACTCAGCGTTATTCTTTCCTTTCCGAATTCTTCACCAATTATAGTTAAAGCAGCGCTCGCCGACTTGCCAATACCGAGTGCCAAATGTCCTGCCTTCCTTCCCATCGCCACGACAAAATACCATCGGTT
>JBBFME010000204.1:0-1574 GCA_037478695.1 Pseudothermotoga sp.
AGGAGGTTCTCTCTAAAAGAGATGGCAACATAGTGTTGAAGCTGGATAATATATTCTTGTGGGATTTCATGTCCTAAAGGAGGTTCTCTCTAAAAGAGATGGCAACGACTTTTTCATTGTCGAAAGGTCAAACTTCATCTCTTTTTGTCCTAAAGGAGGTTCTCTCTAAAAGAGATGGCAACTTCTCTTACAAGCATTTTCAATTCTTTCGTCCTTCACTTCTAGTCCTAAAGGAGGTTCTCTCTAAAAGAGATGGCAACTTCGGAAGTTGCTCAAACACGCGATATAGCCATCGGTCCTAAAGGAGGTTCTCTCTAAAAGAGATGGCAACACCTCCTGACGAAACAATAGCCGAGAGAACTATTTTCCCGTCCTAAAGGAGGTTCTCTCTAAAAGAGATGGCAACACATACCCAAGCTTGTTCGGAATCACACCATATGTCTGGAGTCCTAAAGGAGGTTCTCTCTAAAAGAGATGGCAACTCACGTTTTGATAAGTTCTCCAACCACCGTTCTATTTGCAGTCCTAAAGGAGGTTCTCTCTAAAAGAGATGGCAACTCAAGAAATTGTGCGAACCCGCCGCAATCTTCATTGAACTGTCCTAAAGGAGGTTCTCTCTAAAAGAGATGGCAACGTCTTGCCTGTGGTCAGCACATCAAATCTCATTTCTTCCTGTCCTAAAGGAGGTTCTCTCTAAAAGAGATGGCAACTGGCTTGAAGTTCCACTAATTGCCCACGCTGGTTTTCGCCTGTCCTAAAGGAGGTTCTCTCTAAAAGAGATGGCAACTTAGATTCTTTCTTTGGCTCTTTTGAAAGTAATCTTTCTAGTCCTAAAGGAGGTTCTCTCTAAAAGAGATGGCAACACGTCGCTTCGAACTTCGGTATTTCGCAAGATTTCGATCAGTCCTAAAGGAGGTTCTCTCTAAAAGAGATGGCAACGGAAACACGATTATATAGCCTTGTCTGTTGTAGCACTGTCCTAAAGGAGGTTCTCTCTAAAAGAGATGGCAACTAGCTCATCTTGTACAGATTCTAAAGGTGCATATTCTACCTGTCCTAAAGGAGGTTCTCTCTAAAAGAGATGGCAACTTAAGGCTGCAGGTTTCGGTAGATACAAAGCTTGCTTAGAGTCCTAAAGGAGGTTCTCTCTAAAAGAGATGGCAACGTTTGTGCGTTTAGTCTTGCGGTTTAGGTGGATTGTCTTCATGTCCTAAAGGAGGTTCTCTCTAAAAGAGATGGCAACCTTGCGGCGTAATAAACATCGAGCGTATGACCTATAGGTGGTCCTAAAGGAGGTTCTCTCTAAAAGAGATGGCAACTCCTTTCTCGATATGGACACTGGCACACCGAGAACTTTCGGTCCTAAAGGAGGTTCTCTCTAAAAGAGATGGCAACAGAAAAACTTTTGTCCGTCTACTTCTTTAAATTCACAATAAAGTCCTAAAGGAGGTTCTCTCTAAAAGAGATGGCAACGATGATTTCGCGTATTAATTTTCGATATTCGATTTCGCCATGTCCTAAAGGAGGTTCTCTCTAAAAGAGATGGCAACATCGGGTCTTTTTCGCGTTTATAT
>JBBFME010000205.1:0-1527 GCA_037478695.1 Pseudothermotoga sp.
ACAACGGCATCTGCTCCCGCTGGCAGAGCACCGCCAGTTGGTATCCAGGCAGCTTCACCACTCTGCAAAGAACGGTCTGGTTTTTCCCCAATACGAACTTCAAAGGCGTTTTTCAAAATGGCAGGCAGATTTGCCGATGCACCCTTTGTATCCGATGCTTTCACGGCATAACCGTCTACTAAGGACTTGTTGAAACCTGGTAGATCTTCCTTTGCGAAAATGTTTTGAGCGCAAACTGAACCCAATGAAGCTGTTGTTTCGATCGTATGTTTTTGATCTATAGGTTTGATCTTTGAAATGAAGTTTTCGTAGATCTCTTGAACACTGGCAAATCTGAGAAATTCAATTTTCATGATCTCTCACCAGTTTTTCTCTTTGCTCGGCACAATCACTCATAGATCCCTTTATTTTCTCGAGTGCATGAGGTATCACTGGCAAGATCGCTTCAAGATTTTCACTCACAGCCTTCGGACTGCCAGGAAGATTGATTATAAGAGTCTGATCCCTAATTCCCACAACCGCACGAGAGAGCATGCCAAGTGGTGTATATTTAAGTGATTCGTTGATCATGGCTATCTCCATGCCGTGAATTCTCTTTTCCACAACTGCAAGAGTGGCTTCGGGTGTGACATCTCTTGGAGAAAGCCCTGTACCACCAGTTGTGATGATCAAGTCATATTTGTTCTCGCAGAGATTCAAAAGCTCATCTCTTATCAACTCGAATTCGTCGGGCAGAATTTTATAAGACTCCACAACGGCATCTATCTTCTTGAGCATTTGGATGATCAACTTACCACTCTCGTCCTCTCTCTGCCCCTTAAAGCCCTTGTCACTCATGGTAAGCACAGCCACTTTAATCATTCTGGTCACCTCTGATGATCTGACCTACATTTGAAAGATCATACCCCTGCCATGTCAACGCATTGTTGCGAAATTCTTGTGAAAGAAGTATGTTCATAATCAATTCAAATCGATCATCTTTGCTGAATTCAGTTAAGATGAGCAGATCATATTCTTCCCAGTAGAGTGGTATGAAGTCGAGGTCCATTATCTGAGCCGCTGAAGCAACACCAAGTCCTACGTCTGCCAAGCCTTTTTTTATTTTCAGTGCAAGACTTATATGTGTGAACTCCTCATCATCGTACCCATTTATCTGCATTGGGTCTATACCGAGTACCGACAGATGATAGTCGAGCAAGATTCTCGTGCCTGACGCCTTTTGTCTGTTGACGAACCTTACATCCTTTCTCACAAGATCAAAGAGATCTTTAATGCCTTTTGGGTTTGATCTTTGAACGATCAAACCTTGATTGCGCTTCAGAAATTTCACAAGCACGAAATCCTTCAGGTATTTTTTCAAATAAGGAAGGTTGTAAGTACCAGACTGTGGGTCAAAGAGATGAAGACCACCGATGTGCGCGTATTCTTTCGCGATGGCAATCAGTCCACCCATGCTACCGACATTCGTTATGGCAATGGTTGTGGTGAAATCTTTCTCTTTGACCATGTCTGCTAAGATCGACAAGA
>JBBFME010000206.1:0-1526 GCA_037478695.1 Pseudothermotoga sp.
GAAGACAATTTCCTTTTGTCCTAAAGGAGGTTCTCTCTAAAAGAGATGGCAACTGTACCGTCCTCTAACTCTTCAGAATATGTTTCTTCATAAGGTCCTAAAGGAGGTTCTCTCTAAAAGAGATGGCAACACAGATTCGTCTTCCAATGTTTCGTTATATGTTTCTTGTCCTAAAGGAGGTTCTCTCTAAAAGAGATGGCAACAAAATCGCAACTCGGCCATCGTCTAGGCGCATTTTGTCCTAAAGGAGGTTCTCTCTAAAAGAGATGGCAACTCCTATGAAGTCCTCAATGCCTGTGTCGGGGTCGAAGATGTGTCCTAAAGGAGGTTCTCTCTAAAAGAGATGGCAACTTGGCCGCTCCCTTGGGCTACGCCTCCTTTACGGAGACGAGTCCTAAAGGAGGTTCTCTCTAAAAGAGATGGCAACGCATACTGATCCCACCCAGATTCTGCAAACACAATCGCAAGTCCTAAAGGAGGTTCTCTCTAAAAGAGATGGCAACTTATTCAATCCGGTTTGAGTCTTCGCTTCGCCTTTTCGAGTCCTAAAGGAGGTTCTCTCTAAAAGAGATGGCAACCCTTAAAGTTTAAAACCTAACTTATACCACTCCTCAAGTTGTCCTAAAGGAGGTTCTCTCTAAAAGAGATGGCAACTTTGCGAGTTTCATAATTGCGTTTTGAAATTTCCAAGGTTGTCCTAAAGGAGGTTCTCTCTAAAAGAGATGGCAACAACAAAAGAAAGCCCGGCATCGTGCCGGGCTCTTCGTCCTAAAGGAGGTTCTCTCTAAAAGAGATGGCAACTGTGGTAGGGAAAATCTGTTACATAAAAACCAAATATAAAGTCCTAAAGGAGGTTCTCTCTAAAAGAGATGGCAACAACCATTGCAACTACAAACAAAACAACACCAAAAATCATACGTCCTAAAGGAGGTTCTCTCTAAAAGAGATGGCAACCATTAATGTTTATATCACCAGATTCAAGTGTTTTTGTGTGTCCTAAAGGAGGTTCTCTCTAAAAGAGATGGCAACTTTTGGTTCCACAAGTGCATCCAAAAATCGGTGCTCGAGAGTCCTAAAGGAGGTTCTCTCTAAAAGAGATGGCAACATTCTCTCCCCTCCTCTCTGAAAGTTCTATTAGGAGCTGTCCTAAAGGAGGTTCTCTCTAAAAGAGATGGCAACACCAGACAAAAATGATTTTATAAGTTCACCAATTTTTTCATGTCCTAAAGGAGGTTCTCTCTAAAAGAGATGGCAACGGTGTTTTGTTTAAGGATTTCTGGCGTGTCTTCGCCATCTGTCCTAAAGGAGGTTCTCTCTAAAAGAGATGGCAACTTGTACACATGTCGCGTGCTTTCCTTGTACGAAAATCTCAGTCCTAAAGGAGGTTCTCTCTAAAAGAGATGGCAACAATCAAATTTGCCGCTAACACACCTTTTTTTCCTTCAAGCAGTCCTAAAGGAGGTTCTCTCTAAAAGAGATGGCAACGTTATTTCTCGAATTATTTCTGTTTTTAAGCTGGAACTCAG
>JBBFME010000207.1:0-1460 GCA_037478695.1 Pseudothermotoga sp.
AATTACAACAGTTTCCATTCCTCATAGATTCGATTGAAACGGTATACCGAAGACCTATTTCATTGTTCCTGTGCAGGTTTCCATTCCTCATAGATTCGATTGAAACTTTGTTCAATCTGCTGCTTCTGCTCGGCTTGTTCTCTGTTTCCATTCCTCATAGATTCGATTGAAACCTCATCCCTCGCGGCATTCATCTCATCCTGCGTGATAGTTTCCATTCCTCATAGATTCGATTGAAACCACAAAAGCACTATATCAAGAATGCTGCGCGGCCAGAGTTTCCATTCCTCATAGATTCGATTGAAACCTTAGGGCGTCTGCTTCGGATAGCATCCAGTATCTGGTTTCCATTCCTCATAGATTCGATTGAAACACGGTGAAGTGTTATTACCAAGGAGATTTAGTATACGTTTCCATTCCTCATAGATTCGATTGAAACTAGCTGGCTCTCAAGAGCGCAATTTCACACTGAATCAGTTTCCATTCCTCATAGATTCGATTGAAACACGAAGAGTTACAAGCTTGGTGTTTCATGGACTGGTGGTTTCCATTCCTCATAGATTCGATTGAAACCTGGATACTATCCTATCTCTGTAGAGTTTGTAGTACAGTTTCCATTCCTCATAGATTCGATTGAAACTATGCTCGGCTACAACTTCGTGTTCTGAAACTTCAGGTTTCCATTCCTCATAGATTCGATTGAAACAAGGGGGCGTACGTGTGGTGAGCTTGCTGGATTTTCGTTTCCATTCCTCATAGATTCGATTGAAACAGCAAAATGGAAGGTCGGTCGTTGTAGTATCCTGTGTGGGTTTCCATTCCTCATAGATTCGATTGAAACTAGGATGAACAATATAATGCAACTTCGCATTTGTAACGTTTCCATTCCTCATAGATTCGATTGAAACTCAAATAGGTGAGGATAGTCATTTACTTTCCATTCATGTTTCCATTCCTCATAGATTCGATTGAAACGGATCCCATCCAGCACCGCCGCGGAGATCGTATCGCGTTTCCATTCCTCATAGATTCGATTGAAACCGTACCACGTAATGTTGTGCATTTTCAACTTTATTCCAGTTTCCATTCCTCATAGATTCGATTGAAACCAGGTGATACTTGGTTGATGAGTATGACCGGTTATATGTTTCCATTCCTCATAGATTCGATTGAAACCAGGATATGAAGAATCTTGTCACTCGTGTGTATCCAGGTTTCCATTCCTCATAGATTCGATTGAAACTAGATGTACGGATACGTCTTGTTTCCAAGCTCTTGTACGTTTCCATTCCTCATAGATTCGATTGAAACCATCCTCAATTATCTCCGTCAGTCTTCCATTTGCTGGTTTCCATTCCTCATAGATTCGATTGAAACGGAGCAATATACTCTATTCTACGGTATTCGTAGTTAGTTTCCATTCCTCATAGATTCGATTGAAACTTCTTAAAATAGCTTCC
>JBBFME010000208.1:0-1432 GCA_037478695.1 Pseudothermotoga sp.
GTTAAGGCAGGAGACAAAGTGATCTTTTCAAAGTATGCCGGAACGGAAATCAAGATTGATGATGTCGACTACATCATAATCGATGCGAATGACATACTTGCGAAGATCGAAGAGTGAAAGGAGGAGTGAGCGATGCCGAAACTTCTGAGATTCAACGAGGAAGCCCGCAGATCTCTTGAAAGAGGCGTCAACAAGGTTGCCGATGCAGTGAGAATAACTCTTGGACCAAAGGGTAGGAATGTTGTCATTGAGAAAAGTTGGGGTTCTCCAACTATAACGAATGATGGTGTTTCAATAGCAAAGGAAATTGATCTTGAGGACAAATTTGAGAACCTTGGCGCCCAACTGGTCAAAGAAGTTGCTTCAAAGACAAATGACGTTGCTGGTGATGGTACAACAACAGCAACAGTCCTGGCACAAGCGATGATCAGAGAGGGATTGAAAAACGTAGCAGCAGGTTCAAATCCAATACTGCTCAAACGTGGTATCGACAAAGCAACAGAAAAAGTCGCTGGCTATATTAAGGAGAAGTCGAAGAAGCTTTCTGGTAGAGAAGATATTGCACATGTTGCGGCAATAAGCGCAAACAACACCGATATTGGTGAATTGATTGCCGAAGCAATGGACAAAGTAGGAGAAGATGGAGTCATCACCGTTGAAGATTCCAAGACTCTTGAAACCTATGTTGAGTTCACCGAAGGAATGCAGTTCGATAGAGGTTACATCTCACCATACTTTGTCACCGACGCAGAAAAGATGGAAGTTGAACTCAAAGAGCCGTTCATACTGATCACAGACAAAAAGCTCAGCGCGATCAAACCTTTGATACCAATCCTTGAAAAGGTTGCCCAAACAGGAAGACCAATTCTCGTGATTGCTGAAGACGTAGAGGGTGAAGCGCTGACCACGTTAGTTCTGAACAAACTGAAAGGCACTCTATCTGCATGTGCGGTCAAAGCTCCTGGTTTTGGTGACAGAAGAAAAGCTATGTTGCAAGATATCGCAATACTCACAGGTGGAACAGTCATCAGTGACGAACTCGGTATCAATCTCGAGGATGTCACATTGGAAGATCTTGGAAGAGCAGACCTTGTCAGAGTGAAGAAGGATGACACAATCATTATAGGCGGTAAAGGCAATCCAGAAGAGATAAAGAAGAGAATTGCCCAAATCAAATCTCAGATCGAACAGACAACCTCTGAGTATGAAAAAGAAACACTTCAGGAAAGAATGGCAAAACTCGCCGGTGGTGTTGCAGTTATCAAGGTTGGAGCAGCCACAGAAACAGAACTCAAAGAGAAAAAGCACAGAATAGAGGACGCACTCAGTGCAACAAGAGCAGCAGTTGAAGAAGGCATAGTCCCAGGTGGAGGAGTTACACTGCTCAGGAGCAGAAAAGTACTCGAGGGTCTTTTGAAGGAACTCGACGGAG
>JBBFME010000209.1:0-1349 GCA_037478695.1 Pseudothermotoga sp.
CGTCCAAAAGGCTGGGGTCTTGATGGTACAAATGGATCAAAATCTCAACATCGTTCAAAGTATCGATGTAGCACGGTAACTGACCTCCGATGTGTTCAAAATGACCACTTACAGTTCTGCTCTCCGGATGGTGAAATCTACCCTTATGTGCATCTTTACTGAGATTTCTGAGCCACGTGTACTCAGTCGTCTTTGCTTTGAATTTCCCACAGATGGAGATCTTTAGTCTTTTGTATTTGTGATAGATGCAATCACAATTTTCGTGAACGCACGGTTCCTCCTGACCAGGTATGTTTTTCACACCCAACATGTTGGCTACCAAGCCAAGCACGGTCGAATAAGGCGGTATAGGATATGTGAGCCTTCTTTTGTAAGTGAAGGGAACTCTATAGTGTGCTTGTGGTTGATAGATCTTGATCCTCAGGACTTTTATCGTGTTCATGACACCGATCCACCTTTTCACAAGCCTATCTCTTTGAGGAAATCATCCCATATTTTAACTATCCCAGCTTCAATTTCTTTCACGCTCAATCTGTCACAGAACTGCAAGTATACGATCGGCTTGCCGTTAGCTTTTTCTATCCAACCATTTTTCAGAGCGTCTTGGACTCCAAAGACTTCGATCTTTCCATCTTCAGTCCGGGAGGCACCAATGAATGGATGGAATATCGGAGAGGGTACCTTCACGGCCGCAGCAGCCATGAACAACGGAACTATCGTGTTGACTTCATTGCTCGACTGCGCATAAAGTCCATTCTTTATAGCCTCCAGAATCTGTCGGATTCGCTCCTTTTTCTTCTCCTGATTAAGCTCAAAGACTAACCTGGTTTTCCCTCCCACCTTTGACACTCTAATCGCTCCCAACATTTCATCGTCCACCGATACCATGTATTCACAGTATTCAGGCTTTTTAGTATTCTCAGCATTCATCCACAAGTTTTTAAGTTCAACATCTGCTTGATCTTTATTCTTTTTTCCTGTTCCTGTGAGCCAAATTTTGAGACTTTGATCTTCACATTCTGCTTTCTCAACGATCCATTCATCTTTTCCAAGTGTGTCTGTGTCTATCGTGAAACTCACTTTGTAGAGAGAAAGATGTTCTTCTTTGCTGTAAGGATTCGGTGTGGCGTTCTGTCCTTGATAAATAGCTCTTTTCACGAGATCGTGATTTGCGTAGAAAGCCATGTCACCATCGTATGGGTCCAGACCAACGGCTTTCGTGATGCCGACGGGTGCTTTTCTGGTTAGAGAAATACCTTCCAAAGTGAACATATAGCCGAACGCGTCCAGTTCTGGGGAAGTGAGTATGTTCTCGTTGTACAGATCGAACTGAATAACCTCTCCTTCTC
>JBBFME010000210.1:0-1217 GCA_037478695.1 Pseudothermotoga sp.
TTTTTTCGAAGCCTTCAATAGAACACAGGAGTTGGAAGTATCACTACGGTCTTCAAGCAAAGAATAAGAAATGATTCAAAGTTGAACTTTGACGGCGCTCGCACTCTCTTATGTTTAGACACAAATAAAAGTGCTGGTATTAGTTCCTTGCAGAGATGGTGAAACAAAATGACCCAGATTCATCAAAGAACGAAGTTGCGCGTGAGCGAAGCACAGAGATATTAGCTTTCCAAACAGACGCAAACGGTGTTCATTCGCTCATGGACTGTTCGCTCTATCATCACATATCATACATTATAAAAACTCTAAACGGTGTAAGTACGAGAAAGGTGTCTTTCAGTCTTTTCGGACTGCCAAGAATGGACGAAATATATGAAACAAGAGGGCAAGACTTGATGGGCTTGTGGGAAGCTGTGAAGAAGATGTTAAAACGTTATTGGCGTTGAATTCAAATGAATCAGAGTGTGATTTCGTTTTGCTGTTGATCTCGCCGAGAGCTGTGCAGATAAAAGGCTGCACTGAAAGGCTTTTGAGACGCAGTTGGTCTTGGACTATTTTGTCAGCGGTAGAATTTTCCGTGGAGGGGAGTTGATGTTCTTCACCAGGGAGAGAAAGAAGCATCCTTGCAGGATAGATGTAGATCGTGTGGCGTTGTTAGTAATCGATGCACAGAGGTATTTCTGTGATCCTCAAAGCGAGGCTTATTTGCACGGAGTTGAGAATGCACTTCAGAAGGTTAACAGTCTCTTGAAAGTTTTCGAGGAAAGATCACTACCGATTTTTTGCACTGTTCATAAAGGCAACAGTGATGCGATGAAGCGATGGTGGGGAAATTCTGTAGAAGGAAAGCAAATCCAGTTATCGATAAAGCCAGTTCAAGCACAGGTCATATACAAAGACTCGTACGACGCTTTCCATATGACAGAACTTGAGGAATCTCTTAAGAAAAAGCAGGTGAACCAGTTGGTTGTCTGTGGCGTAATGACTCATCTGTGTGTTGAAACGACTGTGCGAAGTGCCTTTGTGAAAGGGTATGAACTCATTGTTGTAGAGGATGCTTGTTGGGACAAAGACGATTTTTATCATTTTTCTTCGTTGAAGAGCATGGCACATGGTTTTGCTATCATATCCTCAGCAGGTGAGATAGAATGCATGTTGGGATCGTAGGAGCTGGTCCGGCTGGTGTTTCGGCTGCTGTTTTTCTCAAGCGTTGTGGT
>JBBFME010000211.1:0-936 GCA_037478695.1 Pseudothermotoga sp.
CTTTCAGAGAGGACCTTCTTTCGGACCAAGAGTGTACCTCTTGGGTGCTTGGAGGGCGGCGAGTTGCCATCCCTTTCAGAGAG
Source organism: Pseudothermotoga sp. (assembly GCA_037478695.1). Taxonomy (GTDB): domain Bacteria; phylum Thermotogota; class Thermotogae; order Thermotogales; family DSM-5069; genus Pseudothermotoga_B. Next base: position 84 of record JBBFME010000211.1, read on the forward strand.
GACCTTCTTTCGGACTTAAAGATCCCCGCCCTCGAGTGGCGGCCGTCAGGGGTTGCCATCCCTTTCAGAGAGGACCTTCTTTCGGACTTTTGATCTTACCGCCCTCCCGTCGTGGCGGTAAGTTGTGTTGCCATCCCTTTCAGAGAGGACCTTCTTTCGGACTTAAAGACCCACCACCTGAGCGGCGGCCGTCAGGGAAGGGGGTTGCCATCCCTTTCAGAGAGGACCTTCTTTCGGACAAGCAGGTGGTGAGGTAATCGTTAAAGACCCACCACCTGAGTTGCCATCCCTTTCAGAGAGGACCTTCTTTCGGACGCCAGGCCCATGGAATTTTAGTTGTAATTAAAGGGTCCTGGTTGCCATCCCTTTCAGAGAGGACCTTCTTTCGGACCTATGCCAGTTAGAGATTTAGACCAAAGAGAAAGATTAGTGTTGCCATCCCTTTCAGAGAGGACCTTCTTTCGGACGTGAAATACGAAATCGTTCATGATGGCCGCCGCCCACTTGGTTGCCATCCCTTTCAGAGAGGACCTTCTTTCGGACGTTAACGAACTACCAAGAGTGAACTTAGTTAGAGGTAGTATGTTGCCATCCCTTTCAGAGAGGACCTTCTTTCGGACGAGGTGAAACGGCCCAAGGTGAGGTCATAATCAAAGACCCGTTGCCATCCCTTTCAGAGAGGACCTTCTTTCGGACAAAGTGGTGTAAATTATAAGAAAAAAATATCCAGTCACCGTTGCCATCCCTTTCAGAGAGGACCTTCTTTCGGACCCCTCGTGATTAAAATCGAGGGCCAGTTTGTCCAGCTCCCCCGTTGCCATCCCTTTCAGAGAGGACCTTCTTTCGGACTGCC
>JBBFME010000212.1:0-905 GCA_037478695.1 Pseudothermotoga sp.
GTGAGTTTCCATTCCTCATAGATTCGATTGAAACAAATCGGCAATGCAGAAAAATTTGTGACTTCTTACCGTTTCCATTCCTCATAGATTCGATTGAAACTAGGTAGGTGTGTCGGGAATAACCGAAGACGAAAGGGTTTCCATTCCTCATAGATTCGATTGAAACAGGCGTTCGGGCAAGTGATCGAACTACTGGACGCGAGTTTCCATTCCTCATAGATTCGATTGAAACCGTTGAAATCGGGCTATCTGGAAGCGAGAAACACGTGTTTCCATTCCTCATAGATTCGATTGAAACGCAGAAAGTTTATACTTGCCTTACTTCTGATGGCGGGTTTCCATTCCTCATAGATTCGATTGAAACGGTTTGACTGCCTTATTGGTGTGGTTGCTGAGGAGGGTTTCCATTCCTCATAGATTCGATTGAAACTGATGGTCACTCTGAGAACAAAGTCTTCGTTCTGATTGTTTCCATTCCTCATAGATTCGATTGAAACTCACGATTGATGAGGACTGTGTCGCGATTGATAATGGTTTCCATTCCTCATAGATTCGATTGAAACTGAGTCGTTTCCGTTCGCTACTGGAACTTGTGAAGAAGTTTCCATTCCTCATAGATTCGATTGAAACCAGGCTCGCTCGGTTCTCCAATTCCAGCCTCTTGCTGTTTCCATTCCTCATAGATTCGATTGAAACATGCTGATACTTCCAAATAGGGAAAAGATTAGAATTGTTTCCATTCCTCATAGATTCGATTGAAACTAGTGAGCCTTTACAAGATGGTGAAGATAATCAAGAGTTTCCATTCCTCATAGATTCGATTGAAACTTTATAGTTTCAAGTGCACTCTTAGATATTTGCATGTTTCCATTCCTCATAGATTCGATTGAAACTTATCCCCGCCC
>JBBFME010000213.1:0-895 GCA_037478695.1 Pseudothermotoga sp.
GTGATGGTGAAAGAAGATGGGAAACTCTTTGGGAAAGCAATTACGTGGCTCGACAAAAGAGGGTATGAGCACATTGGTTCGATAATCAAAAAGGGTATAGACGAACAGATAGCAACGGTTATCTCGCATTTGATCTTTCTCAAAGAGATAAGCCAGAGGGTGTACCTACTTCAACCCAGTGACTACATAATCTTGAAGTTGACTGGATTGATCGTGAATGCAACCTTTCCTTTTGAAGGGTATCTTCCGTGGAACTGCGAAGCACTCGAGACCTTTGACCTTCATAAGACCTTTCTCATACCACAGCTGATACCTACGGGAAATTCAATCGGAAAGATCAAACCAGAAGCCGCACACACTTTAAAGGTTGATGAACAAATCGAGATCATCTCTGGCGCACCAGATTTTGCCATGGCACTGGTCGGTACTGGCACAATCGAAGATGGTATGCTCTGCGATCGAGGGGGGACCTCTCAGGGTTTGACGTTGTGCAGCAAAGAGAAGATCGTCTGCCTTGGTCTGATGACAACACCTTTTTTCATAAAAGACTATTGGAAGATAAGCGCAGTGATGACGACAACTGGCAAAGCCTACGAGTGGTTCTCACAGAACGTTGCGAGAACTCGACTGATTGAACTATCACAACTGATCACAGTTAAAAGACCTACTGGCGTAATCTTTCTGCCTCATCTGAATGGAGAGAGAAGTCCATACTGGAACAAGAATTTGAGAGGAGTTTTTTTCGGTCTATCGCTCGAAGACGACTACAGATCTTTGTTAGTCAGCGTCATCGAAGGTGTTGCGTATGCTATGAGAAACATTTTGCAGTTGATGGAATCTCATGGCTGCAAGATAGAGAGGATAAGGGCAACAGGTGGCCAAGCGATGAACAATC
>JBBFME010000214.1:0-861 GCA_037478695.1 Pseudothermotoga sp.
ACCAACTGAAAATAGACTTCAAGAGATTATAGACAGCATAGTATCAGAAATTAGAACCGTTGTTCGAGAGAAATTGGTAATTGCCTTCTCCGGAGGAGAGGACAGCACACTTGTTGCAGTTCTTGCAAAGATGGCGCTCGGCGATCAGAGAGTCGAGTTAGTCACGGTAGATTGGGGTCCATTTACATATGAGAATGCAAGATTTGGTGTGACAAAGGTTGCAGAAGAACTTGGGTTGAGACATACCTTTATAGACGGTCGACGAAGACAGTCTGAGGTTTGGCGTCACGGTCCAAGCTGTAACATGTGTACTCGTTACGCCAAGCTTGATCTCATTCTTTCCATGCAAGGAAACTTTGTGGTTGCAACAGGGTCAAATCTCTCTGATAGCTGGGGTAGGAACGGCGTGAAAATGAACGATAGAGTCTACTCTCCCTTAATGAACCTCGACAAAAAAACAATCAGACTTTTGATCGACTATCTTGGTGTCAAGCCGATGAAAATAGGTGAATCTGCTCAACGCGAAGGTTGCAAACTCAAGCATCTTCTGAAGATGATGATAAACCCATCCTATCACGGTGGCGCTGTTGATTGGTCAAATGAGGTGTTGCTCAGATTCTTGAGAGAAATCGATTACAAACACACAACGGCAAACGTCAAGATAATTGGGCCTCTCTCTAAGAACATCGCCTTGGTAAATGTCTTGCCACACCTGAATGATTCACAGTCAAGTGAATTGATCCGAAGACTGAAAGATGTGGAGACAGTAGAAGAAATACATATCTTGAAAACACCGGTGAAACTGAAGATTCTTGTGAATCCATCTTTGTACAACGATTCCACAGCAAGAATGAGTGTTTT
>JBBFME010000215.1:0-854 GCA_037478695.1 Pseudothermotoga sp.
AGTTGCCATCTCTTTTAGAGAGAACCTCCTTTAGGACTCGTACCACTCGATTTATCGGTTGCAGTAATGAACGTACTGTTGCCATCTCTTTTAGAGAGAACCTCCTTTAGGACATGTTCTTGATTTTGAGGTTGATCTAACTCAGTACGGTATTGTTGCCATCTCTTTTAGAGAGAACCTCCTTTAGGACCTGAATTTCCTAAAGGCACTGGATACAGAGATAGAAAAAAGGTTGCCATCTCTTTTAGAGAGAACCTCCTTTAGGACTCAACTTCGAACGAAGGAAGTACTCACAAGACCAACTATAGTTGCCATCTCTTTTAGAGAGAACCTCCTTTAGGACACTATGTGTATTACATGTTCCGATGCATCTTGAAAACACGGTTGCCATCTCTTTTAGAGAGAACCTCCTTTAGGACACTTCCCCTGTAGCTACAACTGGCTCGACCATTACCACAAGTTGCCATCTCTTTTAGAGAGAACCTCCTTTAGGACACTGGCTCGACCATTACCACAAGCGTGGCCTAACACCTTATGTTGCCATCTCTTTTAGAGAGAACCTCCTTTAGGACTGCAAAAACGTATTTCACCTGATTTTACGCAAGCTGATAAGTTGCCATCTCTTTTAGAGAGAACCTCCTTTAGGACAGTATGCTCTTGCTGACTATCGACCTAATGACTATTACGGTGTTGCCATCTCTTTTAGAGAGAACCTCCTTTAGGACAACACTCGCTCGATGGGTGAGGGAAAGAATCAAGGAATAGTTGCCATCTCTTTTAGAGAGAACCTCCTTTAGGACAAAACACAAAAGAGATCTTTGCGCGACTCCTCTTCAACAAGTTGCCATCTCTTT
>JBBFME010000216.1:0-832 GCA_037478695.1 Pseudothermotoga sp.
GTCCTAAAGGAGGTTCTCTCTAAAAGAGATGGCAACGTTATTTCTCGAATTATTTCTGTTTTTAAGCTGGAACTCAGTCCTAAAGGAGGTTCTCTCTAAAAGAGATGGCAACCTTTCTCTACTCCTTTTAAAATTATTTTTGCTTTCATCTGTCCTAAAGGAGGTTCTCTCTAAAAGAGATGGCAACATAGACTCGAACACAAGTTCATCCCCTACTACTACTTTTGTCCTAAAGGAGGTTCTCTCTAAAAGAGATGGCAACTGCCCCGTTTACTTCAACTACAAATGACTCATGACTGCCGTGTCCTAAAGGAGGTTCTCTCTAAAAGAGATGGCAACTGGCGGTTTTCCCACCAGACCTCCGTCAACGCCTCCCAGAGTCCTAAAGGAGGTTCTCTCTAAAAGAGATGGCAACCTTGCCCTTGGAGGGCTGGTGGTTTTCCCACCAGACCTCGTCCTAAAGGAGGTTCTCTCTAAAAGAGATGGCAACTTATTACGTCTCCAACTCTATACAGTTTTAATACAATCTGTCCTAAAGGAGGTTCTCTCTAAAAGAGATGGCAACTTCCTACCTCTGGTAGGAAGTCGTTTATGAGACTCAAGATATGTCCTAAAGGAGGTTCTCTCTAAAAGAGATGGCAACGCCAAATAGTCGTTTACAAGACTCAATAGATCGATTTCTTGTCCTAAAGGAGGTTCTCTCTAAAAGAGATGACAACAAACCGAGTCCCAGTTTGTTTGCAACCCTTCTGCATGTCCTAAAGGAGGTTCTCTCTAAAAGAGATGGCAACGTTATTTCTCGAATTATTTCTGTTTTTAAGCTGGAACTCAG
>JBBFME010000217.1:0-813 GCA_037478695.1 Pseudothermotoga sp.
GTTTCAATCGAATCTATGAGGAATGGAAACTGTTGTAATTGGTTGATAAGGCACTTGATAGACAGCGGTTTCAATCGAATCTATGAGGAATGGAAACAGAGTTGCAGAACCTTTACACGCGTCTTGCGGACGCGTTTCAATCGAATCTATGAGGAATGGAAACCTCTGGAAAGCTAATAGTGATCAAGAAGGTCGATTCCTCGTTTCAATCGAATCTATGAGGAATGGAAACTCGTGTACGGAATTGGTTATTACACAAGATGAAACGAGTTTCAATCGAATCTATGAGGAATGGAAACAGTCGGTGGCGAACTGATTTTGCCCGCGCCTACAAAGTTTCAATCGAATCTATGAGGAATGGAAACCTGCAAACGGCAGGCTCATAGATATCGTCACAAACGGGTTTCAATCGAATCTATGAGGAATGGAAACTCGAAACAGTTTCTTCTTGCATAGGCACATTTGGCAAGTTTCAATCGAATCTATGAGGAATGGAAACAAACACCCACCAAAACTCATACAGGCTACTGCATACCAGTTTCAATCGAATCTATGAGGAATGGAAACCAGGATGCAACCGTGGTGATGTACTGTTATTATTCTGGTTTCAATCGAATCTATGAGGAATGGAAACGTCTAAGTAAAGGCTTTCAACTGGATCGGTCTTCTCGTTTCAATCGAATCTATGAGGAATGGAAACTTCATAGAATTCCTCCTTTCTCACACGATCATCCAGGTTTCAATCGAATCTATGAGGAATGGAAACCTCTAACTCCACATTGAAAAAGTTAACACTAACATTGGTTTCAATCG
>JBBFME010000218.1:0-799 GCA_037478695.1 Pseudothermotoga sp.
CCAAACTTTCTGCAATAGATGAAAGTTCTTCAGAAGAACCACTCACATTCTGACTTGAATCTGCTTGTTGTCTCACAGCTTGCGTCATCTCTTCTATCTGCTGTGCTATCATTGTTATTGACTTCGTCGCTGTGTCCATCGCACTGCTCATCTCTTCTGCCGCTGCACTCTGCTCCTCTGAACTCGCAGCTAAGCTCTCTATCTGACTCGTTATGCCCTCTACTTGCCTTAATATATTCGTCAACCTTTCTCTCACTACCTCTGATTGCTCTGTTGCCTTTTCTACCACATTCACTGTCTCATTCGTCACCAAACTTGCCTCTTGTGCTCCTTGCTGTATCTGATTCAAGATCTGTCCTATCTTGTCTGTAGCTTTCTTACTCTCCTCTGCAAGTTTTCTTATCTCATCTGCTACCACCGCAAAGCCTCTTCCTGCTTCCCCTGCTCGTGCTGCCTCTATCGCTGCGTTCAATGCCAATAGATTTGTTTGCTCTGCTATAGAGTTTATCGTTTGTACTATCTCTCCTATGTTCTTTGCCCTTTCACTCAGTTGACTGACTGCTTTCTCTGTCTGTGTGGCTTTCTCTTTTGTCTGTGTGATTATCTGAGCTATCAACTGTACTGCCTTTTCTCCTTCTTTTGCTGCACTGTTCACCTGCGAGGCTTTCTCTGTCAATTCTTGTGCTGATTTAGATACATTCTGTGCACTTGCTGCAACTTCTTGTATGCCGCTTGTTACCTCTTGTATCGATGCAGATGCGTTCTGTGCTGATTTGTTCACTTCTTCCATCTGTGAGGA
>JBBFME010000219.1:0-629 GCA_037478695.1 Pseudothermotoga sp.
CCATTCCTCATAGATTCGATTGAAACGATTGTTGTTAGCAAAGGCGCTCCGTTTTGATCTCTGTTTCCATTCCTCATAGATTCGATTGAAACTTTTTTGAATTATCTTGTAGCTTTCTGATGCGATCATGTTTCCATTCCTCATAGATTCGATTGAAACGCAGGTACAAGCTATTTTGACGTTGGACAGAGCGATGGTTTCCATTCCTCATAGATTCGATTGAAACGATCGGGATAGCAGAGAACTTCACGTGCTTGATCGTGGTTTCCATTCCTCATAGATTCGATTGAAACGGAGAGTTTTCCTCCTGTTGCCTGCGTGATCTCCTGGTTTCCATTCCTCATAGATTCGATTGAAACGAGTCTCTTGCACATTCTCTTTGTCTGTGCGAATCTGTTTCCATTCCTCATAGATTCGATTGAAACTTTGATATACTCTTCTGTCCATATCGGATTGTATTTTGGTTTCCATTCCTCATAGATTCGATTGAAACTCTTCTCTATCTTGGACGCAAAATAAGTCGAAGCGCGTTTCCATTCCTCATAGATTCGATTGAAACAAAAATCATATGATACAGAGCCCTTGTATTCACCATCGTTTCCATTCCTCATAGATTCGATTGAAACCTG
>JBBFME010000220.1:0-591 GCA_037478695.1 Pseudothermotoga sp.
CCTCAGCCCAGGTCGATGCCACGCGGGGAGGACGATCCCTTGCCTTGGTTTGAGGCTGGACACCGCGGATCGCACCGCTGCGGTCTCTGACTCGCGGCTTCTCTGACTCCCGTTGAGTTCGCTATAGCATCGTATCCGGGGACAGGGCGGCAAGAGAAGAGCAACCGGGGGAATTGCGCGGGAAATTGCGAGGGTGGTAGACGGTGCGGGGCGCCGAGGGATGGGGGTGCCCTGAGCCGCACCCTCCAGCGCTTATGGCTGCTTCCTTCCGGACCTGACCAGGTTCACACCTTCAGGTCGGTCAGGCCCCCATCCCTCAGCGCCCCGCTGGCGTCGGGAGCTGTGTGTTCCGTGCCTCGGTTGCACCCCCGTCTGCCCCACGTCGCGGTGCCGAGCCGGCAGCTTGGCTCGTTCCACCGCAGGCTGAGGCGGTTGGAGCCGGGAGCCTTTGGGTCTCCTTGGCCCGACGGTGTCTGCTCTCCTTGCGAATCTCTGCTCCCCTTCGCGGCAGCCGGTCACTTCTTGGACTGACCGCGGGCGAAGATCGAGGCCACATAGTTGAGCACATCCGTGGCACTCGACTCATTATAG
>JBBFME010000221.1:0-587 GCA_037478695.1 Pseudothermotoga sp.
GCGGGGATTGCTCCCCGCTATATGTGTTTCTTCAGTCCGAAAGAAGGTCCTCTCTGAAAGGGATGGCAACTCTTACGACCCCTTGCCCCCTTGACGGCCGCCGGAAGGTGGTCCGAAAGAAGGTCCTCTCTGAAAGGGATGGCAACATGAGTTGGTTGCCGTTATAAAGATGAATCTGTCGATGAAGTCCGAAAGAAGGTCCTCTCTGAAAGGGATGGCAACGCATACTTGAGTAACCAAAAGCGAGAAAGTTGCATAGTCCGAAAGAAGGTCCTCTCTGAAAGGGATGGCAACTGCTGTTTCTATTGTCTTTCCAGTCTCCAATGCTTCTTCTGTCCGAAAGAAGGTCCTCTCTGAAAGGGATGGCAACATAACCAAGAAAGTTTCATCGACAAGTGGAAATACTCCGAGTCCGAAAGAAGGTCCTCTCTGAAAGGGATGGCAACAGGGGGAGGTGGAACTTAGCTCCTCCCCCTTCTTCGTCCGAAAGAAGGTCCTCTCTGAAAGGGATGGCAACTATATCTCAACAAATTCTTGAAGTTCTTCATGGTAAATCAGTCCGAAAGAAGGTCCTCTCTGAAAGGGAT
>JBBFME010000222.1:0-581 GCA_037478695.1 Pseudothermotoga sp.
AATTTTTGATTTACCTCACCTACTTTTTAATGCTGAACAAACTCCGGTGAATTATGAAGAAAGTCTTATGGAAACATTTATTTTTACTACCATATTTGGATTTCTGGTGTATCACACCATAAGACTATTGATAAAAATAAAGAATCTTGAATCATACGTACGAATATGTGCAGGTTGCAATAAAATTTATGTAGATGGCAAGTGGGTATCACTGGAAGAATATTTTAATAGTTATATGGATAAAAAAACATCGCATGGGCTATGCGATGATTGCAGGAAATATTATAATTTTAAAAGGTAATTAGCGGAGGAGGGACTCGAACCCCCCACACCACGGATATGAGCCGTGTGCTCTAACCAACTGAGCTACTCCGCCTTGGTAGCGCGGGCAGGATTTGAACCTGCGACCTTTGGGTTATGAGCCCAACGAGCTACCAGCTGCTCCACCGCGCGATCGTTTTAACGAAGTGACAATCTATTTATAATATACATTGTAGTCAATCATTTTTCAAATTCTTTATTGATTGCCTTTTGTATTTTAGCAAAAAAAAATTGCTTGAAGTAAGAAATTTGCGAAAAGT
>JBBFME010000223.1:0-566 GCA_037478695.1 Pseudothermotoga sp.
CGAGCGCAACGAACTCCACCTTCTGCAAGATGCAGAGCAATGCGCTCTTTCCTCCTTTCTAACATTAACGTCTTTGCCCTCCCTTTATGTTTTGCACTGTTATCTATCTTCCCTGAAGTGTATTGTATAGCGGCTTGATAGTAAACGATTCTCGCTCGACTGCCTTTACAAGTTTCTGCATTAAAAGCCTTCTTACTTTGCCGTGCCTTTCTATTGGCATTAGTGGTTTTTGTGTCTTTGAAATTACATACACTACAAACAGCAAGCCTCCTTAGGACTTTTTAAACTTGCATGAGAAAGCCTGAACTTGAACAGCACTCCGACTGTCTAATGTAGCCCGATAGAGCTGATGCCCCCTGGCTAAGACTTTTCAAGCCTCCACTTCTTTAAGCGGCGGTAGTTGACCACATCTGCTTTCCTGAACCTATGAAAGGAACAGCCACTCTTCTTACAAGAGCGGCTGTGTGATTTTTCATTTTTCTCTCATTTAGTTAACCATTTATCGAGTTCTTTCTGCACTTTTTCTTGTGCATTCTTAAGTGCTTCAGCTGCAGTCTTTTCACCAT
>JBBFME010000224.1:0-555 GCA_037478695.1 Pseudothermotoga sp.
CCCTTTCAGAGAGGACCTTCTTTCGGACCACTGATGAGAATAGTTTACGACACTAGTGTAACTATACTGTGTTGCCATCCCTTTCAGAGAGGACCTTCTTTCGGACATGAGATTGTAGTTTTGCCTCCTTCCCGGAACTGGAGACCGTTGCCATCCCTTTCAGAGAGGACCTTCTTTCGGACTTTTTGGAAAAAACTTGATTTTTGATGTACCGTCAACAGATGTTGCCATCCCTTTCAGAGAGGACCTTCTTTCGGACTTGCGGACATCGTAAGCTATGCGTCATTCGTATGGGCGGAAGTTGCCATCCCTTTCAGAGAGGACCTTCTTTCGGACGTGGAGATTATTGTATTCACGAAAAGATTTTTTGGGTAGAGTTGCCATCCCTTTCAGAGAGGACCTTCTTTCGGACTCGAGAGTACCGATTTTTGGTGTGAATTGTGGAACAAAAAGTTGCCATCCCTTTCAGAGAGGACCTTCTTTCGGACCTAACCAGACTTTTCAACCTGATTGCCGATTTTCAGCTGGAGTTGCCATCCCTTTCAGAGAGGACCT
>JBBFME010000225.1:0-554 GCA_037478695.1 Pseudothermotoga sp.
GTTCAAAGATGGTTCTTCCTGTTTCAAGGTGCCACTTTTTCGCATAGTCATAAGAATAACCGTGAACCATCCATAGACGATACTCTGTTCAACGGCGAAGATTATCCATTTGTGACTGAAGAGGTTTGCTGTTGAGCGATAAAGTTTGTCCAACATTCTTTTGACATTTCACAAAAAGCTGCAATACCTTGCCATCCCTTTCAGAGAGGACCTTCTTTCGGACACTACTTGTTTCAGACATATGGAATAGACAGGCACACTCTGTTGCCATCCCTTTCAGAGAGGACCTTCTTTCGGACAGGCGAACACAGTCGGAGAAACTAACAGCGGGAAAACTGTGTTGCCATCCCTTTCAGAGAGGACCTTCTTTCGGACTAGTGTTGACTACGCACAGTCTTAAGAGAATTGATAAGGTGGTTGCCATCCCTTTCAGAGAGGACCTTCTTTCGGACACGCAGCGATCATGTACAACGCAAACATCACGGCAACATTGTTGCCATCCCTTTCAGAGAGGACCTTCTTTCGGACAGCAATGTCCAAAGAACAACGTAGTT
>JBBFME010000226.1:0-547 GCA_037478695.1 Pseudothermotoga sp.
GATGCAGCAGAGGGTATTACCCATCAAGACAAAAGAATAGCAGATCTGATACTGAGTAACGGTAGAGCTATGGTCTGTGTGATGAACAAATTCGACTTGAGTGAGGTTTCAAGAAAACAGTATGAAGAGTTCTTCTACTCACAAATGCCATTTGCAAATTTCTGTCGGATCGTCTTCACAAGCGCAGTGAAAAATATCGGCCTGAAACAGCTCATAGAGGCAATTGATGAAGCATACGAATCCTACTCGAAAAAGATACCCCAAAATCAGTTGAGCAAACTGGTATCCCAGCTTTCTCTTCTGGCACCAAACCTTTCCAAAGGAGAACTCAGGATATACTCTATTAGACAAGTGAAAGTGAAACCACCCAAGTTTGTCGTTCAAGTCAACAAAAAAGAACAAGCCACTGAAACCGTATCGAGGACATTGCAAAGACTCATCAGAGAAATGGTATATCCTTTCACTGGTTCACCTATAATTTTGAGTTTCAAAGGCAGGGACAATCGATGAACTATATCTTGGTCGCTGTGATTTCCTATATCTGTGG
>JBBFME010000227.1:0-540 GCA_037478695.1 Pseudothermotoga sp.
GCCGGCCCTCACCATGTGTTGCCAGAATTGAGAGTATGGGCGCTTAGCGCGGCGCATCCCACAACAGCACAGAGCCATCGTCGCTGGCCGAAGCGATCAGCAGACCGTCCGGGCTGAAGGCCACGGCATTCACCCAGTCAGCGTGTCCGCGCAGCACGAAGGATTCTCTGGCTGAGTGATCCATCAAATCCAGGTCCCACCAGATGATGACCGTGCTGTCGTCGCTGCCGGAAACGATGTAGTTCCCATCCGGGCTGAAAGCCACACTGTTGACATAGTCTTCGTGACCTGTCAGTTCGGCCAGCAGCTCGCCCGTCGCCGCATCCCAGACGCGCACCACGCCGTCGTTGCTACCGCTGACGAGCCATGCCCCGTCCGGGCTGAAAGCGACTGCCCTTACCCAGTCGGGATGTTCGATGGACAGCAACTGCCCGCCTGTGCTGGCATCCCAGACGCGCGTGGCTTCGGCCAGCGACGACTACACCGTGCGCGTCTGGGATGCCAGCACAGGCGGGCAGTTGCTGTCCATCGAACATCCCG
>JBBFME010000228.1:0-518 GCA_037478695.1 Pseudothermotoga sp.
CTTTCATGGGGGTCTTTCCTGGTTGGCGTGCTTTCACAGCTGCGATAATAGGTGGTATTGGGAGCATCAAAGGAGCAATGATTGGCGGTTTCTTGATTGGTATGATTTCAATTCTGTTGGTTGCTTTTCTGCCTGATCTGGCAGGATATCGAGATGCTTTCATCTTCATCATGCTGGTTCTCGTTTTACTCTTCAAACCAACTGGTCTGTTCGGCGAAGCTTAGGAGGAGTAAGCGTGTACAGGCAAAGATCATTTTGGTTAACAGTGGTTGTGATTATAGTGTTCTTTGTCTTCATTCACTATGCACAACAGAATTTTGATGCGTACATAATTCGAATCATGAATGTTGCAGCTATATATGTAATTCTCGGTGTGAGTCTTAACTTGATAAACGGGTTTACCGGGCAATTCTCCTTAGGACATGCTGGATTCATGGCTATAGGTGCTTATGCATCTGCTTTGCTTTACATGTCACCTGAGCTGAAAGCGATGAATTTTTTCATAAAGCCTTTGATAT
>JBBFME010000229.1:0-508 GCA_037478695.1 Pseudothermotoga sp.
CCTTTCAGAGAGGACCTTCTTTCGGACCACAGATTGTACACAATGCGCAATGTTTCTTTAACCGGCGGTTGCCATCCCTTTCAGAGAGGACCTTCTTTCGGACGTGCCAACAATCGAGAACCTTGCACATTTCATGTATGTAAGTTGCCATCCCTTTCAGAGAGGACCTTCTTTCGGACCCAATGGAAAATGTGGAAGGAAAAACGAAATCTGGGAGTTGCCATCCCTTTCAGAGAGGACCTTCTTTCGGACTTGAACACATTCGCGGACAGATAAAAGACTACCGCTTTAGAGTTGCCATCCCTTTCAGAGAGGACCTTCTTTCGGACATCGAAAAAATTAACAGGTTACAGACGGAAGAGATGCAGGTTGCCATCCCTTTCAGAGAGGACCTTCTTTCGGACATGACGGCCGCCGTCCACTTGCCGTCTTGCTGATAATTGGTTGCCATCCCTTTCAGAGAGGACCTTCTTTCGGACTCAAAGACCCCCCACCCCTCAGGGAGCGG